>CAWISY010000029.1:0-58353 GCA_963838455.1 Bryobacterales bacterium
CCCGGTTGTACTGCCCCGAAACGCCGCAAACGCCTGTCCAGTTAATTCGTGGACACTACACTAGCGGTTCAAGCCGCATATCAGGCGGGTGGGCGTCCAAGCAACGATGGTTTGCCGCGTAGCGTGGCAGCAGCGCGGGACTTAATCGTAGGCGAGGCAATGGATGGCAACCTCTCAGCCGTTGAATTCTGGGCCCACAGCGAAGGGGGCGCAATACTGGCACTTGCGGTGCACCATGCATTGCTAGCGCTACGGGTCCTGAGAGGAGAACCGGAGCCGCTACGGCGTTTGAAAATAAGGACCTTTGGGTCAGCCGCGCCGGTTTGGCCGGATGGCCCGGCATACGAACACTATGTCCATTTGGGTGATTTCACCCCAGTCCATTTGGGTGTAGGCGCATGGCATTATAGTTCTTGCGATCCTCGCCCCTGCTCCCCATCTTTCTGATCGTCGCCGTCGACGTCCTCGGCCTGACGATCATGATCCCGCTGCTGCCCTTCTACGCCGAAAAACTCGGCGCGAGCCCCTTTGCGGTCGGCTGGCTCATCGGCCTCTACGCCGCCTGCCAGCTCATCTCCGGCCCGCTGCTGGGCCGCATGTCGGACTTCATGGGCCGCAAGCCGCTGCTCATTGTCAGCCAGTGCGGCACGCTGATCGGCTTCCTGATCACCGCCTTCGCGCCGAATCTCTGGATCCTGTTCCTGGCGCGAGCCATCGACGGATCGACCGCCGGCAACCTCTCGCTCGCGCAAGCCTACATCTCCGACGTCACCGCGCCGGAGAAGCGAGCCAAGGCCTTCGGCCTCATCGGCATCGCCTTCGGCATGGGCTTCTTCATCGGACCGGGCATCTCCGGCTTCCTCTCGCGCTACGACTATCGCTACCCCATCTTCGCCGCGGCTGTGCTCTCCGCCACCAGCATCCTCGCCACAACATTTCTGCTCCCTTATGTCAAACCCGGCGGTGGCAAGCCCGAAGGCCCCGGCGGCCGCCGTCTCTCGCTGGTCCAATGGGGAGCCTACGCCGAATATTTCCGCCGTCCCGTGGTCGCCCCGCGCCTGTTCGAATTCTGCGCCTTCGCCTTCAGCTTCTCCTGGTTCGTTTCCGGCCTCCCGCTTTTCTCTGAGCGGCGCCTCACTTGGCACGGCCTGCCCTTCGGACCCGTCCAGCTCGGCTACGTCTGGATGTTCGCCGGATTCCTGGGAATCCTGCTGCAGGGCCCCTCCCTCGGCAAGCTGGTGGAGCGCTTCGGAGAAAAGGCGCTCATGCGCGCGGGTTTCCTGGGCTACGCCGCCGGCTACGTCTTACTGGCCTACTGCCATAGCTTGCCGGTGCTGCTCGCGGCCACCGTTGTCACCTCGATCGGTGGTCTGGTGCGCCCCACTCTCACCGCGCTGATCACCAAGAGCACCTCGCGCGAGGAGCAGGGCGTGGTCCTCGGACTCACGCAATCCCTCTACTCAGCCGCGCAAATCTGCGCCCCGCCCATCGGAGGCTATCTGATCGAGCACGAATGGCTGACAAGCTGGGGCCTCGCTGTCGCCGCCGTGGCGGCGGTGGGCCTGATTGTGGCCCGGGATTGAACGGCTACTGAACTGTGGCGAAGAAAGAGGTGCAAAAGACCCTCGACCGCATCCTCTCGCGCGCTGGGCTCGGCTCCCGCACCGACGCCCGCAAATGGATCGCCGAAGGGCGGGTCTCCGTCAACGGCCGCAAGAGCCAGAACCCCGATGCCTGGTTCGACCCCGAACACGACCGCATCACCTTCGATGGAAAACCCCTCCGCGCCGCGCGCAAGATCTACTTGCTGCTCTACAAGCCCAAAGGCTACCTGACCACGTACAAGGACCCCGAAGGCCGACCCACCATCTACGATCTTTTATCGGACCAACCCGGTTGGATCTTCCCCGCCGGCCGCCTCGATCAAGATACCAGCGGTCTTCTGGTTCTGACCAATGACACAGCCTTCGGCGACTACGTCACCGACCCCGAATCGCACGTCCCCAAGACGTACCTGGTCAAAGCCTCCGCGCTCCTCATCGACGAGCAGCTCCAGCAACTGCGCGATGGCATCCAGCTTTCAGACGGCCCCACTCGCCCAGCCCAGGTCACCCGCATTCGCGACTCCCCGCGCTTCACCTTCTTCGAGATCACCATCACCGAAGGCCGCAACCGGCAAGTCCGCCGCATGGTGGAAGCCCTTGGGGCGAAAGTACTGAAACTGGTGCGCACCAAATTCGGCGCGATCCAAATCGGCGGGTTGGAAATCGGAAAGACCCGGCCGCTTACGCAGGAAGAAGTGCGCGCATTGCGGGCAATTCGGAAAACGCAGCGGCCGGTTCGCAGACGGAAGCAGTGAGTTCCCGCTTCCTGCGGGCGCGGCTCTGTTTGACATAGCGAACTGGGCGCACAGCGAAGCGTTGTGCGCGATTTAAAAGCTGAGCCACCCGCCACAGGGAGTGGTGTTTAGTGCTCGAAATACCCGGCCGCGAGCTCCGGCTTTTGCTCCAAAGCCTGCTTCCAGTAAGTGCGCGCCTGGTCGACATCGCCCTTGGCTTTCAACGCATGGCCCAGGTTCAGCAGAGCCTCCGCGAAGTTGGGACGCTCCGTCAGCGCTTCCTGGTACAGCCGGATCGCGTCTTCGATCTGCCCCGATTTCTGCAGCAGCAGGCCGGTGTTGTAGAACAGCTCCGGCGTGCGCTCGCCCGCTTCAATCAATTTGGCCTGCAGATCCAGAGCCTTGTCCAGCTCCTCGCGTTCCACCGCCAGAGCCGCCAGGCCGCGCAAAGCGTCGATCGAGCTGGGCTCGCTCTCCAGCACGCTCTCGAACGCCTTGGCCGCGCCTTCCTGGTCGCCGATGTTCCAGTACGCCAGGCCGAGATTCAGTTGCGCCTCCGGCCACGGGCTCCGCTTGCGCACACAAGCCTGGAAAGCCTCTGCCGCGCCGCGATGGTCGTTGCGCTGCAGCCGCAGATAGCCCAGGCGGAACCAGGCGTCCTCCCATTCGGGATTGCGGCTGAGCAGCTTCACGTACAGCCGTTCAGCCTCTTCCTTTTCGCCCTGCTGCTCCAGCACGCTGGCCAGGTTGTAGATCACGTCGGCCAGATCCGGCGCGATCTGCAGCGCCCGCTCATACGATTCCCGCGCGCCCTTGAGATCGCCCAGTTCCTGCCGCGCGATGCCCAGGTTCACGTGCGCCTGCTTGGCGTCCGGACGGATGCGCACCGCTTCGGAATACGCCTTGGCCGCCTCATTCAGGCGCTTGCACTTCTGCTCCGCCACGCCCAGGTTGAACCAGCGCTCGAAGTGATCCGGCGTGAACTCCACCAGCTTGGCGCAGTAGCGCGACGCCGCCTCGAAATCGTTGTCGTGAAACGCGCAGGTCGCCAGGCCTTCCAGCGCAGCTTGCGAAAACGGCCGCATCGTCAGCAGCCGTTCCGAATACTGCTGGATGGAGGGGTGCTCCTTGCGCGCCATGCCGATGGTGATCAGATTCACCAGGCACTCCTCCGACTGCGGATTCTTCTCGAGAATCTTCAGGTACAGCGCCGTCGCCTCATCGAACTTCCACAGCAACTGCAGGGAAACCGCTTTTCCGAACAGCGCTGATTCCAAGTCCGGCTGCTTGCCCAGCACCTTGTCGAAGCACGCGATGGCTTGCTCCGGCTTCTCCTGATGCAACAGGCAGATGCCCAGGCCGAGCTGCGCTTCCATCCGCTGCGGATCGGAATTCAGAGCCTTGTTGAAGGAGTCCGTTGCTTCCTGCCAGCGCCCGGCCTTTTCGTAACAGATGCCCAGGTTGAAACTCGCCGTAGGATGCTGCGGTACGATCGCAATCAGCCGCTCGTAGGTCTTCACCGCATCGTCGAACTGCTCCAGCTCGAACTGGATGTGACCCTTGGCCGCCAGAATCTCGGCGTTCTCCTCGCCGCCCTCGATGGCCGTGTTGATCTCGCGCAGGGCTTCCTTGCGCTTGCCTTCCAGATGCAGGGCCACGGAGCGGGCCAGGGCGGGAGATGCCGCCTTACCGTTTGCCGCCGCGCCGTTCACGTTCTTGCGTCCACTCATGTTGGTTTACCAGCTCCCGTCTGTGGTTGGAATTTCATAGGGCGCCAGGTACGCGCATAGGCGGCCCAGCATATCGTATTGGTGACGTACCGCGATCCAGCGCACGCGGCTTCCCTCGCCCGCTGAGGTGAAGAAGCCCACGCCGCCGTGCATCAGCCGCGGCTCAGACCAGCTATCGATCATCTGTCCCTGGATGGTGACCGAGAAATTCTCGCCTTCCACCTCGACGCCCACGCGGTACAGAGTATCCGGCTGCGCCTCGATCGGCACCGGAGTATCCACGCGGCGCTCGGGGATGCCGTTGATCACGGCGTAGCGAGTCAGGCCCAGCGTGGTGCGCGGTCCCGGCTTCAGCACTTCCAGCTTCACCACGTAGTAATTGTCCCAATCCGCCGCGCGCACCACCCAGCTCAAAGCTTTCTTATCGATCATTCCCAGGAATTGCAACTCATAATCGCCCAGATTCATGGAAGGACGATACAGCGCCAGGGGTCCCGGCTGCACAAAGCCGGTGGCGTCGAAGGACCAAATCGCCGTGGCGTCGCCCTTACTTCCCCAGTCGTCCAGGCCGGAGCGGAAATCGTCGTCGAGAGCAACCCCGGCGCGATCCATCACCGCTTTCTGCACGCTGGTCAACTGCGTGTTCACGGCGTTGTGCAGGCTGTTGCGAAATACCGCGGTCGAGACCTGCGGCGCGGCCACACGCACCTTGGGCAGCTCCCGGTGAAACGCCAGCGCCAGCAGCGCCGGTATCGCGAACGCCAGCATCTTCAGGTCGCGCGGCGCAACCCGCCACAGCCGCGAGGCCTGCGTCCACAGGTGCGCTTTCGTCGCCATCCGGTTGAACATCGAGGCCGGGACCGCGCCCTCGTCCATCTCGAAATGGTCGGACACCGGCTTGTCGTCCATCGGCTCCAGGCCGGAGCCGCGCAGGATGTGTTCGGTCTTCAGCGGCTGGGGAATGGTGGCGATGTCCAGCAGCAGCGCCCGAATCGGCTTGGTGACCGGCCCGCCCAGCTTCACCTTCAGCGCGACCAGTCCCGCCGGCGGCGGCACAATCGCGTCCAGTAATGCGTTGGGCTGGGGCGTCGCGGCCTGCGGCCCGGGCAGCTTCACCTCGCCGTGAGCCGCGTGCAAAGCCACCGGATCGGCATGCAAACCCGGCTTGCCGTCCTGCTTGTACTGGACTGGATAGCGGCACCCGCGGCCCATTCCCAGGCCGAGCTGCGACGACGGAATCTGAATCCGCTGCGACCGTCCCTGCGAGGTCGTATCTACTTGCATCGGAATGGGTTGTACCGGAATGGGTTGTACCGGAATCGCTCCTGACGCTCCGGCAGCGGCAGCTCGCGCCCCGGCAACCGCAGCCAATCGCGCCATCGGCTGCGGACCGGCCGCTTCCGCAAGCTGCGCCGTCTTCTCCACCCGGTGCTCCGGATGAGAGATCAACGGGAGCAGCGAGGGCACCGGCTCGATCGCGCTCCTGCAGACCAGAGCTGCGTCGTTCGGACAGAAACGCCCCAGCGCGAACATGCGATCCACCGCCGGAACCACCGGCTCCGGCGCCGCCTGCGGCCGATTCTCGGTTTCCGCATTCGCCGCCGCGTTTACCGGAGCAATCCCAAGCCTCAGCCGAGCCTCCGGACGCTCCATCCGTGCGACAATCTCGTTGCGCGGGTTCAGACTGATCACCGGCGCGGCGGCCTGCGGCAGGATTCCCTGCGTCCGCAGCGCGGACATCGGCGGAACATGCACGGGCAACTGCGCGGGCTTCCCGGGCTCGAGTCTGCTCACCGGCTGCAGGGCCACCCACCGCGGCGCGCAATCTCCGCCGCGAGGCGCCACTCGTCCCGCGCCCTTGCCCGCTTTCAGCCACTGCGCCTCGAACCAAACCTGCGCCATCCGGATGGCGCTCGCTCCGGGAAGGCTTCGCACCTCATGCTCGCGCGGCACCCACAGGGGCTTGCCCGGCTGCAGCTCCATCTCATAGACCAGCGGATCCACCGCCAGCATCAACGGAGCTCCCTGCGATTGCGGATACAGCCGCGGGCAAGGCAGGAATCCCCCCAGCACCGCTTCAGCGGGCGCAGCAGCAGGCCCCAGAATACTCTCGGCCGGAACCGGAGGACGCGCCGCAGCTAAGGAGCTGTGCGTCTGGTGGAGGCGTTCCACGGCCAGCCGCTCCTGCTCCAGCCAATACGCCTTGCGGTGACTGGTGGAACAAAATTGGCCATTGGTGATCTTGCGGTAGAGCGGTAGCTTACCGTCGCAATACAAGCAGCGCATGTCATCGGACCACGACATCGACTCCATGCTACGGCGGATAGGACAGAAATACTACGCAGTAAACCCCTTAAGTCCCCCCTAGAGTTTGTACCTACAGTACTGGTCGAATCCATCGGCCATCAGCTCATGCATTTCGCCCTAGTGACCCGCGGCCTCAGAAGCCGGCCCCATCGTAGCGAAGAAAAGGAGAAATGATAAACTGAGGGCATGATGCATATCCTGAGTCCGATCCGGGCGGCTGGAAAGCCGCTGGGAGATGTTTTGCGGCTGCTGAACAAGCGGCGCGCTGCGATGCGGTTTGAGGGAGAGTGGGATGCCTACGAGCCGTCCGGGCGAGAACTGGGGGATAAGATGGCAGGTGCCTTCGTAACCACAATCACGCCAAGGTGGTTTGGAGCGTCTGACATTCTTGATGTAGTCGCGTCCGATTGGGACAACACCAACCGCCGGGTGCGCAAGCATCACGGTCACATTAAACTCGATCCCGAAATCCCGACCCAAGGACTCCGGACCGTGATCTATGATGACTCGCACGAGATCGTTCATGAGCGCATTGAGTTCGGATCTGATCCTGATGTGCTGCTAGTGACACCGCTTGAGTCGGGCTACAACAAACATGCCCTTCGGCGTACGCGCCGACTGCTGGATTGTTGAGGAAACCGGGACCGATCCTATAGCCTCGGAGCGAACCCGAGCGCCACCTGCCCTGAGGCTTTGCGCTGCTTCGCGAGCCACGCCTTTCCGCCTTGGTCGATGCAGCCCTAGTGCGCCCAGTCCCGTGCGCTTGAACCCGTGCCGAAGGGGCCACCCGTATTGCCCCGCCAGGATAGGCTTGTAGCGCAGTTCGCAACCGAATAGTCCTCAGAGCGGTTATGTCGGACATCCATCGGCATCCCAAACGATGCCGCCATCTTCGAGCGCGAGCTGGTCCAGCTCAAACAGCAGAGGGTCGCTACTTCAAGCTCGTCCTCGCACGTGCGCCGCGGGCCTGATAGCCGTCAAGCATCAAGGTTATCGACAAAACAACAGCGCCCTGATGCGCCGGTCGAGAGGCGTGTCTATCCCTCAAAGACATCATAGTCAACGTCAACCGGGAACTCGTCGGACCTGTTCTCCAAGACCAAATACCAGGGGGACTCGAACTCGTGTCCGCTGTTGAGGTCAACGTTCAGGTTCTTGGTCCGGGTGAACGCCGACCCTCCAAACGTTTGCCGCTGTCGCCATTTTCCGAATTCATCCACGGGAATCGTGTAGATGTCTAGTGCTCTACTGGCCCTGACGCGAATACCCAAGTTGCGTCTCGCCTTTGGGTATTGGATGGTTAGATAGCCCCTTGGCTTAATTTGTAGGTCTGACATGCTACTCGCGGCTGCCTTCCTGTGGAGGGCCACCAGCCAATGGATGCCGTTTAAACGGACCGATCTCCATAAGGTTGTCCAAGAACTTTCGTGTCGTTCGATAGAACAGGGGAACGGCCAAGATAAGCGCCAACTTCCAATGAGTGTCCACGCCCCTCACCGCATCGCGGAATCGTCCATGGGCGTCCGCCCACGAGCCGCCCGTAACAATCCAAAAGAGTTCGTAAAGTATGCCGGCCAAGGCCAAAACAACAATGCCAATCACGGTGCATGCTTCCACCCACTTAAAGCAGGCGTCAGCCCAAGGCAGCGGTTCTGGCTCTGAGTAATGGCGATACACGCAGCCTCAAGTATAAATGCCCGGCCCCTTCCCGGTCACTAGCCTCATGCGCTCCGAGCTATACCGACAACCCGGGCCTTAGCCATCCGAGCGAAACGCCCGTCATTACCAGTCCCAGACACAGAATCACGATCGCCGACAAGACCGGAACCAGCCGGAACAGAGGGTGATGGCTGGAGGCGCCCGGGTCCGGCAGCCAGCTCTTGGCGTACAGCACCATCATGCCCACCGCCATTAGAACCCCCGCCAAACCCAGCGAAAACGCCACCAGCAGCACCAGTCCCGCACCCACGTGCCCGAAGGCGATCGCCGCCAACAGGATCACCAGCGCCGCCGGACACGGCACCAGCCCGCCGCTCACTCCCAGCGCCATCAGGTTCCCGAGCCTGATCTCCTCGGGCGGCAAATGCGAGTGCACGTGGCCACCGTGATCGTGCGAATGCGTATGCGGGTGTTCATGGCGATGGTCGTGCCCGTGATCATGTTGATGATCGCGGTCATGATCGTGACGATAATGATGATGCGCCGGCGCAACTTTCCCGAGCCCCCGGAGCCTCTGGTACAGCATCCACGCCCCGATCGCCACAATCGACAAACCCGACACCGCTTCCAGAATCCGGATCACGTGCTCCGGCACGATCGTCTTGGACAGCAGCAGCATCGCCAGACCCAGCAGGAACACGCTGATGGTGTGCGTGAAGGTGACCACCCCGCCCAGAATCGCCGCATGCTTCGGCGTCCCGCGCGAACCCACCAGGTACGCCGCCACGATGGTTTTCCCGTGCCCCGGCTCCAGCGCGTGCGCCCCGCCGATCCCAAACGCCACGATCAGCCCCAGCAGCATCCACCGCCATCCGATGCGGTCCTTGGCCAGCAGGCGCGATAAGAAATCGCCCTTGAGGACGCTCCCCGGCGGCTGCGCCACCTGCGGCGTCGAGCTCGGCGGAGGAGTCGCGGAAGTCGCGACCGGTTTCGGCTGCGCGATCGCTACAACCTCAGGCGCGACCACCTTCGGGGCGGCGTTCGTTACGTCCACGCCCGTGACTTTCCACTCCACCGACGCCCGCAAATCCTGTGGCGGCGCCAAAGTTGGATCCGCCGGATACTCGGTCAGCGCCTTGCTCCGGTCCGTCGAGTCCTGGCTCGCCCGCTCCAGCTCCACGCCCGAGCCTCCGCGGATCACGATCTCCTTCCACCCCGCCCGGTCCGGAAAATTGTGATCCTCGAACTGCAGCGGCGGCTTCACTCCCGCCAGTTCAAAAGTCGAAGTGATCCGAGTCACCGCCAATCCGCCCGCGCCATCCGACACCCTGATGGCCGCGGAGACAAACTTGGGCTCGACCTTCTTTCCGGCGGCCTCGAACTCCAGCCCCTGCGCCCACTCGCGCGCCTGCTCCGCAGCTTTTGCCTCTAGATCCGCTTGCGGGCTCTTCGCGTCCAGCTTCCAATCGCGCATCAATATATAGGTGGGGACCTCGGCCAGGTCCAGCACATACGTCACTTCCACGCCTTTGGCCGAAGGTTCCAGCCTAGTGTAGTGGCTGACACTGAAATTGCCCATGGGATGGGCCGAGGCCGCGGCGCTGAACACCGCAATCGAGGCAAGCAAACCAACTACGCGCGAATTCATACCGGGTACTACGTAGCCCCCAGGGCTTCCGGATGCTGCTTCAGCCGTCCTTCTTGGCGCCGTCCGCCGGAACTCCGGTGGACTTGTGCACTTCCTCGAAATACCGCTCGATGAACTGCTGCTCCGTCATCGGAATCTCGTCGCGATGAATCTCGCCCCCCGCATTGGTGTGGCTAGCCTGGCTCTGCGCCCACTGCGTTTTCAACTGCTGCTTGCTGGAGCCGACCTCCACCATCATCTCGCCGCTCACCGCCGCCGAGCGCTTTCCCAGAATCTGGGTGATCTTCCCCATCGCCTGCAGCTCTTCGGCCTGCTTGATGGCCTTCTCCCCGTCCTGCGACCCGATTCCGTTCTTTGAATCCTGCCCCGCGGTCTGATTCGACGCCTTCTTGTCGTTGCCGGCCTCGGAGGACTGCTTGCCCTCGGCCTGCTGGCTCTGGTCCCCGTTGGCCGACGCCTGGGACTGGTCCTGGTTCGCCTTTTGCCCCTTGTCGCCCTGGTCCTGCTTCTGGTCCGACGCGTTATTCTGCGGCGGGGATTGATCGCCCTTCGATCCTTCCGAAGCCTCCTGCTTCAGCTTGTCGATCATGTTCGACAACGCATTCTTCATCTTGTCGAGCATGCTTTCGTTCTTCTGATTGGCCGACGGCTTGCCGCCCTGCTGCGAGCCCTGTTTGGACTCCCCGTTCTTCGCGTCCTCGGAAGATTGCTGGTCCTTATTCTGCGCGTCGTTGCCCTTGGCCGAGGAATCGTCCTTCCCTTTATCGCCGCTCTTGCCCTCGCCGGTCTTCTTGTCGCCCTCCTGAGACGCGGTCTTGGAGTTATCGTCCGCAGCCTCGGCCTGCTCCGTCGCATCCTGCGAATCCAGCAGATCCTCCGGCTGCCGGTCGGCCTCGATCGACTGCGCGTCCTGGTTCGGATTCCCTGTCTGCGGCTCGAACTTCGCCCGCGGAGGCAAGTGATTGCGCGCCTCCGCCGTCTTGCTGGTGAAGAAATTGTCGTAGACCACCTGCACCAGCGACGCCTTCAAATCCATCCGGCCGCTTACCAGGTAGCGCACCGCAAACAGCCCGAACGCCGCGACCGCCAGCGCTACCGCCGGCGCCATAAACCGCGACCGCGTGAACGGCAGCGCCAGCTTCACATTCACCCGCTCCGCCACCGCTTCCGCTTCCCGAAGCTGTGATTCGCAGATGGCGGCTTTCGCCGGCTCCGGATGCTCGGCGAAATAATACGCGGTGGAAATTGCGTCCTTCAGTTCCAGCTTCTGGTCGATTCGCTGCGCCAGAACGTAGCCCGAGGAAAGGCTCTTTCGCGCCAGGTACGCGCCCGCGCCCACGCTGACCGCGGCCAGAGCCGCCAGCCAATACCAATTGAGGATGTCGGTCCCGGCCAGCAGCAGCAGCGCCATCCCGCCCAGGATCAGGCACGCAACCAGCGCGCCCTTGTCCCGCGCCAGGTTCAAAAGATCCCGCTTCCGCGCGAGCTCCAGCAGCCTCTTAAGTGGCGAATGTATGGGCAAATCGACCTTCTGGTTGATTATGGCACAATACCCCCGGCGACTCAGACTACTCCACGTTTTACCGAGCCGTGACCGCCAGGGAGCGGTTTTTGCCGCAAACCGCTACACGATCAGCATACAATCGCCGTAGGAGAAGAACCGGTACCGCTCTTCCACCGCATGTTTGTAGGCTTCGAGCGTCAAATTCTTGCCCGCGAACGCGCACACCAGCACCAGCAAACTGGACTTCGGCAGATGGAAGTTGGTCAGCAGCGCGCCGGTGCGCCGGAAGGTGAAACCGGGTGCGATAAACAGGTCTGTCTCGATCTTCGCGGGATCGCTTTCGATGGCCCGCACGCTGGTGGTTCCCGCTGCGATCACCCTGCGCGCCCGCCCCATCGCCGCGATCGCCTCCGCTCCCACATGAAACGCCTCGGCGTGCAGCTTCACCTCCTCCAGTATTTCCGTGTGCAGCGGCTGAAACGTGCCCAGCCCGACGTGCAGCGTCACCCGCGCGACCTCCGCCCCCGCCGCCTCGCACTGATTCAGAATCTCCGGCGTAAAATGCAGCCCCGCCGTCGGAGCCGCCACCGATCCCCGCTCCCGCGCATACACCGTCTGATAGCGCTCCCGGTCCGACGCCGTGTCTGTCCGCCGGATGTACGGCGGCAGCGGAGTGTGACCCGCCCGCTCCAGCACCTCATATAGATCGCCCTTCGGCTCCAGCCTCACCGTCCGCTCGCCATGCTCCGCCCGAGCCAGAATCTCCAGGCTCAGCTCCTCCGAAATGATCACCCGCTCTCGCGTGCGCATCTTCCTTCCGGGATGCACCAGCGCCGTCCAAACCAGCTCCTCGCCCGGCACCGGACGCACCAGGAAAACCTCCACGCGGCCGCCTTCGCCATGCTCGCGCCGCCCGATCAGGCGCGACGGGAACACCCGCGAATCGTTCAGCACCAGGCAATCGCCGGGGCCAAGGTAACCGGGAAAATCGGTAAATTTCCGATCCTCCCAAGTCCCGCTCGCCCGATTCACCACCAGCATGCGCGCGCCCGAGCGGTCCTCCAGCGGCTCCTGCGCGATCAGTTCCGGCGGCAGGTCGTATTCAAATTCGCTAAGCAGCACAGTAGACCTTTAGACTAGCGAATGGTGGCTCTGATTCTGGGCATCGAATCCTCCTGCGACGAAACCGCCGCCGCGGTCGTCGCCGATGGCTCGCGCATTCTTTCCTCGGTGATCAGCTCCCAGATATCGACCCACTCCAAATATGGCGGCGTCGTCCCGGAGCTCGCCTCCCGCGAGCATCTCCGCGCCATCGTCCCCGTAGTCCGCCTCGCGCTCGAAGAATCCGCAGTCGAGCTCGACCAGCTCTCCGCCATCGCCGTCACGCAAGGGCCCGGCCTGGTGGGCTCGCTACTGGTGGGCATGACCTATGCCAAGGCTCTCGCCATCTCGAAAGGCCTGCCGCTGATCGCGGTCAACCATATCGAAGGCCACATCCACTCGGTCGCCAGCCAGAACACAATCGAGTACCCGGCATTGGCGCTCATCGTCAGCGGCGGCCACACGCATCTTTTTGAAGTAACGGAATCGGGCTACCGGCTGCTTGGCAAAACTCGCGATGACGCCGCGGGCGAAGCTTTCGACAAAGTCGCCAAGCTGCTCGGCTACGGCTATCCCGGCGGCCCGGTCGTCGACATGCTCGCGCCCCACGGCGATCCCCATGCCGTGCGTTTCACCCTCGCCAAGATGAGAGGCAACACGCTCGACTTCAGCTTCAGCGGCCTCAAGACCGCTGTCCTGCGCTGGTTCGAAGCCAGAAGTATGCAAAACGGAGACATGCAAGCCGAGGTGGCCGCGCGCCGCGCGCTACTCGCCTCCAATCATCAGCCCTCTCTGGAACAATGGCTCGCCCTCACCCCGCAAGCCACTCTGGATGTTCTCGCCTCGTTCCAGCACACCGTCATCGAGGAGTTGCTGCGCCGCGCCGCCCGCTCCGCCGAAGAAATCGGAGCCCGTTCGCTCATCATTGCCGGAGGCGTCGCCTCCAACCGCGGCCTGCGCCGTGCCGTTGAGCGCGCCCATTTTCCCTTCCCCGCCTACTTCCCCGCTCCCGGCCTTTCCACCGACAACGCCGCCATGATCGCCGCCGCGGCCTTCCCCAAACTCGCCCGCGGAGCCTTCGCCGATTGGACCCTCAAAGCCCAGGCCAACCTGCCCCTCGCGTGAAAAGGAACGCATGAGTACGAGCCCCTGGCCACTACGGCAAGCTCACCCCGCCCCAACTCGACGGCCCGTTCGAGATGATCCTCTGGGAAATCGTCGCTTACCATGTGTTCATCTGTGGCCCATATTCACGCCCCGCCCCGGCCCATCCACCGCTCTGCCCACTGCGCCGATTCCAGGTACGCCAGTGCGATTGAGGCCACCGGAACTCCGCAGTCGCGCGCCCGCTGCTCCATCCCGTCCCACTCGCCCGACTCATAGCGCGTCACCAGCCGGTAAATCCCCGCCAGTACGCTCTGCTCCTCCGCCGTGCCCAACAGCGCCTCTCGAATCCTCGCGTCCAGGTCGATCGACTCGAGCGCTTCCTCCAGCGGACAGTCGATCAGCGCATCCAGCAGTGAAAACATCCCCATGATGAATGCATCGCTATCGCGCACCCTCCCGCCGAGCTGGGCCAGCCTCTCGCAGAAACGCGCCCGCACCAGCGATAGCGTCACCACCTCGCCCGGCTTGCCCGAAGCCAGCATCGGCAGCGTCGCCATCGCCGACCAGCGCCGGATCCCGTCGTCGCCCAGAATCACCAGCGCCTGCACGATGGAGCTGGTCTTCACGCGCCGCCCGAAGATCGCGGAGTTTACGTAGCGCAGCAATTTGAACGCCAGCGAAACATCGCCGCGAATCAGAACCCCCAGTTGCTGGAAATCCAGGTCAGTCCGCTGTGTCTCGCGCAGCAGGCGCAGGCAGATGGGCTGTACCGCCGGAATCTCCCGGCCGCTCATGATCACCGGCCGCGCGAAAAAGTAACCCTGGAAAAGATCGTACCCGGCCGCGTACGCCCAGTCGAACTCCTCGCGCGTCTCCACCTTCTCGGCCAGCATGCGGATGCCCCGCGGCCGGTAGGTTCGCAGGAGGCGCTCCTGCTCCTGTTTCGGCGTCACCCGGAAGTCCACCTTGATGATGTCGGCAATGTGCGTCAGCGGCTCAAACTCGGGCTGCGACACGAAATCGTCCAGCGCGAACGAATAGCCCTCTGCCCGCACGCTCCGGCACAAGGCGATCAAGTCCGGAGTCGGATCCACCGTCTCCAGGATTTCCAGCACCACCGTCTCGCACGGCAGCGCCCGGTGCATGCCGTCTTTGAGCAACCGGTGGTCGAAGTTGAGAAATGCCTTTTTGCCGCCCAGCAGGTTCTCCACGCCGATCGCCAGCAGCGTGTTCGAAATCACCCGCCCTGTGGCCGCCGCTGCGTCCGTGCCGTCGAACTCCGAGCGCGCCGCCTCCGACCGGTACAGCAATTCGTACGCGTACAGCCGCTGCTTGCGATCGAAAATGGCCTGCCGCGCCACCAACGCTTCCATGGATGTTCTCGGGGTTCTTGCGGCGGAATCGCTATTTCGCCGTTTTCCCCGATCCCTTCGCGGCCTGCTTGGTGCGGGCCTTTTCTTGATACATCTCCGCATCCGCGCGCCCCACCAGCTCCGCCGCGGTTTCCCCCGCCTTCCACGACGCCACGCCCAGCGACGCGCGCACGCTCACCTTGCGCGCTTCCCCGCCGCTCTTGATCGTGTACTCGCCGTCCACCCACTTCCGCATGGGGGCGATGCGGTCGCGCGCCTCCTCGGCGCTGCAATCCACGATCACCAGGAACTCGTCCCCTCCCCAGCGGCTCACCAGATCCGTCGAGCGGAAAGCGCCCCGCAGCTCCGTGGCGAACTGCGCCAGCAGTTCATCCCCGGCCCGGTGCCCGTAGAGGTCGTTTATCTGCTTGAAATTGTCCAAATCGAACATCGCCACCGAAAGCTTCGGAGCCGCGTCCTTGCTGCAATGCTCAACACCGCAACGCTCCACGCGAAGCTGCAGTTGCCGTTCCGCCTTGTACCGGTTCGCAACTCCCGTCACCGGATCCCGCGTCGCCACCCGCTCCACTTCGTCCAGCCGGTTCTGATACACCGACAATTCCGCCCGCAGTTTGGATACGGATTGCTCGCCGTCTTCCACCAGCTTCTCGACGTAGGTTTTGAGTTGCAGCGCGCTCTTGCCCAGCGACTGCCGGACCTTCCCCAGATCCTCCATGTTCCCGATCGCCGCTAGCTGTTCCGCGAATTCGCCGAACTGCCGCGCGTAGCGCTGGTCCCGTTCCGCGACCGCATGCGCGGTCTCCGCCACGATCAGCATGATCTCCTTGACCTGGTTAGCCGTCTGTTGCAGGTACTCGGAAGCCGTCTTGCCCCACCTCGCGATTTCCTCTTCCACTTGCTTGCCGGTCTGCGCCACAGCTTCCGGCGGAGCCTCGGGACCCAGCGCATCCCGAAGCTTCCATAGATCGCGCTGAAAATCCTCTCCCAGGTGGGGACAAATCTGCGTCGCGCCCACGCCTACCGCGGTTAGGGAGGCGCGGTAGGACTCGCTCAGCACGCGTACCGACTCCTCTGCGCGGCCTTCAATGTACTTCTTTAGTGAGATCATTCCTGGTCGAACCGGACGATTCCTTATGCGGTGATAAGGCCCGGTCTTCAGTTATCGGCCGGGAACGGCGCTAGCGTTAGGCCGGCGAAGCCGCGAGGGCCGGAGAGTAATCCCATCGGCTCCGGGCTGTCGGGCTGGGTTGCGGATCACGTAGAGTCGCAACCAAGCGAGAACTGCAACGCGGCACAGATCTCGCTCATTCTTCGGGAACTCAAATGAGCCACACACCGCCCCAGGAGTCGCTGCGGAACCGATACCGCGCCGTGGAGGTTGACGGCGCACGGAGCCTTCATGCCGTCGCCTTCGTCCAGGAACACTTCGGACCGCACTCCGCGGATTGTGGATGTAATCGGCGCCACCGTCACCGTCGACAGAAATCGAATCGCGCTGCCACGCGTCAGCACCACCACCGGTCTCCGCTTGTCTGGGCTCAGAAATTGATACAGCCGAACATCCCCTCGCTCTATTTCTCCGGCCATATCGCCTCAGGATCCCATGCCAGCAGTTCATTCTCGTCCTGCCGCAGGCGCGCGTAGGCGGCCCGCTCCTGTTCCTCTTGGGCTCGGATCTCCATTCTGCGGAGATGCTCTCGCAAAGCATCGCGGATTAGCGCGGAGCGGTTCAGCTTCGCGCGACGGGCAGCGCGGTCAGCCGCCCGCAGAAGCTTGCCGTCGAGCACAACCTGGATCGTTTCCATATGTGGACTCTACTCCGCAGTTCAAACCCAGGGCAAGCCATGCACACAAATATATTATCTGTGTTGATCCGTGTTCATCTGTGGCCAATTGTGTTTTCGGCTTACTTCCCGTTAAACCGCTTCTCGGCCTCCGGCCAGTTCACCACGTTCCACCACGCCCCCACGTAATCCGGCCGGCGATTCTGATACTTCAAATAATACGCGTGCTCCCACACATCCAGGCCCATCACGATGTGCTTGCCTTCCATCACCGGGCAATCCTGGTTCGCGGTCGAAATGATCTCCAAACCTGAGCCGGTCTTGATCAGCCACGCCCAGCCCGATCCGAAGCGCCCCAGCGCCGCCGCCGCGAACTTCTCCTTGAACGCGTCGTAGCTGCCGAACGTCCCGGTAATCGCCTGCGCCACGTGTCCCACCGGCGACCCTCCCGCGTGCGGCGCCAGAATGTGCCAGAACATCGAATGGTTCCAGTGCCCGCCTCCGTTGTTGCGCACCGCCGTGCGGATCGATTCCGGCACGACCGCGCAGTTATTGGCCAGCAGCTCCTCCAGGCTCTTCGACTGCAAGTCCGGATGCGCCTCCAGCGCCTTGTTCAGATTCGTCACGTAGGCGTTATGATGCTTGCCGTGATGAATCTCCATGGTCATCTTGTCAATGTGCGGCTCCAATACGTCGGGAGCATAGGGCAAAGCAGGTACGGTAAAGGGCATGGTTTTTTATCCTCGTTCAATTCTACGATGTCGCGGCCCGCTCATACGCTTCAGCCAGCCGGAACATTTCCGCTTCGGCGAAATGCCGCGTAAAAATCTGCAGTCCCACCGGCAGCCCTTCTTGCGTCTTCCCGCACGGCACGCTCATGCACGGAATCCCCGCCAGGTCGCCCGTGATCGTATAGATGTCGGACAGATACATTGCAACTGGGTCGTCAATGAGTTGCCCCAGCTTGAACGCCGGAAACGGCGACACCGGTCCCACGATCGCGTCCACCTGCTCCAGCGCCTGCGCATAGTCGCGAGCCACCAACGCCCGCACTCTCTGCGCCTTAAGATAATACGCGTCGTAATAACCCGCGCTCAGCACATACGTCCCCAGCATGATGCGACGCTTGCACTCCGCTCCGAATCCCTCATTGCGCGTCACCCGATACATCTCCGCCAGAGTCCCCGCCGATGCCGCCCGCGCCGTGTACCGCACGCCGTCGAACCGCGCCAGGTTGGAACTCGCCTCCGCCGTCGCGATCACGTAGTAACACGGCACCGCGTAACGCGTATGCGGCAGGTCGACATCGACCACCTCGCACCCCAGCTTCTTCAGCACCTCCACGGCCTGCAAGATCAAATCGCCGGTCTCGCTGGCCAAGCCTTCAAAGAATTGCTTCGGCAGCCCGATCTTCCTACCGCGAACCTTCCCATCCATCGCTGCCGCGTAATCTTCCACCGGCGCAAACGCCGAGGTCGAATCCATCTCATCGCGTCCCGCGATCGCCTGCAGCAGCGCCGCCGCATCGCGCACCGTCCGCCCAAACGGTCCGATGTGATCGAGCGAACTCGCGAACGCCGTCAACCCGTATCGCGAAACGCGCCCATAGGTCGGAGTCACGCCCACCACTCCGCAGAAGGAAGCCGGCTGCCGGATCGACCCTCCCGTATCCGAGCCCAGCGAAACTACCGCCGTTCCCTGCGCCACCACCGCGGCCGACCCTCCGCTCGACCCTCCCGGCACCCGGTCCGGCGCAGCCGGATTCCGCACCGGCCCGAACGCCGAGTTCTCGTTCGACGATCCCATCGCGAACTCGTCGCAATTCGTCTTGCCCAGCACGATCCCGCCCGCCTGCTCCAGACGGATCACCGCCGTCGCATCGTACGGCGGAACGTAATGCTCCAGCAGCCGCGACCCGCACGTAGTTCGCAGTCCGCGCGTGACGATCACGTCCTTCACGCCGATCGGCACTCCGGCCAACGGCCCAGGATCCTCGCCCGCAGCGATCTTCTGATCCACCGCTTTGGCCGCTTCCAGCGCCCGCTCCGAAGCCAGCGTCAGATACGCATTCGTCTTCGGATTCTCGGCTTCCGCATAAGCCAGAGCCTGTTGGGTCACCTCTTCCGCGCTGAATTGTTTCGCCAGCAGCCCTTGCCGGATCGAATCAATGGTGTGTTCGGTTAAATTCAACGGGCTTTTACCTTTCGATCACCTTCGGAACTTTAAAATATCCCGCCCCAGCCACCGGCGCGTTGGCCAGCGCATCGCGATTGGTCAGGCACGGCCGCTCCTGGTCCTCGCGCAGCGTCGCCGTTTCTTCCGCGTCGAACAGCACCTGCGCCATCGGCTCGACCCCGCTGGTGTCCAGCTCATTCAGCTTGTCGACGTGCTCCAGAATCCCGCTCAGGTCCTTCGCCATCCGCGCGATCTCGTCTTCGGTCAGAGCCAGGTTCGCCAGCTCCGCCACTCTTCGAATTTCCGCTTCCGTAATCATCCTGCTCTAATTATCCGGCGTTTCTCTGCGACCGTTTATATAACATCCCCAACACCGGATCCTGGATCCCTTCCGCTCGCGCGGCAGCCTTTCGCTGCGCATTCGCCGTCACCGCGTGTCCTGACATGGTTTGAGCCGTTTGCGCCGGACGCCGTTTCGGCGTGGGACGAAAATCGATTTGCGTGACTACGCCCGGACCCAGCTCCTTCGCCAAATTGCGCACGAAGAAATGTCCCATCGGCGCGAGCTGCCTCTGCCACAGCGCGTCCTCTACCTCTACCAGCAGCTTGCCGCGCACCAGCGCCGTTGCCCGCGTGTGCCGCGCGATCGTTTTCCCCGCCGCCATCGCCCACGCCGCCCGCGCGCGAGGCTCGGCCTCATCCAGTTCATCGGGGAAGTCCATTTCTGAAAAAAGACGGCCGGCTCGTTTCATGGGTTCAGCGACCCTCACTTCCAGGTTCTAAAGCCTTCCGGGGGAGCCTCGATTGTAGCATGTGCCGGCTTTGTAGGATGCGTTTTGTAGGATGTGTAAAGATGCGCCTGATCATCGCTTCCCAGTCCCCGCGCCGCGCCGAACTCCTGCGCACCGCCGGCTTCACGTTCGACGTCCGCTCCCGCCCCGTTCCCGAGGTCCGCTTCGCCGGCGAGCCCCTCCTCGGCTACGTCACGCGCCTGGCGCGCGAAAAGGCCGAAGCCGCTTGGGAAAATCGCGACGAAATCGTGCTCGGAGCCGACACCATCGTGGCGGCCGGCTCCCAGGTGTTGGAGAAGCCGGCTGATGAGGCCGGCGCTCAAAAAATGCTCGAAACGCTCTCCGGCCGCGCCCACACCGTCATCACCGGCATCTGCCTGCGCCATCCCCACGGCGCCGTCGTCGATTGCGAATCCACCCAGGTCCACTTCGCCCCGCTCACCCCAGCCGAAATCGCCGCCTATGTCGCCTCCGGCGAGCCCATGGACAAAGCCGGAGCCTACGGTATCCAGGGCCTCGCCTCCAAATTCGTCACCCGCATCGAAGGCTGTTACTTCAACGTCGTCGGCCTTCCCCTGGCTCTGTTCTACCGCCACTGGAAATCCCTGCAATCAGCAGCGTGAGACACGCGATACCAATCTCAATGCAAGTCCTGGACCGACCGCCGCAAAAATACTAGCCTTTCCTCGGCCCCGTACCTCCCGAGATTTGCACCTCCGGACTATTGGGACGAAATCCCCCGCCCCGTAGGATGGAGCCACTGAAGCTTATCTTCAGCCAACCGCGCTCACCGGGCGGAGTTTGATTCAGGAGGATAGTGGAAATGACCGTTTTTCAGGGTGTACGCAGAGCTCCTGCGTCACTCGCATTCTTGGCAATGGCCGCCGTGGGCGCATTTGCGCCAGCCGCGTCGGCGACGCCGGCTTACGCCAGCGACATGATCCTGTGCGTGAGCGACACCAGCTTCGGCTGCCTCAGTGGCGGTGGGAACTCAGTTACAGTGCTGTGGAATGGATCATCCGTTTCGACCGGCTCAACCGGCAGCGGCACCATCATCTCGGACGCCGCAACTGGTGGAGACACGGGCCTGACCGTCGACGCAACGTTAGGCAACTTCACTCTCAACGTCAGCACCGGCTTGTTTAACCCCAGCCCCGGAACCGCCCTCGATCTGAACAGCGTGGATGCCAGCTCGACCGGACCCGGCACCCTTTACCTGGTCTTCGGCGCCGCAGCCTACACCGGTTCCGGTCCCTTCAATGAACTGGGAAGCGTCACCCTGAACAGCGGCGTCACCTCGGCGACCGATACCGCCTGCTACGAGCCGGGAACGGGAAGCTTCTATATCTGCGGTGAGACTCCGTCGCCCGTTATCGGCTCCCGCACGGCATCCACCAGCGGCGCTCTCAGCTTCACATCTTCGGCGCGGTCTCCCGGATCGCCCTTCGGCCTGGAAGAGGACCTCAGCGTCGCCTTCTCCGGCGCCGGAACCTTCAGCGGCGACCTCTCCTTGAGTTCCGTTCCTGAACCAGCCACCGCCGGACTGATCGGCGTGGGCTTGATCGGCGCGGGTCTCCTGAGACGCAAGAACCGCAAGGCGGCTCGCTAGCCCCCAAAGGGCCGGTCGCGGCCCTCCGTGTACGGAAGTAACGGCCGGTCTGGCCGCGACCCTCCGTTTTGCGGGCCGTTCCTCCGACGACACCATCCATCTCCGACAGTGGCGCGCTGTGAGCTTCGCGCGTCATGCGCTCCGGCCGCGTCGCACTGCTTTAGCGATGCGGCCGTTTCTTTTGCCCGCGCCCCTCAGTGCTCACGATTAGGGACGCGTCCGGAGCCATGATCACCGTGCAATGCACTAGCCCGCCCGCGGGTGCATAATGTACTTGAACCATGCGGCTCGCCCGTTCCAGCGCGATCCTCTTGCTCCTCGCCGCCACTCTCTCGCGCGCGACCCCCGCATTCACCCCTGACGACGATTCCACCGTCTATCAGCCCGGCCCCGGCGTCACTCCGCCCAAGGTCGTCCGCAAGGTCCAGCCCTATTACACCGTGCAGGCCCGCCGAGCCCTGGTCCAAGGCACCGCCGTGCTCGAAGTCGTGGTCGACGAACACGGCGTGCCCGCGCGCATCTCCACCATCAGCCCCATCGGCTTCGGCTTGGATGAACGCGCCAAGGAAGCTGTCTCGCAGTGGGAGTTTCGTCCCGGCCGCAAGGACGGCAAGCCGGTCAAAACCGTCACCACTGTCGCCGTCGACTTCCGCATCTTCCGCCGCACCTTCGACCCCCGCATTGAGGAGCGCCGCACCAGCTACAACCTGGTGGTCGAACAAATTCAAACCCACCACCGCACCGATCAGACTCTCGAAACTATCAAGAATCTCGCCGCGCAAAAATATCCGCCGGCGATGTATCTCTACGCGAAAATGCTCGAGGCCGGCGACGGCTACCCGCGCGACCCCGATCAAGCCCTGCACCTGATCCTGGACGCCGCGGCGAAATTCTACCCGCCCGCCATGTTCGATCAAGGCCGCATGCTGCTCGAAGGCCGCCGTCTGGATAAGGACCCGGATCGTGGCCTGGAGCTGGTCCGCAACGCCGCCGTCCTGCACAACCGCGCCGCGCAATTCTACCTCGCCTCCGCCTACGAAAACGGCGGCTTGCTCCCCGCCAGTCCCGATCAGGCCCGCCAATATTTCCGCCTCTGCGCCTTGCAGGGCGAAACCGTCTGCCAGACTCGCCTGGCCAAGCTCCTGCTCGACAAAGAAGGACGGGAAGAACGCGATTACCTGCAAGCCATCGCCTGGCTGGAGCTTGCCTCCGAGCATGGCGACGTCCAGGCTCGCCTCCTGCTCGACCCCGAGCGCCCGCACCTTACCGCAATGCAGATCGACTGGGTCGACAAGCTCAAGGCCCAGATCGCGGCCTTGCATTAACTCGAGGATGCGTTCGATGCCGCCCCGAACCGCGCTGGCTCTCCTGCTCCCGGCCGCGGCCTTCGCCGCTCAGCACTCCCACATCAAGCAGCCGGCGCATCTCGATCTCATCGGCGAGGTCACCGGCGCCGGCCGCGCCCCCGTGCGCGTCACCGTCTTCGCCGTCGACCAGCCCTACACCGCCAGCACCGAAACCGACTTCCTCGGCGAGTTCCGCTTCCACGCGCTCGCCCCCGGCAACTACACCGTCTCTATTCTCAAAGGCGGTCTCGGAGCCACGCGCCGCACCGTCGTCGTCACCCCCAGCCTGGCGGATGAAAAAGGAGTGGTCCGCGTCACCATCGCCTACGACCCCTCCCTGGCCGCCGGCGTCAGCGGCGGCACCATCTCAGCCGCCGCGCTGGCCATCCCCGAACGCGCCCGCAACAAATACCGCGAATCGCAAAAGCAGTTGGCCCGGCACGATGTCGATGCCGCGCGCCGCAGCCTGAAGGAAGCCGTCCAGATCGCGCCCCGCTTCACCCAGGCCTGGAACCAAATGGGCATGATCGCCTATCAGCTCCACGATCTCGCCGCGGCCGAGCAGTATTTCCGCACCGCCCTCGCCGGCGAGCCCTCCGCCTTCGAACCCGCCGCCAACCTGGCCGGAGTGCTCTTGAGCCAAGGCCACTTTGCCGACTCTCTCGCCGTCAATCAGAAAGCGCTCACCGCCCGCCCCAACGACGCTCTGGTCAATGTCCAGGCCGGCATCGCCTACTTCGCCCTCGGCGATTACGGCCACGCCGAAGCGGCCCTGCTGCAGACCATCCGCGTCGACCCGTCGCATTTCTCCAAGCCCCAGCTCTTCCTCGCCGACATCTACCTCAAACGCGGCAACGCAGCCGCCGCGCTCGACGCCCTCAAGGACTACGTCGCCCGCCATCCCGATTCCGCCGACGCCGAGCACCAGCGCCAGCGCATCCGCCAACTGGAACAACTGCTGGCGCAGCAAGACCCCGCCCCATAAGGCAGCACGGGGGGACTAAACGAGTTGCAATCGCTTCAGCTTCATGTTGTCGCGGCGGACTTGCGCAATTTCGTACTGAGCCTGCTGCACAAGCCAGCCCTCTTCGGTGCCCCCGAACACCTTGGACAGCCTGACAGCCATTTCGGGGGAAATGCCGCGCTTCCCGTTTACCAGTTCAGAAAGCGTGTTGCGCGTAACCCCAAGGGCGTCCGCAGCAGCGGTTATAGTCAAGCCCAAAGGCTCGATACACTGGCGCAAAACAACGCCTCCGGGATGTGGTGGGTTTTTCATGGTCATGCGCTAATTCCTTTCAGTGGTAATCGACGTAATCGACATCCTCTGCGCCGTCGTCAAAACGAAAGACCACTCGCCAGTTTGCCCGGACGGTCACGGCCCAAAAACCTTTCATCCGGCCTTTGAGAGAATGCAACCGAAACCCCGGCAGGTCCATATGGGCAACGGCTGGGGCCGCGTGAAGCGTCGCCAAAATATCGCGGAGCTTCTCAGCATGTTCCGGGTTTACGCCGCTTGGGTCATTTTGTTCAAACAGCCGTTTAAGCCCCTTGTGGAGAATTGTCCTTATCATCCCGCGCCGTAGCCCGCCACGTGTCGCATGTCACAAACAATTTTAACAGAAGGCGAACAAGAGCGAAACCGCAGAAGCACTCGAAGAGCGCGTCCGACGGCTAGATCAACTCCCGGCCCGTCAGGACCCGGGTCCGTAGGGCAACGACTGGCCGAGAGCCCCCAACCATGCGTCAATAGGTTAGGTGCACCTCGTGCGGGACATCCTGACGGCGCAACTTGATCTTGCCTCTCGTCCTTCCGGGCGGCGGCGAGGTCGCAAGCAAGTTGCATTCGGAACCACGTTTCTTCCGTGCTGTCAAGTGCCTTCGTTAGCCGGGATGACGTTCTTCAGAGCCTGCCGGCTGAGCCGGGAACCTTGGCCCCTTGGGCGATCGACAGGAAGCCGATAACCTCCGAATCCGCGTTCGGAGCGCTAACTGTTTCCTGATCGAGTAGACTGGACTAAATCGATGGCCTGGACGCTAAAACCTTGAATGACTTGAACTTCACTTCAGACCATCCTTGAACAACAAGGGCCTTAGGAGCTCACAGACACCGAAGTGCTTAACGCCGTTCTGTTCATTGCCGATCCTAATATGGCGGGCCTGCTGCGGAGGTTCGCCGGTGAATCGAGTGAATTCACGATTGCGTCCATCGTCGATCTAGGCCTAAATGGCTACCCCATCGGCCGGGCGCTAGGTACAGCCACACCGGACGTGATGCTGGTGGAGGTAACCGATCTCGACCGGGATCTGCGACAAGCCGCCGCGATCCACATCCAATCTCCGGACATTCCGCTTGTGGGTCTGGCATCGCGCGATCTTCAGATGTCACTCAACCGCGGTTTTAATTCCGATTTCACCTCACTCGCCATTTGGCCCTTCACCACTGCCGAATTGGAGCACGCCATCAGCACGGCGGTTCACAAATTGAATGGCGGAACATACGAGAATCTGTTGGCGTTCCTGCCCGGCAAGGCCGGCAGCGGGGCGAGCACGGTGGTCCTGCATACGGCTCTACTCATGGCCCAGGAGCTGGAGCGCCGTGTATTAGTGATGGAAGGGGATCTGCATTCGGGCTTGCTCTCCGCCATGTTGCGCGTCGAACCAAAGTCTCCGATTCGGAACGTACTGGACGCAGCGCCGCGTATGGATAACCTGAGCTGGCAGCGGTCCGTCACCTCAGCAGGCGGGGTGGACTTCCTGCTGACCAACACGGCGATCAAAGAGCCGGTCCCGTCCTGGACGCACTACTTCCAGATTTTGCGCTTCGCTGTTCCGAAATACGACCTTGTGCTGGTGGACCTGCCCGAAGTAATCAATTCGGCGACAGCGGAGATCGTCCGCCGGGCACGCGCCGTGTACGTGGTCAGCACGCCTGAGTTCGCTTCGCTGACGCTTTCGAAGCAACGCTGCCAGGAGTTGGAGCATTGGGGAGTGGATCGCGGACGGGTCCAGGCCCTGCTCAATCGCGGGCACAAGACCGATATTGGTCCCGAGGAGGCCGAGCGAATTCTGGGATGTCCGGTTGCAATGACCTTTCCCAATGATTACAAGACTGTCCGGCGCTCCACCACGGATGCCAAATCGATTGACAAACGCTCCGAGCTCGGCGAAGCGTACCTTGCGTTTTGCAGAAAGCTTACGGGTGCCCAACAGACCGAGAAGAAGTCGTTCATGGGGCTGTTTCGGAAATAGTCGCCGATATGGTTCCGGCTCCCAGCTCCAGCCACAGTCACACAGGTGTCTGAGTGTGATTCGAAGTGCCACTGGGTGCGGATGACAAAATCTCTACAGAAGCAGTCGGCGCCTGCCGATCTAGCTATAAACCTAAACCTTGGCCTTGGCGGAATAAGGAGAACTCTGTAGACCATGTTCCCGATTGTGGGTGTCCTCGTCGTTCTGGGCGCGATTGCCGGCGGCTACTTGATGGAAAAGGGCAACTTGCTGGTTTTGATGCAGCCCTCCGAGTTGATCATCATCGGCGGCGCCGCGCTTGGGACCATCCTGATCGGCAACCCTCTCCATGTGTTGAAGTCCATTGCGGGGGACTTGATGCAGGCTTTCAAGGGCAGCCGCTATAGCGCTCCAGTGTATCTGGCCACGTTGAAATTCTTGAATGATTACTTCGTCACCAGTCGCAAAAGTGGTTTGGCGGCGCTGGAAGAGGACTTTGACGCGCCTGAAAAAAGCGAGCTGTTCAAGCGCCACCCCGCCTTCAGCGGAAACAAGAAAGCTATGTATTTCTTTTGCGATACGGCGCGAACGCTGGTAAGCGGAGGCGTCGAGATCCACGATCTGGACCTGATCATGGAGACTGACTTGGAGGTTCTGCACCGGCAGGCCAGCCTCTCGGTCAGTGCCCTGACCACCGCTGCCGACAGTCTTCCAGGGCTGGGCATCGTCGCTGCAGTCCTTGGAGTCGTGATCACGATGGGCTCCTTAGGAGGGCCTCCCGAAGAGATCGGGCACAAAGTGGCCGCGGCCCTGGTCGGAACATTTCTGGGTATTCTCATGTGTTACGGCTTTTTAGGGCCCCTCGCGGCCAATATCAAGAAGCAGATCGATGCGGAAGGCGAGTATTTCTCGAGCCTCCGCATCGGCCTGCTGGCGGGTATGAAGGGGGCTTCCCCGATACTTGCGGTAGAGGCCGCGCGGCGCGCGATTCCCCACCACGTGCGCCCGACGTTTCAAGAAATGGATAAGGCTTGCCGCAAGTCTGACACGCCGATTGCGGAGGCCGCAGCGTGAGCTCGGGAGCTTCCCAGCCGCCGATCATCATTGTTCGAAAGAAGGCTCCGCACCACGAGGAAGGGCACGGCGGAGCGTGGAAGGTCGCCTATGCAGACTTTGTGACCGCGATGATGGCGCTTTTCATCGTCTTATGGCTGTTGAGCGCCAGCGAGAAAGTGCAGAAAGCGGTCGGTGGTTATTTTCAGGATCCGACTGGGAAAGGCCGTCAGACCGGCTCCACGAATGCCGGGGCCGGAGAAACCCTCACGCTGAACCGGGCCGACCTGGAGCATCTCAAGGAGAAGGTGGAGGAGGCGTTGAAGCAGATCCCCACCCTGAAAAACGTGGAAAATCAAATCCGCATGACCATCACCACGGAGGGTTTGCGAATTGACATGCTCGAGACCGACCGGGGCCTCTTTTTTGAGGCGGGAGTTCCGAAGCCGACCGAGGCCGGGGCGAGTCTTCTGGAGATTCTTGGGCGCGAGTTAACCAAGCTCCCGAACAAGGTGGCCATTGAAGGCCACACCGACGCCAAGCCCTATGGGCGTCCCGACTATTCCAATTGGGAATTATCGGCCGATCGCGCCAACGCGGCACGGCGGATACTGGAGCAGGCCGGTATGCCGGAGAATCGAATCAGCCAGGTGCGCGGGTTCGCGGATCAGAGGCTACTCATGAAAAATGATCCTACCAATCCCGCCAACCGGCGCATTTCGGTCATCGTCCGGAACCCGGGTCTGGACCGGGATGAAGGGGGCGCTCCGCCGCTCGAGTAAGCTCCGCCTAAGCCTCGCGGCTAGCTCCCCTTCGCCGCCTTCTCACCCCTCCCGCCCGCCGCCGCCCGAGCCATCACAATCCGCACCCGTGCTATCCGGTTGCGGTCCATCTCCTGCACGATAAACGTGCGCGGCCCGAACGTCACCGTGTCGCCGCGCGCCGGGATATAGCCCAGCCGGAACAGCAAAAACCCGGCCAGCGTCTCGAACCCCGCATCGCCCGGCAACTCCACTCCATACTCCGACCCGAGTTCCCGGATGGTCGTGCTTCCATCCACCTCGATCACCGGCTCGCCCGCCTTGGGTAAGCGCCGCCGTTCGTCGTGCTCGTCTCCAATCGGCCCGAAGATCTGCTCCAGCACGTCTTCCAGCGTCACCAGTCCCGTGAACGTTCCGAACTCATCCACCACCAGCGCCATGTGCACATGCGCCGCGCGGAATTCGTCCACAAGCTGGTTCAGCGGCTTGGTCTCCGGCACCATCAGCGGCTCCCGCAGGTAGCGCCGCAGCCGGAACGGAGGCGCCGGCACGTGATGGTCCGCCGCCATTTTGCGCTGCTCCCACACCCGCATCAGATCCTTGTAGTGAATCGTGCCCACCACGTGCTCCGGTTTGTCTTCATACACCGGCAGGCGCGAATACTGATGCTCCAGCAGCAGCCGCAGAATCTGATCCAGCGTCGCATCCGAAGCCACCGAGACCACATCCACCCGCGGCGTCATCACCTCCCGCGCGCTCACGCTCCGCAGATCCAGCAGATTCTGGATCGCCACTTCTTCGAACCCTTCCAGGTGCCCCTCCTTGCGGCTGGATTCGACAATGAACTTCAGCTCTTCGGTGGAATGCCCTCCGCTGGCGCGCCCGCTCAACCCCAGAGCCTTGGTCAGCACCTGCGAGCAGCGCTCCACCACGAACACAAACGGCTCCGCGATCCGGTAGAACAGCAGCAGCGGCGAGGCCACCAGCAGCGCCAGCCGGTCCGCCTTCTCGATCGCCAGATTCTTCGGCACTACCTCGCCCACCACCACGTGGAACAGGCTGATGGCCAGGAATCCGACCGCAAATGCCGCGCCGTGCAGATATGCCGCGTTGCGCGGCGTCACCAGCGAGCCCAGCATCGCTAGCAGCAGTTCGTAAACCGTCTGCTCGCCGGCCCATCCCAGGCCCAAGCTGGCCAGCGTCACGCCGACTTGCGTCAGGCTCAGCAAGCGCCCCGGATTGCCCAGCAACTCCAGCGCCGCCCGAGCCGGCATGCGCCCTTGCGCCGCCAGCTCCTTCAGTCGCGACCGCCGCACCGAGATCAGGGCCACTTCCGCCGACGCGAAAAACCCGTTCAATCCCACGATGGCGGCCAGCAGCAGCAAACGAAGCGGCATGAAATTGTTTAGCGCCCGCGGCCGAGCCGCAACCCGCTACAATGCGAGCAGTGGCTCCCCTCGAACCCAGCGAGACCCAGCCTGACCCGGATCGACCAAACAAAGACGCGGCCGCAGGGATCGCGCCTCCACCACAGCCTTCGCGGCAACAACAACCGCTCCCGCAGATCGGTTTCTTTCATACGCCGCAGCTCCGTGCGATCAATCTGAGCATAGCGGTTTTGGCCCTCGCGATTCTCGGCGGCCTGTACTGGTATGGATGGCGCACCCTGCCGCAGACCTCCGGCACGATCACCGCTCCCATCTCCTCCCGCGCCACCGTCGTCCGCGATGAGCGCGGCGTCCCGCACATCACCGCCGGCTCCTGGCAGGATGCGATCTTCCTGCAAGGCTTCGTCACTGCGCAGGACCGTCTGTGGCAAATGGACGCGCTGCGCCGCATGGCCGCCGGTCAGCTCGCCGAAGTCGTTGGCAAAGCCGCGCTCGAATCCGATGAAGACTCCCTCCGTTGGCGCATGGCCCGCATCGCGGAGCAGCAGGAGCGTGAGCTCACCCCCTCCAGCCGCGAAATGCTCGCCGCCTACGCCCGCGGCGTCAACTACTTCATCGAAACGCACCGCGACTCGCTCCCGCCCGAATTCGCCATCCTCCACTATGATCCCCGCCCCTGGACCATGCGCGATTCTCTGCTCGCCGCTCTGCAGATGCATCGCCTGCTCACCAACACCTGGCGCGAGGAGATGAACAAATTCCACATGCTCCAATCCGGCGACCAGGACAAGGTCGGCTTCCTCTATCCCGCCCGCACCGGCAATGAGGTTCAGCCCGGATCCAACGCCTGGGCCGTCTCCGGCGCGCATTCTTCCACCGGCGAGCCGATCCTGGCCAACGATCCGCACCTTGAGTGGAACCTTCCCAGTCCCTGGCACCTGGTGCATCTGAAAGCCCCTCCGGTAGGCAGTGAGGAAGGTCTCGACGTCACCGGCGCAACCATCGCCGGCATCCCCGGCGTCATCCTCGGCCACAACCGCCGCATCGCCTGGGGCGTGACCAATCTCGGCTTCGACGTGCAGGATCTCTACCGCACCCAGATCGATCTCAAGACCGGCCGCTACCTCTTCGATGGCAAGATCGCGCAAGCCGCCCTCGACCGCGACGCGATTCAGGTTAAGGACCAAGCCCCGGAGGAGTTAGACACCTGGGTCACGCGCTTCGGCCCTATCTTCCTTACGGATGAGAACATCCACTACGCGATGGAGTGGGGTGGCCTCGGCGGGCCCTCCTTTACGTTCCCGCTCCTGGACATCGACCGCGCCCGCAACTGGGACGAGTTCACCGCCGCTCTTGCCACATTCCCCGGCCCCGGGCAGAATTTCGTCTACGCCGATGTCGACGGCAACATCGGCTATCACGCCGCCGGCTTCCTCCCCGTCCGCAACTGCCCCGGCGACATTCCCGTGGACGGATCTTCGGATAAATGCGCCTGGCACGGCTTAATTCCCTTTGACGATTTACCGCATTTCTATAATCCCGCCTCCGGAATTATCGCCACTGCGAATCAAAATCCGTTCCCCGTGGATTATAAATATCCAGTCGACGGGCGCTTCGGCTCGGATTACCGCGTCAAACAAATCCGCGCGCGGCTCAACTCCCGCCCGCAGTGGAAGCCGGAAGAGATGCTCTCGGTGCAGAAGGACGTCTACTCCGCCTTGGCGCAGTTTTTAGCGCAGCAACTCATCGCCGCCTGGGACAAGACCAAGCCCTCCGATCTGCAAACTGCCATCGGCATCCTGCGCCCCTCGAACGGTCAACTCTGGAACGGGCAGATGGAGAAGGGCACCGCCGCTCCCATGCTCATCATGCTCACCTATGAGCAACTGCGCGACGCCGTCGCGAAAAGAGCCTCGCCCAAATACTACGACACCTACGCGACCTCCTACCTCGCCCCGGAGCGAATCGAACAATTGCTGCGCGACCGCCCGCCGGGTTGGTTTGGAAATGATGGGTTCCCCGATTACGACGCGCTCTTGCTCAAATCGCTGCGCGACGGCATCGCCGAGGGCGAAAAGTCGCAAGGCTCCAAACTCTCGCGCTGGGACTACGGCCAGTACAACCTGCTAACGGTGGAGAATCCGGTTTTGAGCAAGCTGCCGCTGCTCGGGCGCTACTTCAACATTGGACCGGTCCCCATGAGCGGCTCCTCCACGACGGTGAAGCAAACCACGCGCCGCCTGGGACCCTCCCTGCGCATGGTGGTTGATCTCTCCAACCTGGACGGTTCCATGATCAACATCACCGCCGGCGAATCCGGCGAAGCCCTCTCGCACCATTACATGGATCAGTGGGACGCCTACTACGCCGGCCAAAGTTTCCCCATGGAGTTCGGCCAGGTCCACGCCTCCAGCACCCTGACCGTCACCCCTCGCTGACGACACCACAGCATGCTACGTGCTTTAGCGGCATCCATGAACACGCTGAAGCGGCGCTTCCGATCGGAGGCGGTCATCTACGACATCGAAATCCGCGAATTTAATCCAATACGCGCTGGCGTTCGAGGCCGAGCTGCCTCAAGTTAAGGCAGTGGCAGCACCCACTGGCTTCGACTGGTATCCGCACGACAGCTTTGGAACGCTTTCCTTGCTTGACCAGCTTCTCACGGGCCGGGAGCGGTTTCTTCGAACGCTCGTCGGTAAGGAGGCCGTCGTGGACGTGGGATGCGCTGATGGCGTGCTCTCGTTTGTTTTCGAAGCGCTTGGCGCCAAGGTCCATGCGATCGACAATCCGCCGACAAACTACAACGGTATGCGCGGCATCAAAGCGCTGAAAAAGGCGTTGCGGTCCTCGGTGCAGATTGAATCGGTGAATCTGGACTCGCAATTCGTACTTCCCGTGAAGCGCTGCGGGCTCGCCTTGTTTTTCGGGATTCTATATCATTTGAAAAATCCCTTCGGTGCGTTGGAGGCCCTCGCGGCGTGTGCTCGGTACTGCCTGCTCAGCACCGCTGTCACGCGGTTCGCTCCGGATCAGCGGACGGACCTGCGGGACATCCCGCTCGCGTATCTGGCGGATCGCGACGGGCTCAAAGGGGACGAGACCAATTACTGGATCTTCACAGAAGCAGGCTTGCGTGTTCTGTTGGAACGTACGGGCTGGGAGGTTTGTAGCTGGCTGACGACTCACGATGCCGGCGCCACACTGTGGGGCACACAGCGTGATGAGCGCGTTTTTTGTTTGCTGAGGAGCCGCGCGTTTGAACCGATTCAGCGTTCGCAGCTTCTCAGCGGCTGGCACGCGCTGGAAAACAATGCCTGGCGATGGACGGCGAAAAGCTTTTCTATCGCGGTCGCGTCCCCCTGCACGCTCACTCTGCACTGCACCGTGCCGGATTCATTACACCCGCCAGTCCGTCTCAAATGGGCAGAGAACGAGACCGTGCTCCCTGCCCCCGGCGACTATCCGGTCGCGATCCGCGTTGACGCGGGCATTCTCGAATTCGAGGTTGACCCCTGCCTGGCGCCCGATTCTACAGACTCGCGTGACAGAGGCCTCATTGTGCGTGGCGTCGACATCTCCTGATCCCTTTTACGAGGAGGGGTATACTGAGGTCAATCATGCCTTCGCGGAACACCTTGGTTCACGGCGTCGTGTTCCTGGCCGCGTCCTTGAGTGCCCTGGGGCAGGAATCCGGGAGCCGCTTCGCCGCACTGAAGTCGGCCCTCGGGCTCAGCGACGCGCAGGTGTCACAGCTTCAGCAACTGCCTCCACCTGCGACCGCGAAGCCGGCGCCCGCCGGGCCAGGCCCGGCCGCGATATATTCCGCGCGTCCCAGAATGCCAATCCTGCCCGCGCAAAACGAGGACGCCCTTCGTATCCTGGACGATTCTCAGCGAGACAAGCTCGCCGCGATCCAGAAACTTCTGGATCGTTGGGAGGGCGCTGTGACCATCGGGCTCGGACTCATTGAAGAGCGGCAATGGCCGGGTGGCGTAATCTGCGTGATTTACCCAATCCGAACGTACGCCAACTTGGCCTACGCATCCGAGCTGGGTCTCACCCCGTCTCAAGTCGATCAATTCGAGCGAATACAGATGGACGCTGCTGCGCCCCTTTGGGCGCAAGTCAGAGACAAGGATATGCAACGAACGGCGCTCTTGCGTTCCGGCGTTAGCGCGGACGCCCCCGAGATGGTCCACTTGGGATCCGACATCAACAAATTGCAAGCACTGGTGAACGCTAGGCCGCGCCACGATCTCGCGCTGGCCGTGCTGGATGAACCGCAGAAGGCGAAGATCGCAGCGCTCGAAACCACCTTGCGGGCTGCGAGCGAAGCCATCGAGCTCAACCTCATCCCCGCTCCACGCAGAGGCGAACCCCTGTGCCACTGAAGCTCAGTCCTTCAGAAGAAAAATCCCCCAAGCAACTCTACCTGATTCCGAATGGGCACAAACGTCAAATAAGGTTGGTCTAGGAGCCTGTCCGAGAAACCCGCAAGATCGAGGGAACAGTGCGAACAAAACTGGGACATAATGTTTTATGCCAAAGGGCTACCGGTCCTATCTTCCTGAGCAGGAGCTGCTGTTGCCGCCGAGTCTGCGCCAATGGTTGGATGAAGACCACCTGGCGTACTTCGTCAGCGACGTGGTGGACCAGTTGGATCTGTCAGCGATCCACGCGGTGTACGAGAAAGAGAGGCGGGGGCAACCGCCGTACGATCCGCGGCTGATGACGAAGCTATTGGTGTACGGCTACTGCACGGGAGTGTTCAGTTCACGCCGGATTCAGAAACGGATGCAGGAAGACATCCCGTTTAAAGTGTTGGCGGCGGGCAACGAGCCGGACTTCCGGACCATCTCGGACTTTCGGAAAATCCACATCGAAACGCTGCAGAAGCTCTTCGAACAGGTCTTGGCGCTGGCGCTGGAAGCAGGCGCGGTGAAAGTGGGCCGGGTGTCGCTGGACGGGACGAAGTTGAAAGCCAACGCGAGCAAACACAAGGCCATGAGCTACGGCCGGATGATCGAGAAGCAACAGCAGTTGAAGGACGAAGTGAAGCGGTTGCTGGAACAAGCCGAGGCCGCGGATGAGGCAGAAGATCGAGAGTATGGTGACAAGCGGGGCGACGAGTTGCCGGAGGAACTGCGGCGGCGCGAGACCCGGCTGGCCAGGATCAAGGAAGCCAAGAAGGTGCTGGAACAACGGGCGCGGGACAAGGCGCTCGCCGAAGGCAAGAGCGCCGAGGAGGCCAAGCTGGCGAAGCCGCAAGACAAGGATCAATACAATTTCACCGATCCGGAGTCGCGCATCATGCCGGGCGCGGATGGGATTGTGCAGGGCTATAACGCGCAAGCCGCTGTGGAGCCAACGTTGCTGTTGATCGTCGGCCAAACGGTGACAGAGGCGAGCAATGACAAAAGGCAGTTGAAGCCGATGGTGGAACTCATCGAACAGCAGTCAGGACAGCGGCCCAAAGCACTCCTTGCCGACAACGGATATTGTTCGGAGGAGAACCTGGAGTTCCTGGCCTCGAACCGCAAGCCGGAACATAAGATCGAAGGGTTCATCGCGACGGGGAAGGAGAAGCACGGCCAGCATCGGCTCCCGGCCAAGCGCGGTCCGTTGCCGAAGGGCGCGACCAGGGTGGAGCGGATGAAGCGGAAACTGCAGACCAAGGCGGGTAAAGCTGTCTACGCGGCGCGCAAGTGCGTGGTGGAGCCGGTATTCGGGCAGATCAAGCAGGCACGCGGATTTCGTCAATTTCTGTTACGCGGAAAAGAGAAGGTGAAAGGCGAGTGGGCGCTGCTGTGCCTGACGCACAACATTTTGCGGCTCCACGCGGCGATGCAGTACTGAGGATCGCCATCGGGAAATGATTTTGGACCAAAATCGCGTATCGCAACCGTCCTGAACCAAGATCGGCGCGCCAACTCAAAGATGGCCGCTCCGCGAAAACTTCCCTCCACCCCCAGCACCGACTTTCGGCAGCCGCCAACCGGCTTTACTCGGACGGGCTCCTAGACCAGGCGAATTCGGGCCCCAGTACGTATATCGCACAGCGGGAGCGATCTTCAAGCGCCGGAAGTGAGTTTCGACCCCCACTCCCGCAGTCACGCCATGCGGCGAGGCCCAGCGCACCGCGGACGCATCGCGAAACGATGGCCCAGCCTCGATGAACGGCCTCACGCCGCGAACTTTAAATTTATACTTGCCGAGCAGGGGAAGATTCCAGGTGGTAACTGTCGTTGCACTCGAGAAAGCTCCGCCGTCAAAATTGCCTTGGAGATGTGAACTCACCGGCGTGTGAATCGCATCGAGTTCGACGAAGAGTCCCTTGGGAAGCGCGATCTCGACCATGGGGCCCACCAGGAAGTTCCGCGGGCCTGAAGAGTACACGGTGCCAAAATCGCCAAAAGACTCCTGAACCGTACTGAAATTCGGAGTCAACGTCGCCCCCGCGACGACGCCGACCGAAACGTGCGAACCCAGCACCCAGCCTTTTTCGAAGCCTGAGTTGCTGAGGGACAGGAGCAGTTCCACCTGATCGGAGCGCGTTTGTACATAGAACGGGTTGTCCTCCGCCCAGCGAACGTAGCGAACCTCCGGCGCGATGCGAAACTCCCCCAGGCTGGTTTCGGCCCCCACTCCCAGGGCAGCGCCGTAATGCGACGGATTCGCATTGTTGAGGTTTCCTGCGGTCCGGAACGACGGTCCGGCCTCAACGAACGGTCTCCATTTCCCCCAGCGAAAGCGATATTTGGCCAGCACCGGGAACTCAAAGGTGATCACCGGCGACGGCGAAACGCCAATCAATGTGCCGTTCGGCAGGACCGAGGCAAGGTCGTAGCGCAGCGGATGGTACAGCCCGTCGGCTTCAACAGACCAGTTCCCTGGGAGCCGGAATTCGAACATCGCGCCTACGATATAGCGCTCCGGCGCAGAGTAATTCGTCGAGAGTGCGCCCGGCGCGCCTGGTATTGGCTGGTACGAATTAACGAAATCGCCAGTCACGCTGGCGCCGCCGACTACGCCAAAAGATATAGATTGCGCCCCAGCGAGTGACGAAAGGATGACTGCCGCAATGAGATAGCATGTGCGCACTCACTACTGACGCGGCGCCATCGGCAAGCGGTTCCAAGAATGGGCTGCGCGGCTAGCTCTCAATCAGTAACTCGAACCGACCGTCCGAATGCAGCCGGTAGCGCCGCCCTCTCCACTCGATCGTGCTCCCGAAAAATCCCGCGATCCAGAATACGCACGCCGCCAGATCCTCCAGCGGCATCAGCAGCCAGTTGGTCCGCGCGTGCAACACTCGCGTCGAAACCATATACGCCGACGCCCCGCGCACCGCCAGCGTCAACGGCAGGACGATCCCCCACGCCGGCCACCACGCCGGATTCACCGCGCACACCGCCAGCGCCCACGCCAGCGGCATCGTCAGCGCCTGCCCCAGGTACCCTAGCGGCCTCGACCTCCGCGTGCTCCGCGCCCACCGCAGCCGGTGCGCCGCATTGCTGCGGAAGTTCGAGCTCCCGATGTGATGCTCCACCACATACGAGGAAAGAATCACGCCGTGGCCCGCCTCCGCCGCGAATTTCCCCAGCACGAAATCCTCGGCCAGGTAATCCTTCATCCGCTGGAACCCGCCGATCGACTCCAGCGCCCACCGCCGGGCCACGATCGTCGGACCCACCGCGAACTGCATCCCCTCCAGCATCCGCGCCACCAGGATTCCGGCGAGAAAATCGGCGTTCATCCCCGTCGCCTCCAGCCGCGACCACAAACTCCCGCCCGAAATCGCCCGGTACGGGCACGTCGCCACCCCAATCCGGGGGTTCTGGAATTCCGCCGCCGCCACGCGCAGCAGATCCGGCCGCACGCGAATATCGCTGTCGCTCATCACCACCAAGTCGTGCGCCGCCGCATTGAGCATCAGCTCCAGGCTATAGACCTTGGCGTTGGCGTAAGGCGGCTCGCCCGTCACGATCACCCGCGCCGCTACGTGCCGGTATTCGTCCCGCAGCTTCTCCACCACCTCCAGCGCCGGATCGTAATCATGCCGGACCGCGAACAGGATCTCGAACTCCCCGTAATCCTGCTCGAAGAACGTGCGCAGGTTGGACTCGAGATCGTCATCGAGGCCGGCCAGCGGCTTCATGATGCTGATCGGCTCCGCCGGCCCCACCGCCGCCTCCGGTACGCCCACCCGCAAATAACGCCGCGCCGCCACGATCACCAGCACCGAGTACGCCAACGCCGTCACCAGCAAGGTTGCTGTGCACGCTAGGGCAATCATCGCGATGTCTTATAGCATAGCGCGGAGCCGTGTGCCGCGGTACCGCCCGCAACGAGAACAAGGCATACATGAATCGGATCGCGTCGTATGCTCTAAAGCATAGACCCGTGCGATCGCCGCCGGCAGAACGGCAAAAAGGTCCGAAGCAGCGCGTCGATTATGAATCTTCCGGAACTGACCCTTACCGCGTCCAGCGCGCGTAGAAAATATCCAGCAGGACACGAAACATTCCGGACACCTTCTGTCCTTTCCGCAGCGAGTATTCGGAATAGCGCACGGTGACCGGCGCTTCAGCGAAACGCAACTTATACGCTCCGATTTGCGCCAGAATTTCCGATGCATGCGCCATGCGCGGCTGCGTGATCCGGAGGCGCAAAGCGGCCGCTCTCGTGAACAGCCGCAAGCCGTTATGAGTGTCGGTCACACCCAGCCCCGTATGCACGCGGGTGAAGACCACGGCCAGCCCCAGCATCAGCCGGCGCAAACGCGGCATCGATTCGACGCGGCCCAGCCAGCGCGAACCCAGCACCACAGAGGCGCCTGTCGCGCGCATGGTTTCCGTCAGAATTACCAGGGATGCGGGGTCGTGCTGTCCGTCCGCATCGAAGGTAAAGATGTAGTCCGCTCCCTGCAACAGCGCAAACTCGATCCCTGTCTGCAGCGCGGCCCCCTGCCCCAGATTGACAACGTGGGTCAGCACGGTCGCGCCGCCCGCCCGCGCTTCCGAACCTGTCTCATCGTTCGATCCATCGTCCACCACCACAATGTGAGGACAAATCCCCCGCAGTTGCTCGACCACGCCCCGCAACACCCGCGATTCGCGGTAAGCGGGAATCACGACCCAGGCGTCATCCGGAATTGCGCGCATTCAATTCTATTTCCCCGCAGATTCATCCGGCGGACGCACCGGCGACAGGATGGCCATCCGGCGAACGATTTCGATCGATGTCCGCTCTATTTCTTTAAATCGAAAATAAAAGTTGGCGGCGACGAGGACCCCGCACAGTACGGAGAAGTAGAGCAGCAGGTCCGCGCCCCGGCCGACATTGAAATAAGCGGCGACGCGCATGGTCAGATCCTGGAACAAAACACCGGCCGCGCCCATTGCAAAGAACAGCAAAACGACCAGTAACTGCACTTTCGACAACTGTTTCCGGCTGCCGATGTAGGCAAAGATCAGAGCCAGACCAATCAGGAGAACCGGTACAATCATAGCTGCTGATCAGCGTATCAAACTTCGCACAGACCGTTCGCGAAGCTAAAGCGGGTTACTGAGTCCGTAAAATGGAACCGTCACCGCTGCGGCGCTGGCGCACCCGGCAACTTTCGCTTCTGCGATTCCGCCCACGCAAGATTGTTCCTCGCGAGCTGAAAATCGGGCTTCAGCCGGAGGGCTTCCTTCTCGGCGGCGATCGCCTGATCCCATTGCGACATCGAGTTCCAGGCGGCGCCGATGTTGTTCCACGCCTCCGCATAATCCGGCCGGATCTTCAGCGCCTCTCGCGCAGCGGAAATGCACTCCGGATACTTCGCCAGGCGGTACATGCTCAGAGACAGATTCAGGTAATCGTCCGCCGTCACCGGATGCGCGGCCTGAGCGGGTTGAACATGAGAGGGTTGAACCCGAGTGGACTGAAGACGATCGGCGCGCTCCAGCCACGATTTCGCTGTTGCATCCGATGGAAAGCGCGCCAGAGTCTCCCGCGCTTCTCTTCGCAGGCTTTCCACATCGCCGGTGATCGCATAAACCTGCATGAGCAGGTAACGGGCGGCGAGATAGTCCGGATTCTCAAGGCCGGCGACTTTCAGGTGTTCCAGCGCCTCCGCCGTCCGATTGCGGCTCACCAGCCACCGGGCATAGTAATACCGTGGCCAGGCGTCCGCGGGCGCCAACTGAATGGCGCGCTCGAAGTGCCGCTCCGCCTCGTCCTCGTTGCCGACGCCGCCATTGGCGATGCCAAGATTGATTTCGAGTACATAGTAGTTCGGAGTCAACACCAGCGCGCGTTGAAAATAGCCGAGCGCGGTGGTATAACTTCCCTTTTCCATCTGGGTCAACCCGTAATTCATCAGGCCGCGGCCGTTGTTCGGGCTCTTGATAGTGACGTCATGCCAAAGCGATTCCTCCGTGCTCCAAACCTTGTTTCGCTCCCGCGTTCCGGCGGCGAAACCGGCCAGGATCAGAACGCAGACAGGAACCAGAATCTTCGCGGAAATACGGCGGCGTTCGATCGCCAGCGCGGCTGTCCAGCAGACGCTGAGCGTCAGGCCCACAAACGGAAGATACATCCGATGGTCGTTCTCCACTTCCGCCAATGCGATCACCGAGGTAGGAAGCGACGCCACCAGAAACCACACCAGTCCAAATGCGATCGGCCGCGTCTCCCGCCGTCGTGTGCACCAGAGTGCGACAGCCGCCAGCGCCAATACAAACAGGAAGCCGAAGATGACGTCCCCCTGCAAGATACTGTTCCGGGCGACCCGGTCGGTGTCGGCGCTCAAATCGACGGGAAGGAAGAACTTCCGGAAATACCCGAGCAGCACCGCGGGCTGCGTGATCCGGTAAGCATACGGGGAGAACGCACCGGGCGTAAAGGATGACGGCGTCATCAGGACCGTGAACCATCCCGTCGCGGCTGCGACCGCCAGCGCCGGAAGGGTGCGGAGCAGAGCTCCTAAGTAACCGCCCGCAAAACGGAGCCTGGATCGCGGCCGTCGCCCCGGGGATTGCTTCGTTGCATCGTGGGCCGCGATCGGCCCTTTGCGGGCTGGCTTGAAGGCTCTCTCGTCGAACAACCGGATCCAGGCAAACAGGAGCGCGGGGAAAACCGCAGCCGAGCCTTTGCTCAGGATTCCGGCAATCACGGGGAGCAGGTACAGGCCGTACCTTCTGAGACGCGGCATCTCAATGTACATCACCAGGCCCGCGACCACAGCCAGAGCGGCATACAGGTCGCCGCGCTGGACGATGTAGTTGACGGTTTCGGCAATGGCCGGATGAACACCGTAAAGAGCAGTGGCAAACAATGCGATCCACCCGTTCGCGGAGATCCGGCCGTCGCGAGGTTCAGGCCTCGTCCGGTCAAGAATGCCCCGAAAGAGGAGGAACATCAGTCCCAGTTGGACCAGGAACCAGAAGAAGGTCGATACGTGGAACCAGAGCGGGTTCAGTCCATGTCCCATCCGGTAATCCAGCGCCAGCGATGTGGAAACGATGGGCCGGTAAGTCTGGTTGGCGGGTAAGGTGCTGAACGTTGTGCCATCGGTAAAAAAGCGCGGGACATTATGCAGATCCCGAATGTACGGATTATCGACCACCGCATGCGTGTCGTCGAAGTGAAACGAATTCTGAAAATGGTTGGAGTACGTCAGCAGCACCAGAGCCAGCATGCCGCAAAACGCGAGCATGCCTGCTGACCCCAGGACGTTCTTTCTTGCGTTTATCGGAGGCTCTGGCGCAATCATGTCGAAGGAGCGAGGGGCGCTCGGCTCTCCATAATTGTAATTCCGCAGCCGCGGAAAGCGTCCTCAGACCGCAGTCGCCGGGAATCGAAGAATCGCTTCTGTAAACGGGATCCGCCGCAGCCGCCTGGAGGAGCCGGCCAGCCCCCGCATGCCGATAAGCCGATAAGTGGTTCAGCCAAGGGCGCCGCCGCTGCCGGCGCCCCTAATCCCGCCGATTTCGGCTCATTGATTGCTAACGAGCCACCAATGGTGGTTGCCGTCGCTGATCAGATGCATAACGAAGTAGTTGTTGCCATTGCAACTGTCCTGGTCAACGGTGAGGCCGGAGCATCCCCCAACCTCATCATTAATCGTATCTGAAGGATTCGAGGAGGTGTTAATCTTGATCCCAATGCCACTGGTGTCGGTGGCGTCGGAGTCCAGGAGGAACAGTTGTTGGCCCGTAGTCGTCGCGGCTGGCAGATATGCGGACCCTCCGGCCGTGATAAAGTACACGACAGAAGTGCCGGAGATCGTCCCTCCGTTTGCGATAGCGGTAGTGTCAAATGTTAAGGTCGCGCCCCCGGCCGCACCGGTTGCGCCGGTCGGACCTGTCGGGCCGGTTAGGCCCTGGCTCCCGGTCAGACCGGTGTTCCCGGTCGGTCCCGCCGGTCCCGCGGCGCCGGTTGGCCCAGCCGCTCCCGTTGCGCCGGTTGGCCCCACCGCTCCCGTTGCACCGGTAGCGCCGGTTGGCCCGGCCACCGTGATCAACCAGTCGGCATGCGTTCCGCTGCCCGAGGTGGAGGTAACGTTTACAACCAGGCTCGTACCTGAGTAGGACATGATGTTGCCGAAGAAACAGGCCGCTGGCGTGCCGGAACTGCACACGGTGGCGTAAGACAACGCCCCTGGCGCATAGGCTAAGCCAGCCTGCGTGGTGAACGTAGTGGACCCGGTTGCGATGGGAAGAGAGGTGGATGACGTTGCCGTGTACCCCGGTCCGGTGACTCCTGTCGGTCCCGTCACACCGGTTAGGCCGGTCAGGCCCGTGTTCCCTGTCGGGCCGACTGGACCCTGGGCCCCAGTCGCGCCGGTTGCTCCGGTGGGCCCTGTTGGGCCTGTCGCGCCCGTCGCGCCGGAAGCCGCGAGAGTAACCGTCAGCGTCGCGGGATGGCTGGTGGTTGTGCTCTCTTTGCTGTCGAAGGCGACATTCGCCGAGCCGCCGCCCGTAATCATGAAGCCGTTATTGCTCGTCGCGGTGGCGCAAGCCGGGGTGCACCAACTCTGCACAGCGGCTGTCGCATCCACGTAAATGTACTCATAGCGGGTCGAAACACTAACGCCGCTGGCCACGGAGGTCCCCTCCACCGGAGCCTCATTGGTGCCGCTGACGGCCCCCTCCGTCCAGGCGGCCCCGTTGTTCACCCAGAAATCCACTGTTCCGCCCGCTCCCAGTGTGTTGACAAACAGCGCCAGCGTCGCCTTTGAGATGTTGGACCCGGTAGTGCCAACTGGCAGCGTGGTGAGATCGAACTGCACTAACGCCTGGTTGCCGTTTGGACCTCCCACGTTGATGGTCGCGGCAGTTCCGTAATTGTTTGCCGTAGGCGACGGCAGGGTAACGACGTAGGAATCCTGCGTCAGGGGAACCGTTTGCGCCATCGCCGCCATCGGCAGGAACGCCAGGCCATACACTAACCGCCGCACAGAATTATTCACGAACGTCTCCGATCCTGATGTTTCGGCTGAGCTGGCGCCGTCTGGCCAGCGCGATAAGAACCAGGCCGCAACCGCCCAGCAGCATAGTTGAGGGTTCCGGCGTTGCACCGGCCTCGGAAGCCGAGCTCACGTTCAAAATATCCACCGCCCAGTCTCCGTCCTCCTGGGTGCCGAAGGTGCCGCAGAACGCCGTACAACCCGGGTCCCCAGTGGTGCCGGGGGTGTAGTCGCCCTGGCCCTGCTGGCTGAATCCGCAATTCAGATCGCCGGAGAAGCCGGCCGCGCAGATGGCATTGTTACCCTCCTGGGTCAAGGCCAGCGTGTACGTGCCCGCGCCAAGCGTGACTTGGCCGGAAGCGTCGAGACAGGCGTCCTGATAAGTGTTACCGGCTCCGCAAGAGGAAGAGTTGTTAATGTAACTGCCGTCGGTTCCGAACCAGGTCAACAGGCTCTCGAAACCGTCAGGCGGGATTACGTCATCAGCGGCATTCGTTCCTCCGCCGTATCCCCAGGTCTGGAACGTTACCGTCTCAGTATCGGTCAGCGTGAAATCGAATAACTGGACCTGATCGTCGGTGGAAAAAGCGCCTTCAAACGAATAACTGGTCGCCGCCTCCGCTGTCGACCCGGCGATCGCCACCGTGAAACACAAAAATAGTAAGCCCTTCATGGCGAATTTCGCTTTCCTCCCAAAGGGCGCTAACTCAACCCATGCCGGACGATACTGCTTGAACGGAGAACCCGCGAACTCAGCCGCCGGACACCAAGGCGGCATAGCGAGACTGGATTTGCCGGCCGGCTAGTCGTCTGAGCGCTCGGCAGGCCTTGCCCCCCTTACAAACTCATGACCACTGCTGCCAGTTCTCGCCTCTGAATCTTTCTTACTATACGATTTAGAACCAGAAAATACAATCCCCGCCGGGGCCAATTTTGAATCGGATATGCCAAATGCTGCCGGGTGTCCCTGACGATTTTTGTCCTCCGCAAGCCCGTCTGGCCAAGGCGTAGGTGCAATGCCGCAGTCCAGGCGTAAGGTGAACCGCTCGTCGTGGGCCGCGCTGGTGACTCCCGGCGATACCGTCATCGTCGAGCCTCCGGCTTGACCAGCCGGATGGTACATGATCGGGAATTCCATGGCGCTGGAGGCAATGGCGTCCCCCGACGAGTTTCGCGGCGGACCCGTCCATCAACCCGCATCGTTCGCGCAAATTCCGCGGAGGCCCCAGAGCTTCGGGCGCAGCGCCTTGAACTGCTACGCCGGATGAACGAAGTCCGCGCCACCATGCGGCCCCCTGCCACCACCGCGCTTGACCTCATGGGTGTGATCCGCAGGGCGGCGGGCTTGTTCTCGGTCCAGCCCGTTCGAGAAAGACCGCTTTCTAAGGCTGCTATTGAAATCTGCACCGTCGTCGAGGCGCCGGTACAAACGTACACCGCAATACAGCAATTTATTTGTAACCTCTTGATGCAAATTAGCCCCTCCTTGTCTTGCTAACCTGAGAGCTACATGTCCATCTTTGAAGCCATCATCCTGGGCATCGTCCAGGGCTTGACGGAATTCCTTCCCGTCAGCAGCACCGCTCACCTGGTCGTGATCCCCCAATTGCTGCACTGGCCCGACCCCGGCTTGGCCTACGATATCGCCCTCCACGTCGGAACCCTCGCCGCCGTGCTCATCTATTTCTACCGCGATTGGATCCAGATCCTGGCCAACGGTCTCGGCTTCAGCACCCCCGGCGGCGACCCCGAGCTGCGCCGCAATCCCAAGCTGCTGTGGTACCTGGTGCTGGGAACCCTCCCCGCCGGCATCGCCGGCCTGGCGCTGCAGAAGGCCGCCGATTCCAACCTGCGCACCCTCCCCATCATCGGAGCCGCCGCCATCCTGGTCGGCCTCTTTCTGTGGTGGGCCGACCGCGCCTCCCGCGGCCAGAAAAAAATGACCCACGTCAGCATGGCCGACTCTCTCACCATCGGCTTCCTCCAGATCCTGGCCATCATCCCCGGCGTCTCCCGCAGCGGCATCACCATCTCCGGCGGCCTGGTCCGCAACCTCGACCGCCCCACCGCCGCCCGCTTCTCGTTCCTGCTTTCCACCCCCATCATTCTCGGCGCCGCCGCCAAGGATGCCTTCGACCTGCTCCGCCACAAGGAAGCCATCCCGCACGACATGCAGATCGCCTTCCTGGTCGGGATCGTGTTCAGCGCCATCACCGGCTGCGCCACCATCGCCTTCTTCCTGAACTACCTCCGCAGCCGCTCCCTCAACGTCTTCGTCGCCTACCGGATTATTTTTGGCATAATAGTCCTTGCTCTGGCCTTCTTCCGGTAACGCGGAGGAATGAAGTACCTAGGACCCACTCGCTACCCACGGCTGAATCAAGTCGTCGCCGTAGTGTTTCTATACATCGGACTGTTTCTTTTCTTTGCGCTGGTTTCTTACCATCCCTTTGACCCATCGCTAAATACCGCTGCCGTCGCGGCGCACCCCGTCAACCTCACCGGCCTGATCGGCGCTTATTTCGCCGACTTCTTCCTGCAACTTCTGGGCCTTGCCGCCTTCGCCATTCCCGCCCTGGTTCTGCTGCTGGGCTACACCTGGATCCGCTCGGCTCCCATTCCGGCTCCGCTCATCAAGATCGCGGGCGCCATCCTGCTGCTCTCCTCCACCTGCGCCGCCCTCAGCACCATCAGCACGATTTTTCCCAACTGGGGTATGTTCTCGGGCCTGATCCCTGCCGGCGGAATGGCCGGCTCCCTCCTCGCCGATCTCCTGATCGCCTCCATGAACCTCACTGGCGCGATCCTCACCGTCGTGGCTTGCTGGATCATCTCCCTCTACCTCGTCTCCGCTTTCGAGATGAAGCACCTGCTGCGGTGGCTGCGTCATCCTATCCGCTGGCTCGGCTATGTGTGGGGCCGGCTGGGCCGCCTCTTCGGCTGGCTGGGCCATTTCTTTGGATGGTTCGCATCCCTCGCCGCCGGCTTCTCCGCCTGGCGTGAGGAGCGCATCCGTCAGGCTCACATGCGCGCCCAAGCCCGAGCTCTCAAGCGTTCCCTCGATACCGACAAAGCCACCAACAGAGCCACCGACAAAGCCGCCCGAGCCTCGAATCCCGAGCCGCCGCCCATCCCCGCACGGGCCCGCGCTACTCCTAGTCCAGCTCCGCCGTTGCCCAGTAATATTCCGGACGACATCCCCATTCACGTGCTCGAGCCTCCGCCCTTTGAGCCGACTCCGATCGTGGCCGCGCCTCCCTTCGCGCCCGCCGCCGCTTCCGCCGGATCAACAGCGGCGACCGCTGTCCGCCGCGCCCGCGCCATCCCCATCAACGAACCGGTGCGCGTGGAAACCCTCAAAACCCGTTTCCAATTCCAGATCCCGCCCACCGCCATCCTGCAGGAGCCTGCCGGCCGCAGCCCGCACGATGCCTATGAACTGAAAGAAATCGCCGGACAGATCAAGAGCAAGTTCGAGGAGTTCAACGTCCTCGGCAACGTCACCCAAATCAATCCCGGCCCCGTCGTCACCACCTTCGAGTTCAAGCCCGAAGCCGGCGTCAAATACTCCCGCATCACCACTCTTTCCGAGGATCTCTGCCTCGGCCTCCAAGCCGAATCCATCCTGATCGAGCGCATTCCCGGCAAACCCACCGTCGGCATCGAGGTCCCCAACTCCAAGCGCGAGGTCATCAGCCTCCGCCAGATCCTCGAATCGGAGGAGTTCAACGCCTCGCCGTCCCCGCTCACCGTAGCGCTTGGCAAGGACATCAGCGGACGCATCAAGGTCGCCGCGCTCGATTCCATGCCGCACCTGCTCATCGCCGGATCCACCGGCTCGGGTAAAAGCGTCATGCTCAACTCGCTCATCATGTCGATCTTGTACAAGGCCACGCCGCACCAGGTCCGCATGATCATGGTCGATCCCAAGCGCCTCGAATTCGGGCCCTATGAAGGCATCCCGCATCTGCTCACCCCCGTCATCACCGACGCCAAGAAAGCCACCATCGCCCTGCGCAACGCCGTCCTCGAAATGGAGCGCCGCCTGAAGCTGCTCGCCGGCCAGGGAGTCCGCAACATTGAGCAGTACAATCGCAAGATCCGCGCCCTCCAGGACCAGCCCCGCAGCCTCTTCGCCGAAGAGGAAGCCGTGGCGGAGGAGCCGCTGGAGCAGATCCCCTACATCGTCATCATCATCGATGAGCTGGCCGATCTCATGATGCTGGAGCGCGCCAATGTCGAGGAAAGCGTCACCCGCCTGGCCCAGATGGCCCGCGCCGTCGGCATGCATCTGGTGCTGGCCACCCAGCGCCCCTCGGTCGACGTCATCACCGGTCTCATCAAGGCCAACTTCCCCTCGCGCATCAGCTTCCGCGTCGCCACCCGCGTCGACTCCCGCACCGTTCTCGACGTCATGGGCGCCGAGCACCTGCTCGGCAAGGGCGACATGCTCTTTCTCCCGCCCGGCTCCTCGCGCCTGGTCCGCGTCCACGGCTCCTACGTCAGCGAAGCCGAAACCAACGACGTGGTCGAATTCTGGAAGAGGCAGGCCGCGCCCGAATACGATCAAACCTTCCTCATCCCGCCGCCCTCCGCCGAGGACGATGACGAAGACGCCGAAATCGAGGGCCCCGAAGATCCCATGTATCAGGAAGCCGTGCGCGTGGTCTGCGAGATGGGCAAAGCCTCTACCTCCACGCTTCAGCGCCGCCTGCGCCTGGGCTACGGCCGCGCCGCCCGTATCCTCGATATGATGCAGCGCGACGGCATCATCGGCCCCTCCGACGGCAGCCGCCCGCGCGACGTTCTTAAGCGCCCGGGCTGGCTCGCCGAAATGGAGGATCAAGTAAAATAGAGGCTCCATGCAATCTATCAGTCTGAGCCGCGACCTATGAAACCGAGCCGCGACCGCCAGGGAGCGGTCTTCGTCGCCGTCCTGTTCTCCGCCGCGCTCTTTGCCGCCAACCCTCCCTTCCCGCGCCCTCTGGCCGACGTTCTCATCCCCACTCCCAACAGCCGGGCCATCGACCTGAAGCAGTATCGCGGCAAAGTGGTCCTGATGGCCGTGATCTCGGAAGGATGCCCGCCTTGCATCAACTCCATCGCCATGCTCAACCGCGCGCAAAAGGAGTTCGGGCCGAGAGGATTTCAAGTGGTCGCCGCCGTCGGCGATCCTAACGGCCAATACAACCTGCAAGCGTTTCAGGCCCGCTACCGTCCGGCTTTCCCCATGGGTTTCCTGAACCCCCCGCAGATCCTCAAGCTCGGCGGCTATGACCCCAGGGAGCAGCACGTCAATGTTCCTGTAATGATCTTCATTGACCGCAAAGGCGTGGTGCAGTTCCAGGTCTCCGGCGAAAGCCCCTTCTTCAAGGATGAGGAAACCCAGCTCCGCGGGACCGTGAACGCCCTGCTCAACAAGTAAGCCTGCATCCGACTCTTGGGTTGACATCCCACCCAAGCAGGCGTATATTTGGGTCGGATGCCCACCCAAGCACGCGCCGCGAGAATCGTCGTCGTGATTGCGCTACTCGGCGCACCTCCCGGCCGCTCTCAATCGCCTGACACCCGTCCCATGTTCGAGGTTGCAACTGTCAAGCCCACCGAGGCCTTCAACTTCAACCACTGTGGCGGCGCGGACGGCCCCGCCGGCGCAGGAAGAATGATCCTGAAGTGCGCGACCGCCGCGAACCTGATCCAGCAAGCCTATGTCTTGTTCACGAATGGCCTGAGTCTGAATCCCCAAAGTTTCCCTATTTCCGGAGGTCCCGGCTGGTTAGACTCCGACCACTACGACATCACCGCGAAAGCGGAGGGAAATCCGCCTCTGGAAACAATGATGGGACCAATGCTGCAATCGCTTCTCGAAGATCGGTTTAAGCTAAAGCTCCATCGCGAGACCAGGGAAGTCCCCGTCTACGCGCTGACCGTGGCCAAGGCCGGCCTCAAGTTAAAGCCACTCGACAAACCGGACTGCGATCCCCCCGATTTAACGAGGATTCTGGCGCCGCCCGCGCCGGGCCAGCAGCCACCCAACTTTTGCGGCGCCGCAAGATTCGGAAGAAACGGAGCAATCCTCACGTTGAACATCCATACGATGAGCTTGAAGGAGTTCTCCCAATACATCTCCCGAGGCCCCTTGGGACCCCAACTGGACCGTCCCGTCATCGACAAAACCGGCATCGACGGAATCTTTGACTTCCACCTCGAATTCGCGCCCGACCAGAACACGCCCGGGTTCCTGCTGCAACTCCGCCGCCCCGTCCAGAATGGAGTTCCAAGCGACGAACCAGTCGGCCCCTCCATCTTCACCGCGCTCCAGGAGCAGCTCGGTCTCAAGCTCGATCCCACCAAAGGCCCCGGCGACTTCCTGGTCATCGATCACGTCGAAAAGCCCTCTGAAAACTGAACCATGCCCACCCAAGAACCAAGTTCTAGCGACGCCCGCATCAACCTTCTGCAAGGCACACTCGACCTGCTCATCCTCCGCACCCTGGTCTTCGGACCGCAGCACGGCCAGGGCGTCGCGCGAGCCATCCAGCGCCAGTCCGAAGACGTCCTCCTGGTCGATCACGGCACGCTCTACCCCGCCCTCCAGCGTCTCGAATCCAAAGGCTGGATCGAAGCCGAATGGGGCACCTCCAGCAACAATCGCCGAGCCCGCTTCTACAAACTCACCCGCTCCGGCCGCAAACAATTGACCCAGGAAACCGGCCACTGGCGCAAACTCGCCGCCGCCATCGGACGCGTGCTGGGTCCCGAAGAGGGTTAGCAAAATGTGGTTTCGCCGCAAGCCCGAAGATTTTCAAGCCGAGCTCGACGCCCATCTCGCGCTCGAAGCTGACGAGCTTCGCGCCGAAGGCGCAAGCGACCCAGAGGCCGCCGCACGACGAATCCTCGGCAACCGCACCTCCGCCGAAGAGCGTTTCTTCGAAGCCCGCTCCTGGATGTTCGCCCAGCACCTCTTCCGCGACCTCCGCTTCGCCACCCGCGTCCTCCGTAAGGAGCCCAAGTTCAGCCTGCTGACCATCCTCGGCCTCGCCCTCGGCATCGCCGTCAGCACCGCCCTGTTCGCCTTCGTCAGTTGGAGCGCCTACGGCGGCCGCGGCACCGGCTTCCGGCCTCTGGACGATGTTCGCAATCCGGAAACTTACCTCAGCATCGATCGCGGCAAATACCTGACCGATTTTTCAGTTTCTGAATTCCGCAACCTTCAGGATCACTCCGCCGCGGTCGAACAAATCACCGCGGAATCCGAACCCGTGAGCCTCGTTCTCGGCACACGTTCCGCCGAAGCCGAGGAGACGCTCACGCGATTTGAATCGCCCAACTTCCTCGCGGTACGCGGATTTCATCTCCAATTCGGCCGCACCTTCACCGACGAAGAAGAACGAACTGGCGCAGCCGTCGCCGTGCTGAGTGATTCATTCTGGCATCGGCGCTTCAGCGCAGACCCGAACGTCCTCGGCCAGACCATCCTGCTCAACAATCACGCCGCTACCATAATCGGAGTCGCCGAGCCTCGCTTCCACTCCACCGATCTGACCGATATCTTTCTGCCCCTCGGTTTGAAGCCGCTGCAACCCGCGAATTTCCAGTTGATCCTGAACGCCCGCCTTCGTCCCCCCGCCGGCTTGCCCCAAGCCCAATCGGAAATCCAAAATCTGGTGAAGTCCTTCGAGGAGGCCAACCCGAGCGCCTCCTATCCTGGCGCGGCTCCAAACGACCGCACCCCGCGAGCCTCCGTCTTCCTCGGCACTTTCTCGCCGGAGGCGAGCCGCCAGCGCAGCGAAGAGATCTTCGGCTTCGACCTCGCCATCGCCATCATCCTCCTTATCGCCTGCTCCAACCTGGCCAGCCTCCTCCTCGCCCGCGCCACCGTCCGCCGCCGTGAGCTCGGTGTCCGTCTTTCGCTCGGCGCCAGCCGCGCCCGCCTCATTTCCCAACTCCTGACCGAGAGCGTGTTGCTTTCCACCTCCGGCGGATTGCTGGGAATCTTGTTCTCAAACTGGCTGACCAGGTGGCTTCAGGATATGATGCCGGGCGCACGCGGTCCCCTCGACCAGCGCGTGCTCCTCTACGGCCTCGTGCTGTCTCTGGTCACCGGACTCTCCTTCGGGCTCGGGCCCGCCCTCGCCGTCACCAAAACGAACCTCGCGCAAGCGGTGCGCTCCGAAGGCCTGTCCGGCAACGCCGCCTCTGCTCTACGCATGGGCCTGCGCATAGGATCGTCTCGCCGCAATCTGCTGGTCGTGGTTCCGCTGGCAGCGTCGTTGATGCTTCTGATCGGAGCTGCCATTCTGATCCGCGGCGCACAAAGCGTCGGATTCGTCCAGACCTCCTTCGATTCTTCCCGCGTGATCGCGCTAGCACTCCGCCTGAAGGACCAGGGCTACGACGACGCGCGAGCCGCGCAATTCCGCCAGGATCTTCGCGAGCGCTTCCGCGCTCTACCTGGAGTAGTCTCCGTGGCGATCACCGACGATTCGCCCATTATGGCCGGCTCCTGCCAGCTTCAGGCTCCGCCGCCGGGCAGCTACCCGGTCTGCCATCGCGTCTCTCCCGAGTTCTTCGAGACCCTCGATCTTCCGATTCTGCGCGGCCGCCCGCTCACCTCCGCGGACCGCCCTGGCGCACCGCCCGTGGCCGTCGTCAGTCAGGACTTTGCTGAGAAGTTGCTCGCGGGCCGCGAATCTCTAGGTGCGCAGATTCAAATCGCCGGCGGCGTCTCCGCCGAAATCGTAGGAATCGTCGCCGACATTGACCGCAACTCGGGCCCAATCCCCGCGTACCCCGTCGTTTATATTCCAACTGGCCAAGTGGGAACTACTCTCCCCACAGCAAGCCGCTGGATCGATCGGATGGAGCTATTGGTTCGCACGAATGGCGATCCCAGCGCCTTGCAGCGGCAACTCCGCCAGGTGGTCCGCACCGCCGACCCCTCTCTTTGGGTCAACATTCAAACCATCGGCGACTACCTCGGCCGCTTCAATCGTAACGCCGGTCTCGCAATCTTCGTCCTGAGCGCTCTCGGCTGCCTGATCCTGCTCATGGCATCTGCTGGTATCTACGCTCTACTCGCCTATTCGGTCAGCCAGCGCACTCGCGAGATCGGCATTCGCATGGCCCTCGGCGCTCGCAATCGCGAAATCCTCGCGCTGGTCATGCGCCGCACGCTCATCCTGATCGCCTGGGGCATCGCGTTCGGTCTCATTGGACCTCTTGCGTTGGGCCGAATCCTTGCGGCCCTGGTGTTGAAGACCCCGCCGCCCGACGCCATCACGTGCATCGGTGTCGCCTTTGCGCTCGCCGCCGTCTCCCTGCTCGCCAGCTATCTTCCGGCCCGCAAGGCTCTGCGCGTCAACCCCGTCGAAGCACTGCGCTGCGACTAGCCCGCAAAGGCGCGGGGCCGGTCCGACGGGAGCGAGCCCGGCCGGACCGGAGTCTGGTTTGGCCGTTTTGCGGGCTCCAAAAATGACTAGCCCGCAAAGGCGCAGGAACGGTCCACCGAGCGCCAGCTCGGCTGGAGCGGACCTTGGTTTGGCCGTTTTGCGGGCTTAGAAAAACTTGATCCCCTGCGCCAGCGGCATCTCCCCCGACCAGTTCACCGTCACCGTCTGCCGACGCATGTAAGCCTTCCACGCATCGCTTCCCGATTCCCGCCCGCCGCCGGTTTCTTTCTCGCCGCCGAACGCCCCGCCGATCTCCGCGCCGCTGGTCCCGATGTTCACGTTCGCGATCCCGCAATCGCTGCCCCGCGCGCTCAGAAACAGCTCCGCCGATTTGACACTATCGGTAAAGATGGCAGAAGAAAGCCCCTGCGGCACGTCGTTGTGGCACGCCACCGCCTGCTCCAGCGTCTCGAATTCGATCACGTGCAGCACCGGCGCAAAAATTTCTTCCTTCACAATCGCCATCCCGGCGGCGGAGCCGCTTAGAGAAAAGTCCGACCTCACAATCGCGGGTTCAACAAAACACCCGCCGAGCCTTCTCCCGCCGTACAACACTTCCCCGCCCTGTTGTTTGATCATCTCGATCCCGCGCATCATATTCTCGACGGCATCGCTGTCGATCAACGGACCCATCAGCGTGCCCTCCAGCGACGGATCGCCGATCCGCACTTGGCCGTACGCCGCAATCAGCTTCTCCGTAATCCGCGCCGCGCAACCACGTTGCAAGAACAATCTCCGAATCGACGTACACCTTTGCCCCGCCGTCCCCACCGCTCCGAACACCACCGCCCGCACCACCAAGTCCGCATCGGCATCGTCCATCACGATCACGCCGTTGTTCCCACCCAGCTCCAGCAAAATTCTCCCGACTCGCGCAGCGACAACGGGCCCGATATGCTTGCCCATCCTCACCGATCCCGTTGCGCTGATCAACGGCAACCGCTGGTCGCGAATCATCCGCTCCCCCACCACCGCATCCTCGCCGATCACCAGGTTCAGCACCCCCTCGAACCCATGCCTCTCGAGCACCCCTCCGCAGATCCTCTGCACCTCCACCGCCGCCAGCGGCGTCTTCAGCGACGGCTTCCATACCACCGTGTCCCCGCATACCATCGCAATCAGCGCGTTCCACGCCCACACCGCAACCGGGAAATTAAAAGCGGTGATGACTCCTACCGGCCCCAGCGGATGCCACTGCTCGTACATCCTGTGCCCGGGCCGCTCGCTCGGCATGGTGAGCCCATAGAGCTGCCGCGACAATCCCGCCGCGAACCCCGCGACGTCGATCATCTCCTGCACCTCGCCCTGCCCCTCGGCGATGATCTTGCCGGCCTCCAGCGTGACTAACCGCCCTAGCGCCGCTTTCTCCCGCCGCAGTTCCTCTCCAATTTCCCTTACGATCTCCCCGCGCAGCGGAGCCGGTACCATCCTCCATCGCTCAAACGTCCGCGAAGCGAGCTCCGCCGTGCGCTCGTAGTCTTGCTCCGTCGCCAGTGGCACGCGGCCCAGTTCGGCTCCCGTCGCCGGGTTGTAAGAGACAATCTCGGTCTTCATGACTTTATTGTTGACATTCGACACCAACCGTTGCATGATGGTGTCGACATTCGACAACAATGAATCTCCTGCAAGGCACCCTCGATCTCCTCGTCCTCCGCACCCTCCAAGCCGGCCCGCTCCACGGCTGGGCTATTTCCGAACGCATCCAGCAGATCTCGCAGGATGTTCTCCAGGTCAATCAGGGCTCGCTCTACCCCGCCCTCCATCGCCTGGAGCATCAGGGCTGGATCAAAGCCGAATCCGGCATTTCCGAGCTCGGCCGCCGCGCCCGCTTCTATCGCCTCACCACCTCCGGCCGCAAGCAGCTCGACGCAGAAACCGCGGATTGGTCGCGCCTCACCACCGCCATCGGACGCATTCTGGATCTGTCGTAAGGAGCTCAAGGATGAAACGCTTCCGCGCACTCCTTTTCCGCAACCGCGCCGAACAAGAACTCGACGACGAGCTCGCCCTTCACCTCGAAATGGAAACGCGCAAGAACCTCGCCGCCGGCATGGCGCCTGAGCAAGCCGCACGCGCCGCACGTCTCCACTTCGGAACCGACCCCGGCGCCGTCAAAGATTACGTCCGCGACACCCACGGCATCGGCTTCCTCGAAACCCTCCTTCACGACATCCGCTACGCTCTCCGCGGTTTCCGGCGAGCCCCGCCCTTCGCCCTCACCGTCATCGGCACCATTGCGATCGGCCTGGGCTGGAACACCGCCGCGTTCACCCTCTTCAACGCGGCTTTCTTGCGCCCCATCGACGCGCGAGACCCATACTCGCTCTATGCCTTCGGCTGGCAGGATCGCACCGGCAACGGAACTCCGGTGACCTGGCGGCAGCTCGACGAGCTGCGGCAACAGCGACCCGGCCTTGCCGCGATTACGGCGACCCACTCACTGCGCTCCCGGATGGACGGCCGGTTCGCGTGGTGCACATTGGTCGACGGTGAATTCTTCCACATGTTGGGAATTAATGCAGCCCTGGGCCGGACGCTGCTTCCGAACGATAACGGCTCCGCCGGATCGAACCCCTCCATGGGTCTGAGTTATGTAGTCCTGAGTTACAACGCTTGGCAGACCCGTTTCGCGGCCGCCGCAGACATTTTGGGACGCAAAGTTCTGATTCACGGCCATCCCTTTGTAGTCGTAGGCGTCATGCCCGATGGTTTCACCGGATTGGGCCACACTATGCCCGATCTCTGGGCTCCCCTCGCCGCGCTGGCCGAGTTCGAAGACATCCCCAACGCCTTCGCTCCCGAGACTCCCGCGCCGGTCACCTTGGCCGGCCGTCTGCTGCCCGGCGAGAGCGCAGAGCAGGCGCAAACCGCGCTCAACTCGTGGATGCAGCGCGCCGTTCAGAAGGACGCCCCCGCTCAATCTCCCCACGCGACGCTGATGTCGCTGGCAACCCTGGTGAGCGTGGCACACCGCCAACTCGCCGCCCTCTTGCCCGTCGCCATCGTCTTCTTTCTCGTCTTGCTCAGCGCCTGCGCCAACGTAGCCAATATGATGCTGGCGCGCGCGATGTCGCGTCAGCGCGAGATCGGAATCCGGCTTTCGCTCGGCGCGGCGCGAGGCCGCTTGATCCGGCAAATGCTGACCGAGAGCATCCTGCTCGCCATTCCGTCAGCCGCCCTCGCCTTCGCCGTCTCTCAGGCGTTTATCGAACTCGGCCTGCGAGTGTGCTTCGCCACGATCCCGGCCGCGTTCCTCGATCAGGCCGGGGTTCCCTCCTTGTCCCCCGACATTCACGTCTTCTGGTTCATGATTGGCGCGGCCATCGCCGTCGCTTTCATGTTTGGTCTCGTGCCGGCGATGCAAGCCACCAGATTGAACGTCATGCAGGCAGCTCGAGGCGACTTCTCCAGCGACTTTCGCCCGACTCGTCTGCGCAATGCCTTGGTCATCGCCCAAGTCACTGTATGCGGATTTCTTCTCATCTGTTCCGGCATACTCCTGCGCAGGGCCAATCATCTCGAAAGCCTCGATCCCGGCATGCGCACGCGCGGCGTCATCGAAATCTACATCCAGGAAAAGTCCCGGCCGCGTGTAATGGCTGCACTCAGATCGCAACCAGGTGTCGAACTGCTCGCGGCCACCTCGGATCCACCGCTTGATTCCACTCTTCCCAGCATCTCCGCCTCCGGCGCTCCCGGAGTCAGCCTGACCCGCGTCCGCTATTTCTACACTTCTCCCGAGTACTTTCAAGTGCTGGACATTCCGATTCTGCGCGGTCGCACCTTCTCCGCAGAAGAGACCAGCTCCGGAGCCGCCGCCGTAATCCTCAGCGAGTCCGCCGCGCGAAAACTGTGGCCCGCACAAGATCCCCTCGATCAAACCCTGAGCCTCATCCCAGAAACCGGTCCCGTTCGAGGAGGCCGTCCGCCGCAACATCGAACCATGCGAGTCATCGGGATCGCGCGCGACACCGCCGTCGGGAGTTTGGATAATCCGGACCGCAGCGCCCTCTATCTGCCCACCGGCTTGGACGACTCACGCAACGCACTCTACGTGCGGGTTCACGACGATGCCGGAAAAGCCGTGCGCGATCTGAGCGCAGCCGCTGAAGCGGCGGACCCTGGCGCGGTTGAAGACATCCACAGCCTGCAGGATTACGTCGACGCTGCCATTTGGAGCTACCGGCTCACGTATTGGATTTCCGCAGCCCTCGGCTGTATCGCCCTGTTGCTCACGATTTCGGGAATCTACGCCGTCCTCTCTTACGTCGTCGCCCAGCGCACCAAAGAGATCGGCATCCGCATGGCCTTGGGAGCCACCACGCGCACCGTAACCGGCCTCGTCTTGGCGCAATGCGTGCGACTGGCCGCCATCGGTATCGCGGCAGGAACAGGCCTTGCACTGGTGGCAGCGAGGATCTTGTCAGCGATCTCAGCCGACATAGCCCCCACCGTGTTCGATCGCGTCGCCTATCTCGGAGGAATCGCGGTCGTCCTCGCCGCCTGCCTCGCCGCCGCCTTCTTCCCCGCCCGCCGGGCCGCCCGCGTCGATCCCATTACGACCCTGCGTTATGACTAAAAGCGATCTCTACCTGCGACTGCGCGCGCTGCTTTTCCGTGACCGCGTCGAACAAGAACTCGACGACGAGCTCGCGCTTCACCTCGAAATGGAAACGCGCAAAAACCTCGCCGCGGGTATGTCACCCCAAGAAGCCGCCCGCGTCGCGCGTCTCCATTTCGGCACCGACCCCGGCGCAGTCAAAGACTACGTTCGCGACACCCGCCGCCTCGGCTTCCTCGAAACCCTTGGCCAGGACGTCCGCTACGCCCTCCGCGGCTTCCGTCGGGCCCCACTCTTCGCCCTCACCGTCATCGGCACCATCGCCATCGGCCTGGGCTGGAACACCGCCGCATTCACCATCTTCAACTCCTACCTGCTGCGCCCCATCGATGCGCGGGACCCGCACTCGCTCTACGGATTCGGTTGGCAGGATCTCAGGGAGAATCGGCCTCCGCTGACTTGGAGCCAGCTCGACCGTTTGCGGCAGGAGCACCCCGGGTTCACCAGTGTCACCGCCATCCGCAGCCTGCGAACCCGCCTGGAGGGCCGGTATGCGGCCGCGACCTTGGTCGATGGCGAGTTCTTCCACATGCTCGGCGTGAACGCGGCCCTCGGACGCGCTCTGCTTCCCGAAGATAACCAGGATTCGAGCCCAGTCCTCGTGCTCAACTACACCACCTGGCAGAATCGCTTCAGCGGCGCCGCGGATGTTCTGGGACGCAAGGTCCTCATTCAGGGACACCCCTTCGTCGTTGTGGGCGTCATGCCTGAAGAATTCACCGGCTTGGGCCATAGTGTTTCTGACTTCTGGGCCCCGCTGGCGACCCTACCGGAGTTCGAAGACACCCCGAACCCGTTTGCTCCCGAGACCCCGGCGCCAGTCATCCTCGCCGGCCGGCTGCTGCCCGGCCAGAGCATGCAGCAAGCCCGTTCCGCCCTCACCGCCTGGCTGCAGAGGGTGACGCAACAAGCAGCCCCGTCACAAGCGCCGCATGCCGACCTCACATCGCTAGCCACGCTGGTGCCGTTGAATCGCCGCTATCTGGGCGCCTTTTTCAGCATCGGAATCGTGTTCTTATTGGTTCTGCTCAGCGCCTGCGCCAACGTCGCCAATATGATGCTGGCGCGGGCCATGTCGCGCCAGCGCGAGATCGGCATCCGACTCTCGCTCGGCGCCGCGCGCGGACGCTTGATCCGGCAATTGCTCACCGAGAGCGTCCTGCTCGCCATTCCAGCAGCCGCGCTCGCCTTCGCCGCTTCTCAGGCATTCATCGGATTCGGCACGCAGGTGGTCGCAGCCACCGTTCCATCCGCCTTCCTCGATCAGGTCCGCCTTCCGCCACTCTCTCCCGATGTTCACGTCTTTTGGTTCATGAACGGCGCAGCGCTTGCGGTAGCGCTGTTATTCGGTCTGGCCCCGGCGATCCAAGCAACGCGGCTGGACGTGATGCAGGCCGCTCGCGGCGACTTCAGCAGTGAGTTTCGCCCGGCTCGCATGCGTAACGCCTTAGTGATCGCCCAAATCACAGTCTGCGGATTCTTGCTGATTTGTTCCGCCGTCCTCTTGCGCAGGATCAATCATCTCGAAAGTCTCGATCCCGGAATGCGCACTCGCGATATTCTCGAAATTTACGTCCAGCCAAAATCGCGACCGCGCGCCATCGCCGCACTTCAATCCCGATCGGATGTCGATTTGCTCACCGCCAGCTCGGACCCGCCTTTCGACGCCACTCTACCCAGGATTCCTGTTTCCGGGGCTTCAGCGGCTGCTCAGACCGTAATCCGGTACCGCTACGTTTCCCCCGACTACTTTCAGACCCCCGAAATTCCGGTCTTCCGCGGCCGATCCTTCTCCGCGGACGAGGGGTCATCCGATTCCGGCGTCGCCGTACTCAGTGAATCTGCAGCCCGCAAACTGTGGCCCAACGGGGACGCCCTCGGCCAGCGGCTGAACCTGACTCCGCCCCCCAGCCCCGTTC
>CAWISY010000030.1:0-45208 GCA_963838455.1 Bryobacterales bacterium
GTCGAGGGCGGCGTTGGCCTTGTCCGTTATCGGGGTGACCTGGTCCTCGGCTTCGAGAATTACGCGTTCCGCTTGGTCTGCCATTTACGCTGCCTTGAGTTTCACAATGGGACGCGCCAGGAATGCGGCGAGCACCGCCTGGCGGTCGCGAGGTGACACGCCCCACTGCGCCTCGCGCCGGTTATTGAAGGCGGCGATCTGCGAAGCCGTCATTCGCCGGCCAGGAAGAGCTTCGTCGAGAAACCCAATCGCCGCGCGGTTCTCATTCGCGGTCAGGACCTTGAGGCAACGCAGGGTATGGCCGCTCCAGGTCCAGTCACGGATAGGCTGGAGGCCCCTCGCCGCCTTGTAGTCGGGGTAACCGCGGCGGCCAGACGGTCCCGGCTTCAGCGGCGCCGCCGCCTGGTCGTAGATGTTCCGCCCGCTCTGAATGCGCGCCCGGATCGAATCCGCCAGCACCTGCGCGAAGCCCTGCATTTCGGTTGCGGTGTATGGGCGAATAGACGAACCGAGCGCGGCGGATGACGGTTTGAAATCTCGCCATGACTATCTTCAGGAGGTCGCTTCGAACAGCCGCGCAATCGAGGTCTTATGCGTCAGGTTGACGAGAGACGCCAATCGGCAAACGGAGCGGCTTCGGAATTGCGTAGCCTGCCTCGAAGCCTTGTCCCCGAATTCACCCTTCTGAGTCGAAGAAAACCGAGCACCCATAAACGTAACCAGCCGTGCGGCCCTGAGACCTGCCAATCGAGCGTCAGCCGTCTTGCAGAGGGATGGTGCGGTGTGTTGTGATGTTTCGCTGGAGGCCACGCTACCGATGTCGCTGTACGATTCATGCCCAGGCTGTAAAGGCCAGAGAAGTTTCGATTGCACAAGTTGCCGCTGCACGCGCTGCGCTGCCACCGGCCAAATCACCGTTAAGTGCTCATCCTGCCAGGATGGGAAGATTGCTTGCCCTCGATGCGAGGGTAGCGGGCAGGTGATCGTCAAGAAGGGATTCTTCGGGGACAAGTACGGAACCTGCCCGAACTGCGGCGGAACACGGCGCATCAATTGTGGCATGTGCGGTGGTAGCGTGCAGGTCAAAACCACCTGCACAGCCTGTAAAGGGACGAAACGTAACGCCACCTGCAACCAGTGCGGGGCAACGGGCAAGATCAAGTGCACGACCTGCAACGGTTCCGGGGCAGTGGAGAGCGAGTGGTCCCGGTCACTGCGGGGAATGCCTATTGACCGATTGAAGTTTGAGTACGAGAAGCGCCAGCGCAACATTTCGACACTCCGAATGAAGGCTTCAAGCTTGACTCGTGATTACGAGCAGTCCGAGCGAGAGTGCGACGAGTACCAGGAAGAACGGCGGTCGCACGGCGAACTCCATCCTGATCTGATCGGGGAAAACTACAGAAATAAGCTCATAGGCGAGATGGGGTCCTGTGAGTCTCACATCAGTGAGATGGAGTCGGAAATTCAAGCCATCGAGAAAGCCATGGAGTCGAGTTGGAAGTAGGCTTTTACCGAGAACCCTGGGTGCCGCCATCCCCATTCTTTATCTGCTCCTGGCGCTCGGCCTCGATCAGTTCCAGCACCCGGAACTCCTCCTCCGTGATATCCGCCAGCGTGATCGTCAGCCCGATGCTCTTCGCGTTCAGAATGCGGAAGCACCGCCGCACGAGAGCGCCGTTCGGCGTATCCATCGCCTCTTCGAGCAGGTTCTTGGGACAGCCCGGCCCATGGCTGACGTCGATGGCCTTCCAATCCGCGCCGCAGGCGGGGCAGCCATCCAACTCCGTCTGCGCCGAGTAGCCGCACTTCCGGCAGCGGAAGACGCGGTCGGGGCACTCTTCGTCAGGCCCGCACAGCCCGCCCTGGTGCAGCACCGACCGGATCAGGAATCGAACGCCCGGCTCTTCCGGCCAGTCGCCGGGCGCGGCTATTCCGGGTCTTCGTCAGCCTCGATGGCCAGTTGCGCGATCACCTCGGACACCGCCGCCGACTTGTGAACGATCGGCACGGCGCCGGCGTAGCCGTCGTGCGAGATGTGCAGCTTGTCGTAGAGCGCGCCGCTCGGCTCCAGGAACGCCCGCGTCTCAATCGACCGCCGCGCGGCCACGACGCTGGTCGAAGCCCGCTCGTGGTCCTGCATCTCCTTGGCGGTCGGCATCCGCAGCACGTGAACCACGCGCGCGCCGGGGACCTTCATCTCGATCCGGTAGTTGATGCCTTCGCGCTCGACGTTGGCCACGGCGCACCGCTCAATGCGGCCGATCACCATGCCGGCCTCGGCATCATCGAACTCGGGGCCGTCCTTGTCGGTGCGGATCTTGGCGAACAACTCCGCGTTGATCTTCGGCAGGTCCACGTCCTCGCTCTGCGACTTCCCGCGCCCGAGAAAATGCCGCACGGTGCGTTGCGCGCGCGCCCACGCGCACCACTCCTCGTCCGAAGGGAACCGCACCTCGCAGCGTCTTCTCGCCGCCCGACAGGATCGGCACCACAAACGGCTTCGACGCATCGAAGCCCGCTTTCTTTTCGATTTCCATGTGAATCTCCTACTGGCAGATGCCCTGTAGCGGCGTGGTGACGGTCATCGTCACCATGCCGTTGGTGGGGTCGTAGAGTTGCACGCCGGTGATCTGGAGCGTCACGATGCCGTCCGTGTTTCCGAGTTCGGCGACGTTGAAGCCCATCTTCTGGATGAGCATCGTGAACGAGTTGTTGGCGTCGCGGGTCATGGTGAACGTGGCCGTCCCGGTGGTCAGGTTGATCAGGTTCGCGTACTCGGTCGATCCCGCCTGCACGCGCACCACAAACTGCACCGCGAAGGCGCGGTCACCCCACTCGAAACGCCCCTGGATCTGGTAGCCATCCTGCGCTCCCGAGCCAGGGAAGAAGCCGGGCCGGAAGTTGTTCTCCCAGGACGCTTCCATCGACACGAACTGCTTGGCGCTGCCGCCGGTAAGGTAGTTGATGCCGTTGAACGTCAGAGCGCTGATCATGCCGGCATTGAATTCATGCGGCGTGGAGATGGCCGGCAGCGTGATGCCGCTGGGCGAAGTGTACTGGCCGGTGGTGACGCACTCCACCGCGCACATCGCACTGGCGCGGCCTGGCGAGTTCTTGATGGAGAGCTTCCAGCCCTTGACCGCGCAGCCCACCAGCATTTCGTCCAGCACCGCCGAGCCACCGGGCCGGATCTGCTGCACGAACGAGAAGTAGGGCAGCTCCAGGCCGGTCGGGTTCGTCGCTCCCAGGGCCGGAACGATGGTGTAAGTGTACGGACCGCTGCCGCTCACGACAACGTTGCCCATGGAGAAGGACATCGCCCACGCGAGGAACTCCGACGAGGCGTACTTCGAGAGCTCGTAGGCCGGCATGTTGTAATGCGACTTGAAGAGCTGCGTCGGGAACTCGTGGCCTTTGCCGATTTCCGCCCGGTCATCCTCGTTCACGGGGACCTTCGCCCACGGTTTGGTATTGAGATTCGTGTGACGCCAGATGGTCGCCACCAAGTTGGCCGTTCCAATGGCGGTCTGTTTGCCGAATCCCCAACCGTTCAGCAATTCACTGATGTTCGCCATGCTGCTTTTCCTCCTCAGCCACAACTACCGGCTTCTGCGCCGCCGCCGGCGCGGGAACCTGATGCCACCCGGTGCGACATCAACGGTGAAAGCTTTTCCGCGGTCGCCTCGACTTCCTTGATCTCGTCGCCTTGGGGCGATTCGAAGAAATACCAGGTCCGCCATTTCCTCTTCCTTCTCCGAAAACTACGGGTTGTAGGATTCGATCAGCCGCACCGGCACCTCGAAGTACTCGAAAGTGGCTCCGTCCGGGCTGATCACGACCGTGTTGCGGCGCGCCGACGGCAGGTAGAAGTCCATCGGCTCGCAGTTCGGATCGACTGGCAGTGTGCAGCATCCGGAGGCTGCTGCCCGCCGGCACGTCGTTCACGATCCAGTTGAAGAGATCCTCGTAGCCGACATCGGCCTCTTCCGGCGCGCGCAAATACAGCGAGAAATCATGCACAAATACGAGCGCATTGCCGAGTCTGCCGGGCCCGGTGCCCTGCCACGCGATCATGATCGAGCCGGGCGGCATCGAAAGGATCGCCAGCCGAATGTTGTTCTGCGTTGGCTGGCCGAAGACGGTGGCGTTCTCGGTGTAGAACTGGATGTAACTGCCATCCCCGCCCAGGGCATCCACCAGGTTCGGCAGAGCCTGGAGCGCCGTCACCCACTCGGCCAGGATCGTTTTCGGGTTAGTCATCGGGATTCTGCCCGGCCCGCGCCATCAGCGAAAGCTCGACCAGGCCGTACGGGTCCGGCTGGCGCACGGTGGTCACCACGAACTGCGATCCCCAGGCGGTCACCCAATCGCCGCGCTGCGGGAAGTTCGCAAGGTCGGAGGGATTGACGGAGATCTCCTCGACGTTCGCCAGTGCGCCGGACTCTTCGCGCACGCGTGCGTGGCGGATGGCGGTGATAGTCACCGGATCGCCAACCGCCACGCCAGCCTGCACGGATTGATACACCACCGGCTCGCCGAACGTCTGCTGCATGACGGCGTTCGCCGCCGCGTCGATGGTGGGCCAGTCGGACATATATAATGATGCGGCGGCGCGGCGGCCGCGCTTAGTTGAGCGTGATGATGGAGTAGAACACCGTCACGACCATCGTGCCGTTGCCGGTGGCGAAGGCGCCCGTGGCGTTGACGATGTCGATGCCGGTCGCCGATGGCGGCTGGATGACGCCCGTGGGCGGCGGCACCACGTTCTCGCTCGCGGCCGCGCTGGTGACGGTCGCGGCGGGGATGGTGGACGAGTGCGGCACCACGCCGGTCCCGTGATACTGGAACGACACCGCGCCGCCGCCGGTGAACTGCGTGGCGCCGGGCTTCATCTGCACGATGAACTGGTCGACCACGAGTACCTGTCCGGCCGCGGGCGCCGGCAAGATGCTGACCGCCGCTCCGAACATGGCCATGATCTGCGCCGCCGTGAGCGTCACCACGGTTTTCTGAATCAGCGACGGGTCGGTGTCCGCCGCCTGCACCGGACCGAAGCCGAGCGGATTGAGCCGCACGCGAACGGTCGCATCGCCAGTCAGGCCGCCCGGCGCATTCACGCCGCTCGCCTGGCTGAGCACCGCATAGCCGATCTCCTTGTTCGAGACGCCGGCCGCCGTCAACGGGCTGGACGTGGCCTGCAGGGCGGTGTTGTTCCAGAAGACTTTGTCTCCGGGGTTGAACGTGCTCGCGTCCTTGGCCAGATCGAACACGCCCTCCACCACCAACTCGCTCGAGTCGCCTATGTTCTGACTGTTGACCGTCACGCCGAAGATGTTGCCGACCTGGCAACCGCCGCCGCTGAGCAGCGCGTAGGGCGCGACAACCGTGAGGGTTTGACCTTTTTGAACGTAATTCTGCATCGGTTTTTCTCCTGTTCGCGCCCCGTCTGTTGTTCCTCGCCACGCCCTACTGGCCGGCGTTCTTCTGAAGCCCGCGATAGTCGAGAGCCGCCGCGCCGAAATCCATGCGCGCCTTGATCTCGACGCCATCCACTTCGAAGCCCTGCTTGGTTTCGATGTACACGCCCTGCTGCCCTTCCAGGTAGCAGTACTCCACGGTGTCGATCTGCGCCGGGTCCGCGATCAGATACCAGCCGGTGGTCCCATTCGTGGCGGCATCGAGACGCGGCTCGACCACCGGAATCAGGCTGCGCACCCACTCCGGCACGACCTTCGTCGCATCCGCCGAAGCGATGTTGATCGGGTACACGAGCTGGAGCATGTAAGTCTCCAGCGCCGTCGGCACGGCGATGAACCGCGGAATGAGGTTCAGCGGAGTGCCCTGCGGTCCCTTCTGCAGCCGCATCGCGCCGCGCCCCTTGCCCAGCGCGGTCAGCGGAGCGGAGTTGGCAACGGTGGAATCGATGGCGCTGGCCACGCCGGTCAGCAGATTGCGTGATTGGCGTGGAACAGCGCGGTGGAGTTCTTGTCGCCCGCGTACACCGCCGCCGGATTCGACGTGATGATGCCCCAGACGGTGTTCGATTCGAGCTGCGCGGCAGCCACGCCGAGCAGCGCCGGGACGCGGGTGAACGCCTGGAGGTCGTCGTTGATGATGACCTTGCGCGTCAACGCCACGATCTCGCCGTAGGTGCCGAGCGCGTAGTTGATGTTGTTGTCGGTCAGGTTGGCGCGGTGGTACTCGCCCTTCTCATTCAGCGCCTGCAAGACGGGCGCGTCGGCGAGCATCACGCGGTTGATGGGCTTGAAGTCCTGCGCCGTCACCTGCCGGCAGAAGGGCTGGAAGGTGCGCGGATAGGCTTCGTAGCCCTGGCGCAGAGTCTTGTTGGCGACGTTGGCCAGGATCGCCGGGAAGTCCGCGGTCGATTCGGCGCCGCCCGCGAAGAACTCCGGTCCCCGCGAGGATCCCTGGAGCGCCAGCTCCGCAATCCGCGTCACGTCCATCCCGCGCGGGTTGGTGCCGCGCAGTTCCAGGGCTTCCTTCGCCATGTCGATGAGCTTGAAATTGCGGTACTCGCGGGCCATCTCGACGGCGCGCCGCTGCTGCTCGGGACCGTAGCCATCGAGGTATTCCCCGGTTTCGTTGCCGTTGTGGTCCCTGCGCCGCGCCAGGAAGAACCGCCCATCCGCGCGCAGCAGCAGAGCCATCTGCATGCAGGCAAGGCGCTGCTCCATGCCGTCGCGGGTCACCGATGCGCCGCCCTCGCCGCGAATCGGGAACGCCGGGCCGTCTGCGCCCGCGCGCGGCGGGACTCCCTGCTGGCCCTTGGTCGCGAGATGGGCAAACAGTTCCTTCCGTGCCTGATCGACGGGCACGCCCTTGGCGATGAACTCGCTGATGACGGTCTCGTCGATCCCGTATTTGATTGCGGTCGCGCCCAGCGTTTGGATTTCGCTGACGCGCTCCCGTTCGGCCTGGACCGCCTCTTCCCGCGCGGCGGCCAGGGCCTGTTCGTTCACAGTACGGGCATCCGCGCCCGTGTCCTGCGTGGTCGTCTGTTCCATTGCAGGTTTCTCCTTTTGTGGGCTGATTGCCCGTATGCATCGATCACGCCGGTCCGGCGTGCCGAAAATCGTGACTTCCCCGGTTGTGCGCTCAGAAAGCACGTGTTGAAATCGGCCGGCACCGTGCAAGGCGAAATCTCGAACGGCTCCCAGTCGGTGGCCTTGAACATGCCGATTTCCTTGTCGTTCAGGTAGGGCGGCTTGCCCTCCGGCATCCCCTCGGTCTGCGCGTCCACCTTTTCGCGTTTGTACACGAAGGTTCCGAAGCTGAGGTTCTGCAGGATGCCGGTGCTGGCTTTGCGGAACATCTCGGCGCCATCCGGATCGCCCAGATCGAATTGCAGCGTGGCCATGCCCTTATCGCCGTTGGGCCAGGCGCGGCGCACCACGCCCAACTGGGCCCGCGTGCCGACCTTGCCCGCCATGAGCGACTTGAAATCGTCGCCGGTGAAATGGGTGTCGAACACCGGCGCGCCGTTGTTCAGCCGGTCGAAGCGGCAGCCCTGCATGTCGAGCTGGAGCATGTAGGGTTCGCCGGTCGCGCGGTCAATCCTCGGGACGGCGGCCCCGCTGTACCAGACCACATCGATGGTGCCGTCCTTGGCGTTGGCCGTGCTCGGCAGCACCTGCGCGTCGGCGGAGAAGATTTCGGCGTCAACCTGCGCGGGCGGCGGCGCGCCGGTACCCGCTGGGGATATTTCGGTTCGTAGAAGCGGCATCGTGCCTCCTAATCCTTCACCGCGCTGACGGCGATGTAGTCGTTTTCTCCCAGCTTCTTCAACTGGTAGAGTTGCTTCTGCAGCCACGCGACATGGCCCTTGAACTTGTCGTCGCCCTCGCGATGCCACTTCACCAGGTGCTGGTAGAAGTGGAAGTTCGACATGTCGCCGGCGTCGTAGCACTGTTTGCAGAGATCGGTGAACCGCGCGATGGCAGCCTGCTCGGCGGCAAAGGCATCGTTCAGAATCTCGGTGACGCTATCGTGGGTCGCGGCGGGCTTCGGCTCAATCGTGGGCGCGCCTTCGAGGAACAGCACGCGGCTCACCAGGCACTTCATGTGGTCCTCGCACTGCTCCTTCATCTGCTTCAGGCCGTCGGCCAGATCCAGGCCCAGGCGCTTCACGTCGCGCTGGTCGAGAAGATACTGAAGCATCATGGAGCCTTCCATGTTGGCGGCCTCCTGAAGCCCAGCGATTACCTGTGGGTTCCCTTTCATAAACGTCCTTCCTTGTGGTTGAGTCTTTAGCCGCGGTAGAGCCGTGGGGCCGATTCGAAACCGCTGCCCGCGCGCGACATGCCGGCGACGAGCAGATCCTTCACCATGCCCAGGTCCTCTTCCGAGAGCGCCGTGAAACCCTGGCCCTTGGACTTGGTGGGAGCCGCTTTGCTGCTCGGGGTCCGCTCCTCCGTTGCCGCCGGCTGCTCCTGGCCGCGCAGCGTCGTGTTGCGCGGGTCCGAATCCAGGATGATTTCGAATTTGTCCACCAGCTTGTTGAACAGTGCAATCTGCTGCAAGCTGGGTGGGAGGGTCGTAACCGTTCTCCAGCACGGCCTCGAACCATGTCTTGCGGCCCATGCGGACATCTTTCAATACGCCCTCCGCGTCCTTCACCGGATCGACCGATTCGAACCGCGGCGCGGTCCACTGCACACTGCGCAATCCGATCTTCGGATCGTTGGCGGCGGATTTCGGAATCTTGCCCTGCAGAATCAGCGTGTCGATGAACCGCCGCCACACAGGCATCGCGAACAGCGGGATCAGGGTGAGCCAGCGGAAAGCCTCCACCGTGTTGCGGAAGCCCAGCATGCCGCCGCGCCAGGAGGAGTAATTCACCTGCGACATGTCGCCGGTGCCGAGCTCGTAGGGCAGGCCGATGCCGGCCATGATCCCCTGCAACTCGGTCATCTTGTATTCGCGGTACCCGCCCGCCGCCGGCGGATTGTTGAACTTGATGTCCTGGCCGGGCTTCAGATACTCGACCATGCCCGGCTGGAAGCTCTCGACCGGAAGCCCGCTGGATGGATCGGTTCCCGCGATGCCGAGCGGATCGCCATCGACGCCTTCCGGTTGCTGGACGAACGCCGTAACACAGGCTTCCACCTTCTTGCGCACCCGCTCCGCGTCGCAGTAATCGTCGAGATCCCGGAGCGCCATCATCACCGGCGCGAGCCACGGCACGCCGCGCACCTGGCCAGGCCGGAGCACGCGGTAGACGTGCATGATCTGGTCGGCCGGAACCGGCTGGCTCACAATGCCGCCGCGCGGGTTGAGGATCAGCACGCCGCCGGGGTGGTAACTGAACAGCCAGTACGCGACGCGGCGTCCCATCTCGTCGAACTGCACGCCCTCCATCACATGGCCGTTGACCAGCCCCATCGTGCGGGCCTGATCGAGGAAATCGGCTTCGAGCATTTGAAGCTGAAGCGGAATACGCAGACCGGCGTCCGCAGGCCGCGGCCGGAAACGGACAATCGCTTCTCCCGATTCCGCCATGGTGCGGACGGTCAGCGTCTGCATGCCATAGAAATCGAGGCGCTGCGGCGTGTCGCAGCCGTCGGCGAAGAACGGCCACTCGGCGTCGATGATCTTGTCGATGGCCGTGTTGCCGGTCTTGGCCTTCGGCACGATCCCGGTCCCAACCACATTGCCGGCCAGTTCCTCTACCGCGCGCGCCGCATACGGATTGTTGCGGATGAGATCGCGGCTGCGGTTGCGGAGCCAGATGAGCGACCCCATCAACTCGACGTTGGCGTCGGTCGAGGCGGCGTACCAGCCGTGTGCGCGGCGGCCGGCGGTGGCGCCTTCGTACCGGAACCGCTGCGCGTGGCGCTCCAGATAGCCCGTGGTCAATTCGAGCGCCACGCGACTGCGCACACGCTGCAACGCAACGCGCGGCGCCACGATGCTGATGGCCTTATCGAGAAGATTCATTTCGTTACCAGCGGTCGTCCAGCGTTGGGCCCGTGGGACCATCGCCGCGCTGGTGCTGCGCGAACCGGACGCGGCTCCCGGTCTGCCCGCTGGCCTTCCGGATGTCCTCTTCGATCTCGGCCTTCGCCTTCGAAGCTCGTCCATCGAGCGGTAAGTCACCTCGCGCCCATCCGGGAAGCGCACCTTCAGCGTGGGACTTCCGATGCGCCTGGTTGACCGCGTCCAGGTTCGCTTGCAACTGCTGAATCGTCAGAGCCATATCAATTTCGTCCGAACCAGTTGCGGCGCGGTATCCATGGGTCGTCGCCGCGCTCGGCGGGAGGTGGGGCGGGCCGCTCGGTGTTGGCCGGCTTCGTCACGACCGGAATGTGCCGACGGCGTCTCCCCTCGCCGCGTCTGCACCATCCGCGCGAAGCGGTCACAATGAACCGGCAGTTTCAAGCCGCTGGCGTACAGCGCGTGCAGCGCCGCGTACGCGAGGACCCGCGCGTCCAAGCCTTCGTTGCGGGCGTTGGCCGGCTTCCGCCATTCCTGTTTCGGAAACCCGTTGTGGTACCGCGTGAACTTTCTCTCGGCGGTCAACTGCTCGAAGTACTCGAGGTCCCGCCCGATCGGGAAGTGGCAATAGCCCGGCCCCACGTCCCGGAGCTTCAGCCGGTCATAGATCGCCGTCTTCGCCGCATCCACGCCGATCATGAAGAACGGCGTCTGGTTCTTCCGGCTCGGCTTGCGCGGCCAGATCGGCGACTCGCCCGCGCGCCCCTTGGTGGCATACACACGCCGGTTGTAACGGTCGCGCGTGAAATGCAGCACGGTGGCATCCTTGAACCCGCAGTCGATGCACGTCGCGACGATCCGCATCGGCAGCCCGGATGCATGCAGGTACTCGGAGAGCAGCAGGCCTTCCAAGTGCTCCCACACCTCGTTGCGGGTAACATCGCCAGGGATCACGTGATAGGCAATCGACCAGGATTCCTCATCGCGTCCCCACCCGGCGATTTCCATCTCCAGCCGGTCGGCCTGCACGTCGACGCCAGCCGTGATCAGCGCGACGCCCTCCGGCGCCTCGGCTTCGAACGGCTCGCAGCGGTTCCACAACGCGTGGGCATCCGTCGCTACTTCGTGGGTCTCCTCCCACAGTTCAGCGAGCACCGTGTTCAGAAATGCTTTCAGCGTCTCCGGCGACTTCTTGGCCGCCAGGAACTCCACCGCGATCTCGCCCCAGGACTTCTTTGGCGAGATCAACTGCGAAACGCGGAAGCCGGGAATCGGCGAGGACGGATTCGCCGCGCGGTACTCGCCGCGCTCCACCATCTCGGCTTTCAGGTGGTGAGGAATCAGCTCGCGGCACTCGGCGCAGCGATACGCGGCGTCTTCGGGCTTCCCCTCCGGCCACACCACGCCCGGCCCCGTGCCATCGCCGAACGCGAGCACCTGGAAGCACCCGCACTGCGGGCAGGGCACGAAGTAATCGCGCTGGTCGCTCTCCCGCCACGCCAACTCGATGCGGCTGACGCCCTTGATCGTCGGCGTGGACGCCATGACGATCTTCTTGTTGTGGGCGAACTCCGCGGTGCGCTGGATCGCCAGCGACACCGGGTCGCCCTCCGTGCCCGCGCTCGCCGGGTAACGGTCCACCTCATCCAGCAGCGCATAGCGGATCGGCCGCATGGCCAGGCCCGAGGGCGAGATCGCCCCGGTCAGCGTGATGTGCCCTGCGCCATTGGCGAGAACCTTGTGCAGCGTCGTGTTGCTCGAATCGCGCGACTTGACGGGCGCGATCTTCCCACGGAGTGCCGGCGTCGCGCGGAACATGGGCGCCACGCGGTCCTTCGAGAGCGCCTTGGCATCCTCGGTGCGCGGCTCCACCACCAGCACCGGCCCCGGATCCACATCGGCGATGAAGCCGATGAAGTTGAGCAGCACTTCCGTCTTGAGGATCTGGGCTCCCGACAGCACCACCACCTGGCGGCAGGGATGGCTGGGGCTGAGCACGTCCATCGGCTCGCGCTGGTAAGGCCGCGTGCGCCACTGGCCCCGCTCGGCCGCCGCGCCGCCGGTCAGCACGCGGTTCTCATCCGCCCACTGCGAAACGGTAATGTCGCGCGGCGGCAGCATGGCCGCGGCGCCAACCTCATGGATGGAGAACGGCTGCATGTTACAAACCCGCGTCCGCGATGGCTTTGCTCACCTTGCGCAGCACGGCCTCATCATCGTTTTTCAGTAGCCGATGGATGGCTTTCTCGTCGTTGACGGCGGCCAGCATGGGCGCCAAACGGTCGGCACGCGCCTGGAGGTGGTCTTTCACGATGGCCGAGAAACTCGCGGCATACTCCGAGGCGCGCACCGCCTGGATCAGCTTGCCGGCGCGCTCCTCGTATTCCAACTGCGCCGTGCGCGCCTCGAAACTCGTTTTGACCGCGCGGGCACGCAGGTATTGAGCGACCGGATCGCCCGTTGCTGTCGGCGGTTCGGGCATCGGGGAAACCCGTTCCTTCGGTGCTGCGGCCGCCGTTCGATTGACCGTCTGGCCGGCGAAGGTGTTCCTGGCCCATTCCTGGTTGGCGCGCTCCGGATCGATGCTCCCGTCCGGCAGCGTCGTGATGCGCTTGCTGGCGATGGCCTTCTGAACGGCGGGCAGACTGCACCCGCGCATCCGCGCGTATGCCCGAAGAGAAATGCCCATCATCGCCATACGTTCGCCCAGTGAATCTTTCTTTCGAAAAGTCGAACTTCAGAGTTGCTATTCGCCGCGACTGAAGTGATGTATGTGTTCGATGCCACGCACCACCAAGACCACCAAACAAACCGCCGCCGCCTGCTACGCGGAACGCCACGCCGAGTGCCAGGACCTGCTGAAGCGCATCGCCAGCCGCCTGGAGCAACACCAGAAGGACCAGACGCAGGAACCCGCCAACTGGGGGTACGCTGGCGACCTCGGCCGCGTCACCGAGGAACTGGCCTACGTCCTCGCCAGCCTGGGCGACCGCAGCGCGGTGGACCAGAAAGGACTGGAGTACTGACCATGCAGAAACACAACGTACAAATCGGCACGACCTACATCGTGAAGGTCAGCGGCACGCTGGCCAAGGTTCGCCTCACCCGCGAACACCCACGCGGCGGATGGTACGGCACCAACCTCGCCACCGGCCGCGAGATCCGCATCCGCACAGCCGCCCGCCTCCGCTCGGAGGTGAAGCCGGCTGGAGAAGAGCGCCCCGAGCAAATCCGCAACCCGCGCTTGCCGGACTTCAGCGCCGACGAACTGCGCCGCGTTGTGGAACGGGCCAAGGCCGAGATCCTCGCGGACGTCGCCGCCGGGACCGTCCCCAGCACTTGCGCCTCCTTCAGCGAACTGCACGACTACACGGACGCCAACGGCTACGGCGGGGCGTTTGAGCGTCCCTTCGACAACAACGAGACGGACTTCTGGAACGCTGTCCAGGATGCCGTTGACGCATGGATCAAGCAGGGAGGCTTGACAACGCCTCACTGACGAAGAGGCGCGCCGGATCGCCGACGAGATCGAATTCTGAAACAGGAGACCACCATGACGACTTTCACCATCGACACCGACAACAACATCACTGCCTTCGCCGCCGCCGAGCAGGTTCCAGAAGGCCAAGATCGTTTCGCCACCGAAAAGGAGTTCGCCAAGCTCTCCGCCGACTGGCCCATCACGCGGTTCGTCGAAGTCTGGAACGCCTTCGCCGGCGCGCCGCCCTTCGGCGAACTGAAGCCGGTCAAGAAGTTCACGGACCGCAAGACGGCGGTCGCGCGCATCTGGAAGGCCATCCAGGCCCTGACGCCCACCCCCGCGCCACAGGCCGCCCCGGTTGCGCCGAAGAAGGCGAAGGCGACCAAGGCGGCCACCGCCAAGGACGCCGCGCCCACGGCGCGCGACGGCAGCAAGAAGGCCATCGTCCTCGACATGCTCAAGCGCCCGGACGGCGCCACGCTCGCCGACATCATGTCCGCTACCGACTGGCAGGCGCACAGCGTCCGCGGCTTCATCTCCGGCAGCCTCGGAAAGAAGATGGGCCTCACCGTCGAATCCTTCAAGCGCCCCGATGGGGTGCGCGCTTACAAGGTTGCGCAGTAACAGCCCCGCACCGAAACGCGCCGCCGGCTTCAATCGCCGGCGGCGTTTCTGTTCCGGATCTCCTCCACGATGCGTGTCGAGCCGTTCGTGGACCAGTTGTTCCTCGCGGAGATGGCATTCTCCCAGCGCGGACATACGTTCCGTTGATCCGCGTAATGATCCGGTTCTCCAACTCCGCCAGATCCTTCCGCACCTCGGCCAGCAGCGCCCGGTTCTGCAGGCTGACATAGGTCGCCGATCAGGCCCGAGACCAGCCCGATTGCCGGGATCAGAATCTGAAAAAATGTTCGTTCACGTTCTGCCTCTCCAGGATGCGCAACTCTGCTGACCAGTCCGCCAGCGCCAGGCACAGGCCCTGCACGTCCGGGTGTCCAGCGCGCAGCACCGCTTCGACGGCGGCAGATCTCCGCGCGGCACCGCGCCATCTCACGTTGGAGATCCGGCGCCGCGGCTGCTACTTCGCCGTTGCAGGCGGCGGCTTCGGCGGGCATTTGTGGCCCGTCTTCGCAAGGCATCCGATCTGGTGACCCACCTTCTTCACGCCATGCACGGTCTTCTGTGCTCCGATTACCACCAGAGCGACCGCCATCGCGGCCACTATGATTCCTGGGGTTGGCATCGATCCTCCTCGTTTGACTTGCGCGTGTCTGCGAACGCGCGCCCGCTCTCTGCGTGCCGCGCCTGCTTCCCGGTGAACTCCTGCCACCTGGTGACGATCACGTCGCAGTACTTCGGGTCCAACTCAATGACGCGCGCCTGGCGGCCGGACTTCTCGCACGCGATCAGCGTCGTGCCAGAGCCGCCGAACGGATCGAGCACGGTGTCGCGGCCCTTGCTGCTGTTCCTGATGGCGCGCTCCACCAGTTCCACCGGCTTCATCGTCGGGTGCAGATCGTTCACCGAAGGCTTCTTGATGAACCACACGTCGCCCTGATCGCGGGCGCCGCACCAGAAATGATCCGTGCCTTCCTTCCATCCATAGAGGATCGGTTCATACTGGCGCTGGTAATCGGAACGCCCCATCGTGAAGGTGTTCTTCGCCCACACGATGAACGTGGACCAGTGCCCGCCCGCCTCGCGGAACACCCGCTGCAGCGTGTGGATCTCCGACGACGACATGCAGATGTAGATCGCGCCCTTGGTCACCGCCAGCAGGTTCGTGCAGGCGTCCCGCAGGAACTGCTCGAAGCCATCGCCCAGATTGTCGTTGGCGATCTTGCGATTCTTCTTGCGGAGCTTGTCCTTCATCGTCGCGCCGTAGTTCACGTTGTACGGCGGATCGGTGAAGACCATGTCGGCAAGGCCACCGGCCAAGACCTTCTCCACGGATTCCATCTGCGTGCTGTCGCCGCAGAGCAGGCGGTGCTCACCCAGAATCCAGACATCGCCGGGGACCGTGACCGCAGTCTCCGGCGTCTCCGGGACCGCATCGTCGTCGGTGTTCCCGGCGCGAGCCTCTTCCGGCTCCTGGAGCAGTGCTTCAATTTCCTCATCGCTGAAGCCGACGATGTCCAGATTGAAGCCGTCCACCTGGAGCGACTCCAGTTCGACCCGCAGCATCTCCTCGTCCCAACCGGCATTCATCGCCAGACGATTGTCTGCGATGATCAGCGCGCGGCGCTGCGTTTCGGAGAGGTGGTCGAGGACGATGACCGGGACTTCGGTCATCCCGAGTTTCCGGGCGGCAAGCAGGCGCGCGTGACCCGCGATGATCACTCCGTCCGCGCCGACCAGGATTGGATTCGTCCACCCGAACTCGACGATGCTGGCGGCGACCTGCGCGACCTGCTCCTCCGAATGCGTCCTCGCATTGCGGATGTAGGGAATCAGGCGGTCGACCTGCCAGCGCTCCACGAGAAGATCGCGCAAGACACGCTCGGGTGTCACGGAACTCTCCTGACTCGTGGTCGTATCTTGCGCGGTCTTCATGTGGATGGGGAGTTACGCGGTCTTGGCGAGGTGGGCGCCGAGAGCCGACGCCACGGCCTGCTGGTGAGTCGCCGGAGTCTGGCCGGCGGTGAAAGCGGCTTCGATGGCCTGCACGAGCGCCACCACCTCCTGCGTCAACTGAATGCCGGAGGGAGCCACGCTGAGAATCGTTTGAATGATTTGCAAAAAGTTCATCGTCTTGTCCTTTCTGGTCCACACGAGAAGGCCCTTGGAGGCGGCCACGGAGCCGAAGCGTCCGCAACCGCCCCCGGTAGGGATCTCCCGTATGGGGAGATCTACGCGGCCTTGGGCTGCGTCTGGGAAGGGGTCGACGCCCCTCCGGAAGCGGTCACCACCACCGGCACGAGCGCCGCGATGGTCTGCGAGATGGCGGCGGCCAGAGCGCTCGCGATCACCGGCGTCAGCGACGTGAACAGGTTCGCGACGTTGGCGGTGACGGCCTCGGCGCTCACCGCTTCGCCAGCTCCGGCGGCGGCGACGGCGCCCTTGGTGGTCTCGCTGGCCGCCGTGCCGGCGGGCGATACGGTCTGCTGGCCCTCGGTCGTGCCCACCTGGCCGGACAACACGATGCCGGCGTTGATGGCGTGATCGATCGTGGCGGCGTTCTGCGCGCGCCGGCTGGCGGTCTGCGCCAGATCCAGCGAGACCGCTTCCCAGGCGCGCTGCCGCGCCAGGGTTTCGCGCCGGTTGTCCAGCTCTTCGTCGAAGAGCAGCTTGATGTTTTCGGCGCCGCCCAGCAAGCTCGGCTGGTGGGTGACGCACGGGGAGAGATTGGGATTGGTTTCGGCCATACGGGAAAAGTCCTTTCGGTTGGAGTTGCGGTTTGGGTCATGCAGCCCGGATCGCCGGGCCGCTCAAAGAAAAGAGATCAGGATGCCTTCTTAGGTCCGTAGAACGGATTCGGGCCGTGATGTTTGATGGCCCGCGAGTCCTGTTGCTTCGGGTTCAAAGCCTGGTCGACGGGCACGCCGCGCGACTCTGCGGCCGCAGCGAATGTTTCTCCCGTCTCCGCGAGCATCGCCGTCTCACCAGTCAGGTTCATGATCCGGCGCAGGATCACGTCGCAGTAGGCGGGGCTGATCTCACAGCCATAGCCAACGCGTTCCAACAATGCCGCCGCGGCCATCGTGGTTCCAGACCCCATGAACGGATCGAACACCACGTCGCCGGCATCGCTGAACGCCAGCAGGAAGAACTCGACGAGCGGGCGTGGGAACGGAGCGGAGTGCGATCCCTGACCGGACTCCGTGCGGACCTCGATCACGTTGGAAGGCCGCGCGACGCCCGCGTGTCGCCCTTCGGAATCGTCGGACAGGCTGCTCCGGCTCCGTTGCCAGGCGCTCTGGTTCTTCCCGCCGTCGGCTGCTGCGCCGCGCGGCCCCGTGCCCAGCAAGCCGCTGCCGGAAGTCGATTTCGGGTTGTTCGGGTTGTAGTCGAAGCAATCCTCCGACTCGTGCCCGACCGCCTTGGGCCGGAATTTGATCTGCTGCTGGCGGCAGAAATGGTAAATGGGCTCGAACGCGTTCTTGAATCGATTTCCCCAACCGCCCGGCACGCCGTTGTCGGTCTTGCGCCAGCAGAATTCGTCAACGAAGCGCCAGCCCCACTGCCGCCGGTGCGCCAGCACCAGATCCATCACGTACAGATTCCGCTCGCCCTCGTCGGCGTGCGCCTTGATGTTCAGGAAGTAGGAACCGTCCGGCGCCAGCACCGCCTCGACCCCGCTGGCCACCGCGCGGAACCACTCCACGTACTCCTCCGGCGGCACCGGCTTGAAGCCGCTCGCGGGATCATACTCGCGCTGCGTAGCGTACGGCGGCGACGTAATCACTACGTTCGCCTTCTGCCCGTCGAACAGTCGCGCGCGCGTCCCATGATCGCGGCAGTCCCCGCAAATCAGCCGGTGCTTTCCGATCAACCAGACGTCTCCGGCCCGCGTTACCGGCTCAGCCGGCGCTTCGGGGATCTCTTCTTCCGCCGCGGCAGGAGCCTCTGCCGCAGGTTCGGCATCGGCCAGGAGCTTGGCCAGTTCCTCCTCGGAGAAGCCCAGCAGATCGAGCCGCCAATCGGCGGCTTGAAGTTCCCCGAGTTCCGCCGCCAGCGTATCTTCGTCCCACCCGGCGTTCTCACTGATCCGGTTGTCCGCGAGTATGTACGCACGCTTCTGCGTCTCGCTGAGGTGATCGAGCACGACCACCGGCACGTGCTCCAGCCGCAACTTCCGCGCGGCCAACAGCCGCCCGTGGCCGGCGATGATCCCGGCGTTGGTGTCCACCAGGACCGGATTGTTGAACCCGAACTCCACGATGCTCGCCGCAATCTGGGCAATCTGATCGTCGGAATGCGTCCGTGCATTCCTGGCGTATGGCACAGGCGGTCGATAGCCACACTCTATTTCACGAGAAGACACTTCGTAGTCGGCTTCGAAGCCAACGACGTCACGCCACTCTTCTGCCATTTGGTAGGATCCCGGTGCGCGTATGAGCAGCCGCTCGACGGGCCACAGTTCGATTTGCCGCGCCATGGCGGGCGGGATGCGGCTCTCAGCCACGGATTCCATCCACTATCTGAATTCGCCTTCCGATCCACCGCATCACGGGCACTGCCATCGAATTCCCGATGGCCTTGTAACGTGGGCCATCCGGCGTCACGCCCACGCTCCGCGCTTCCTCGAGCGGGATGCCGAGGTAAGCGGCCATTTCAGCGATCTCGTCCGCGCGAAGCCTTCGCCGGTAGTTGGGGAGCAGCGTGTAATCGTCCGGCAGTCCCTGGAGACGCTCGCACTCGCGGGCCGTGAGCCTTCGGACCGCAACCCACGTAACCAGCAGCGGCGCGCCGTCGCCCCGCCCCGATCCGCCCGACTGCGCCTTCAGCGGGGGCGCAACGATATCGGGAGCGCCGCGCCCGTTCCGCGCAAACCGCGACTCGAAAACAACCGGCGGGCCCACCGAACCGCCATCGCTGGCGAGTACCGGCGGCGCGATCTCACTCGGCGCGAATCCGTCCTGTCCAAATCCCCGGAACGCGACCGCGATCTGCCCGCCGGCATTTGGATGGGAGCACCGATGGCCCATCGCCCGCATGGTTGGCGCAAGGTCTTCGAGTGCGTCGGCTCCACCGTCCTTGCACGAGAACCCGACCGGCACAATCGGAACGCCGCGGCCGCTTCCATCCTCGCTGGCATCCATCCCTTCGCCTCGGAGCGTATGCGCAACCTCGACGCAGAACGTTTCCGTCTCGAAATCCATCCGCATGCTGCCGCCGTGGGCATTGCACGCGGTCGCCACATCGATCGACCCCGATGTGTTGTTGCCCCCGAACGGAATCAGGTGGCCGGCCTGGGCCTGGTTGTCATCCGCGCCACATGTTCCAACGCCATCCGCAGTAAGGGCGGCAACGTCCTGGCGCGTTTTGCGGCGCGCCGGAGTATCCCGGCACAGGCCTTCGCGCTCAAGAAGTACCGCCGCGGCACGCCGCCAGTCTCCAAGATGTCCGACAACGAAGACGCGACGGCGTCGCTGGGGCACTCCGAGGAACTGAGCGTCCAGCACTCGCCAGGCGCAACCATACCCGAGTTCCGCCAGCGCCCCGACGATGGAGCCAAAGTCCCGCCCGCCGTTCGAGGACAGGACACCGGGGACGTTTTCCCAGACGATCCACCGAGGCCGCAGTCGGCCAGCAAGCCGGCAAAACTCGATGGCCAGGTTGCCACGCGCATCCTCCAGGCCGCCACGTCTTCCGGCGAGGGAGAAGGACTGGCAGGGAGTTCCTCCGGCCAGAACGTCGATTGGACCGCGGCTTCCTTCGATCGTCGTGAAGTCGCCAAGGTTGGGAACGTCCGGGTAGTCGATGCGCCAGCAGCGCGGAGCAAAACGGATCGATCTCGGCAAACCATGCCGGCCGGAAGCCCAGCGGCTCCCAGGCCACGGTCACGGCCTCAATGCCCGAACACACGCTGCCGTAAGTCAAGAGAATCCAAGCTGGCGGCTGGCCAAGTGGCTCCAGGGAGGGGTGACAACCTGAAGTGACAACCTGCATAAACCCACTGTAACTAGGCAAACTGCGCGACATTTCAAGCCGCGGCCGCCGATGCCGGGTCAGGTCCCTGAATTGCTGCGGGCCACCTCGACATGCCGTTTGCGAATCCGCGCCGCGATGGTCAGCGCCGTCTGCTGCGCCACCGTCGCCCCTACGCTGCGGCATCGCTCGGCTTCGTCCTCGGCGATCTCCAGGCAGACGGCCTTTGCCGCCCCGATCGCCTGGTCGCGCGTCTCGGTGAGTGCCACCCGCAGGATCTCGGTCAGGCTCTCGGCGTGGTCCTTGGCAGGGAGATCGAGCGTCCTGCAAACGCGCTCCGCCAGGATCTCGGGTGTGATCATGCTTGGCATGGCTTTGGCTCCTTCACTGGACGGCTGGTCGGCGGTGTTGGCCGCCGGTGTCCACCGAAACACATCGACGCCAGCTCCCGAAGTTCGCGGCGGAACGGCCAACCGCTGCCGGTTGGCCTGAGCCCGCGCTCGATTGCGACATGCCTGCCGCCCTTGCCGTTCTTACGTACCCTCATGGGTTCACCCATTTCGGCGGCGGGTACTTTGGCGGCGCGGCGACTTCAAAAGTTTTGAAGTCATCGGCATCAGCAACCCCTCAGTCGCCAGGAAAGTATGTCTGCTGGCACCCTTGCGTCGGCCAATTCCCAGGGCAACACCGGGCATGATCATGGGCAGGTTCGCCAGCTCAGCAAGTTGAGCCATGCCGGTGTGGGCGGCGCTATCATAAGCGGTCTCTCTGGCCACCGACGCACAGATGATTGCCGCAATCGCACCGTCCGTTAGAAACTCAAGACAGTCGCGCCCGCCGTTGTCCTTGACCCACCGCGCATGACCGCGCCGAACGTAACGCTCAGCGCATTTCCGGCTGGTGTATCCCCGCCCAGAAGCTGGATTCAAAATCCGAACGTCTACTCCTTTGTGCTGTGACATTAGGCTGAAGCCCGCACGCGAAAATCAATGATCCGCGTTCCCTTCCAGGAGTTGCATGGTCGACACAATGGCTGGAGATTTGAGGCGGAATTCGACCCGCCTTCGGAGAGGGGGATAACGTGGTCCTTTGTCAGTTCTACCCCTTTCGCACCGCAACGCAGACATCGGCCGCCCGCGAGGCCTCGGATCGCATTCCACTCGGCCCGTGTGTGTGATCCGGCGGCAGACCTTTCCAGTTCGGCGCGCTCTAACTGGCGCCGCTTCGCCACCGTTGCGGCACAGGTCTCGATACGCGTCGCGCGAAACGCAGCGCGGGCCTCAACGGGCGTCCTTCTGTCGGTGCCAACAATGAACCTAATTTCATTGCCACTCCACACCGCCCACCCGCGCGCCACAAACTTTTCGGCCCTTCGCCTCGACGTAAAGCGGGCACCCTCCGGGTTGCTTATGCGCACATGGGGCTCCCGGTTTTCTTCTACTGGAACGACGGTCAGCGGCTGTCGGACCGGCGGTCGGACTGGAGTTCTTAGAGACACTTTGGGCATGAACGCTTTTAGGTGTGCGGGTATGCCCGCAGGGAGTTACAGCACGGGAAGGGATCTTTCGGGGAGTGCGCTTGGCGCTGGTCGTCCGAACCGACGCTTCATCTACTAATACCCGGAGGGCACGATGGATTTTCGCTTTTCTGAGCGGCTCCGTCAATTTTCTTCACCCACGGCTGGTCCACATCCGGGTTGTAGAATCGATGGCGCACCTCCGACTGGCAGCGGGTGAATGATCTCGATGGACTGGAGCGTGACTTCGCCGATCCGGTCGCCGGGCTTCAGAAAGCAGACAAGGCCGCGATCGCGGGGCGAAAATACGGCCGCTACCAGCGGCATACAGCCTTTGTCGTTTCCAGCCAAGCGATATTGCCTGCTCGCTGATCGAATCGACCAGGGCCATTGCCTCGGGCGAGATGTCATCGGCGGCGGATTTGCGCACGCCCGGCACAGGAACGCGCGTCCCTTCATCCTCGGCCACGGGCGGCTTGTAGTCGCCGGCACGAACGGTTCGCACCGCCGCCAGCAGTTCATCCTCGCCGAAGTGCTCAACGGCCCACTCGTGCACGGCATTGAACCGCACGCGCAAGTCTTCAAACGCGGCCGCGTCGAGATGCCCGGCGGTCGCGGCCTTTTTCGCCAGCACCATTCGCGACCGCAGCCAGGCGTAATACTCGGGATCGAGCCGCCGGTACACCGTGTCGTTGATCTGGAAGTCGCGGGCGAACCGATCCGGCTCGCCGGTGAACCAGACATGGAGGGAAGTCGCCACGAACAGACTCCCCGGCGCGACCGAGGCGGCCGGAATCGGTAAGTCACACTGCTCCTCTAATCCTACGTTCATCGTTGTTCTCCTGGCTGAATCTGGAAGCCCCGATGTGTCGGCCCCGCCGTCGAAGCCTAGGCTCACGGCGGATCTTTACCGTGAGCCGCCCGTGCATCCGGCAGCTTGGCCAGGTCAATTGCGCCGCGGCTTTCGGCGTGGGGACCTTGGGGAGGCGTTGGGGGAACCTGGTGGAGACGTTGTCGACCAAACGTCTCCACCGTTAAGTTGCCGTGTTTTGTGTCGGTTAGCGAGGCGGTGGAGACGTTGGGGACGTTTTCGCCATTTTCGGCGGTCCCCTCAGTGAGGTTTTCGCGCGCTCTCCCTTCCAGGTCTGTATCCGGGAGGTCTTCTTGTGTTTTTTGCGCGCGAGCTTCTCTTGAAAGGTCTCCAAGGTCCCCCACGTCTCCACCGTCGCCGTAAGCTGCTGAGTCTATAGGCTCAATGTGGTGGAGACGTTGGTCGGGCAACGTCTCCACCACGTCTCCACCAGCAGGGTCAACGTCCCCACCGAGCGAATCCAGGAGGCTCAGGTTCCGCGAAGTAGGCCCACCCGGTTTGTCGCCATTCGCCGGGGTCAGAACATAAAGGACGCCGGTCTTATGATTGCTTTCGCTGACTCGCTTGACGGTAAGCCCGTTGAATACCCGATCACGTTTGACGCCGAGCGCCTTCCCCAGCCGGGTCTGTTGGGAGCGCGCCGATCCGTCACCTCGCACGGTGAGCATCAGGTCGCGTTCTTCGCAAAACTGAGTCAGCTCGCTGACGCGCTTCGGCTCCTCCCGGTATGCTTCCCACCATGCACCGGTGAATTCCCGCCACATCTGGCCATCGCTGTCCGCCGCCGCATAGAGTTCGTTCAGATTGCCAAGGAAGCCGGGGATCTCCGCAACCTCCAGCACGCCGCCCATCACCTCGGACCATTTCTCAAACGATCCCAAGCGCCTCGTGTGCAAGGGCTGCCCGGCGGCAATCCAGGCTTGAATCAACGTCAGTGCCGCGTGGACCAGCACCGAACGATTCGCCTTGGCCCACTCGGCGACCAGCGGATGTTTGAATCCGGCCCTCAGCCATGGCATGTCGATTCTGCGGGTCAATACGAAGCCGGATACAGCGCCGGCTCATCTCATTTGAGAGTTGCGGATTATTGCCGGTCATCAGCCAAAGGGCATGGTTCTTAAGGTCAAGCATCCTGGTGATGCCGAGAATCCGGTCCGTCCAGGTGGGCTGGGTAACAACGGACGCCAGAGCGGAGGAATCCAGCACTCGTCTTCTCGTTGAGATTATCGAGGAGGATCATGGGGCGGCCGGTGATCAGTTCCGCCGTGATCATCTTCCGGATATCGTCCTCGGCTTCCGGCAACGTGCGCCCTTCCGGGCCCGAACCGGTCGTGATGATGCCGATCAGGCTGGCCAGCAAACCCTTCCCGGATCCCTGAGTGGGCGCCTCGATCGAGGTGTATGGGAGAAAGGCCTTCGATCATGCGCTCCATGAAGGGCAGAAGGATTGCCGCCATCGCATGCGCCCGGTCCGAATCCCTCACGAACGGGAAGTCAACGAGCAGCTCATCCACCAGCAACGCTCTGGCGCGCGCGATCTGTTCTTCGCTTGGGTGGGTTGGGACTTCCCCGATATCCAGCGATGGGTCGGCGAACAGCCACAGCGCATCGTCGCGATGGTAACCGGGCGTAGATATGAGCACGGCGTCTTTTCCGAATGCCGGCGTGCGAACCACCGATTCCAGCGGCGGAAGCGCTGAAATCCGGGTTCACCAGCATGTCGCGGGCGGTATCTCGCGACGGGCGGCGCTGCGAGCACCGCCTCCTCGGTCACCTTGTGCCAGTTGGCGCTTCGAGCCAGCATGCCGTACACCGCCGTCTCGCCGAGGGGCTCGATCTTCGTGCTCGCGCCGTCGCCGGCAATGCGCACAAGGGCGCCGCCTTTCTGGAAGAGGAATGGCTTGTCAGGGCTGCCCGCCCCGGGCGGTTCGTTAATCGCATGAATCGCGCGCCCAGGCATCGGCGATCACGTCACGCAACTGCCGGTTGTTGACCTGGATGCTTCGCAAGCGGCGCGGGCTCTGGCTCGTCCGTCGGCGCGGTTGCGGCTGCTCCTCTCCCGCCGCTACCGAATGCACCAGTCTGGGCCGAGCGCCGCGGGCGGGCGATTTCCACCACCTTCAACTGCTTCCGTAACGTGGTGACCGGCATGCGGACCTTGCCGCATCGCGTTTGGATCAGCCTGAGGTGCCGATCCTGTTCAATCGGATCGAGCCGGCCGACTTCCGACAGGATCGGCTCGAGCAACCGGCTGAGATCCGCATCCGGGATCTCGGTACTGAGTTTCGAGATCGCCAGTTCGAGCGGGGTCTGCGCCGCCGCGAGGATGGCTTCGAAATCGGCCGCCGTCTTGCCGGACGCGAAGAACTCGTTGACGTCGATCTTGGCGTCGGCCAGTCAGCGCGTCGGCTTCGGCGCTGCCGCCAGGCAGACCGGCCAGCTTCTCGCGCGCGGCCTGCTGCTTTTCGCCAAGAGGCAAAACGGCCACCCGCGTGGCGATTCCGTGCTCGGCCAGGATGCGCGCCGTCTTCAGCGCGCCCTGCATGCCGGCCTCGGAGATCTCGTTGTCCTGGCAGATGTAGACGGTCTTCACGCCGGCGAGCTTCGGCAGCAACCGTTCCCAATCGGCCTCGCGGATCTGCACCGTCACCGGCGACACCACCGGGAATCCGTGCTCCATCAGGGAAATGCAGTCCGTGACCCCCTCGGTGATGATGACCCGCTCGGGCCGCGCAAGCAGCACATCCTCGTTGTAGAGGACGTCGTTCCGGATGCACGGCGAAACGTGGCTGTTGTTGCGGTCGTTGCGGATCGCCAGCTTCTTGTACTTCGACTTCTCCCATTCGTGATCCGGTGTCCAAGGCGTGCGCCGTCCGATCATGAAGACGACGTGCCCGCGGCTCCAATATGGGAAGACGATCCGGCCATCGAAGAAGGGGACCAGTCCGTCCTGCGCCGTGGGCCGGAAGGCGGAGGTGGCCGCCAGCTCGCGCATGGTGAAGGCGCCAGGCCCGTCCATCAACGTGCGCGCCACGCTGGGCTCGCCATTTTCCGCGTACCCGATCTGGAGCCGGCCGATCGTCTCCTCGCTGATTCCGTATTTCCCCCGAAACCAGGCGAGGACTTCCGGATTCCCGACCAGCCGCTGGTGATACACGTCCGCAAACGCGGTCAGCGCCTCACGTACGCGAAGCGTGAGCTGGTGAGCTTCCTCGGCCTCTTCCGGGCTGCCGGAAGCGAGCTTCGACAGCGGCGGCAGTCGAACGCGTGCCGCCAGGAAGTCGCGCGCCTGCCGGTGGGAGTCCGGCATGCGAGCCAGACTGCCCGCGCGTGACTACGCCGAACCGGACGAACTCGACCAACTGCAGCACATCGCCGCCGGTGCCGCAGGCGTGGCAAAACCAGCCCTGCTTGTCGAGCCAGACGTGAAGCGAGCGGTGCGACTGGCTCCGGTGGTTCGGGCAATCGCAGAACAGGGTCTGCCGCGATTCCTGCGTGATGCGGCCGCCGAGGAGTTCGCGGGCGATCTCGCCGATGTCCACATCGGTCACCTGCCGGTAGTAAGTGTGGACATCTACCGGAGGCGCAGTCACTGCCGTGTCTCCGGGTGGAGCAGGAAGGAGAGAAAGGTGTTTCGGCGGTCCACCTGGCGTTTGGCGGCGCAGTTGTCGATGCCCCAGCGGTCGCCCGAGGATGATCACGGCTCTCCTTCGCGCGCGTCACCGCGGTGTACAGCAGATTGCGGTGGTGCATGAAGGAATGCGACTTGTGGGCGATCACGACCGCGCAGGGAAATTCCGATCCCTGCACTTTGTGGATCGACGTCGCGTAGGCCAACTGGATATTGCCGAGCGCATCGCTGCCGCTCTTGATCTCTACTGGCCGGCCATCGAAATCGATGGAAAGGCCGCCGTCCGGCGTCGACGTCAACTACGACGCCCATCGCGCCGTTCATGACGCCCAATTCGTAGTCGTTCTTCGTCTGGATCACCTTGTCGCCCGGATAAGGCCGCGCGCGGTGGCCAGCCTCGACGGTAGGCACATCGACCCCGAACAACTTCTGCTGCAGCAGGCGCTGCAACTCGATATTCAACTCCACTGTGCCGAGCGGGCCTTTGTGCGTCGGCGTGAGCACCTGAACTTCACGAATCAGGTCGTAGCCGAGCCGCTCCTGCAGCACTTCCTCGAAGAGGAGCAGCAGCATGCGCCGCACATCCTCGCGGTCCGTGAATTTGTCGATGACGTACCAGGGCCGGCGCGCGCCGACGAACGAATCCGACGTGGGCCGCACCTCGCCGGTGAGGATGGCGGTGGAGTTCTCCTTCAGAACACCGGCCTGGCGGATGATCCGTGTCAGCACCGTGGTCGGGATCGCCATGGACCGCACAAGGTCCCGCAGGAGGTTACCCGGGCCCACCGGCGGCAACTGGTTGTGATCGCCGACAAGAACCACGGCGGTGCGCGTGCGATCCACCGCCTGGAACAGCCGCCAGGCAAGCGGGACGTCCACCATCGAAACTTCGTCCACGACGAGAATGTCCGCCTCAATCGGGTTCAGCGCGTCCCGCGAATACGTGTGGCCGTTGAAGCCCAACAGCCGATGGATCGTGCTCGCCTCATGGCCGACCACTTCCTCGAGGCGTTTGGCGGCCTTGCCGGTGGGCGCGGCCAACACGACCTTCAATTCCAGTCGCTCGGCGATGCTGGCGATGGTCGATACCGCGTACGTCTTGCCGCTACCGGCGCCGCCGGTCATCAGCGAGATGGAGAAGTTGAGCGCGTTCCTGACTGCATCCCGCTGCTCGGGATTCAATTCGCCGCCCTCAGCATCGAGAAGATGCTCCACCTCAGCGACAGCGTGCGGGCTGCGCCGACCGGCGGTCTTCAGGACTTCGGCGAGTTCCGTCTCCATCCGGTGGATCTCCGGATCGGCAACCACCAACCGCTCGAACGGCTGCGAGACAAGCAGCCCCTCGGCAATCAGCGCTTCGAGATGCCCCTCGATCACCTCGCGGCTGTCGAGCGTGTCCATCACCAGCAGCGTGTTGGCGCGGTCAAGCAGATCTTCGTATTCCACCCAGCAGTCGCCATCATCGAGCGCGGCCAGCACGCAGTAGTGAAGCCCCGCGCGAATCCGCGATGGCAGATCCTTCGGCGTGCCCATCTTGCGGGCGATCTTGTCGACGCGCTTGAAGCCGAAGCCGGGGATCTCGCACATGTTCCCATCTTGCGGGCGATCTTGTCGACCCGTTTGAAGCCGTAGCCGGTGATCTCCCGCATCAGCACATACGGATCGCGCTCCAGGATCGGCACAACCTGGCTGCCGAACTTGCCCACCAGCGTGGTGACCTGGTGATGCGTCAGCCCGAAAGCCGACAGGTACGCCATCGCGGTGTTGAAATCGCTGTTGGCGATCCAGATGCGCTGCAGATCGAGGACGATCTCCACCGGCACCTTCGCGACGGCCGCCACTGCCTCGGGCTGGCTCCGGATCGCTGCGTCGAAGCCGCGCGCCGAAATGCATCGGCGATCAGACGGGCCTTCACCGGGCCGATCCCTTTCACGTCCGGATGGTTGGCCAGGAAGTTCGCCAGCCCATCCGGGTCCATCTCCAGGTCATGGCCCATGAACTCGGCCTCGAACTGGCGGCCGTACTTCGGATGATTGATCCAGTGGCCTTCCAGCCGAACCGGGTCGTTCTCCCTCACGAACACCTTGCCGGCGAAATTCACGATGTCGCCGTCGGCCGTGCGAAGGCGGCCGGCGCTGAACGCCGGGCCCGAGTAGAAGACCGTCTCCACGACGCCGCGAGATGCTGGTGCGCTCTGCTGTCATGTACTCCACCTCGCGTGCGCGGCGAGCAGGTAGGCCTGCACGAACTGGCAGGCGGCCTGGCGGTTGGAACAGAAGAAGACCGGGATGCGGTAGTCGAGGATGATCGACAGCGCGTTCCCCAGCACCGCGTTCGGGTGCGCGCTCGCCCCGGTAGCGCCGCTGCAGAACGTCGATGAGGCCCGCCTCCACCACCACGCAAGCCGCCCGGTAGCCGGCAAGTTTCCGCAACTCCGCGCGAAACCGCTCCCGGCTGTGGATCACCGTGGAGACGAAATCGTCGAGCGTCTTCCGCTCCACCGCGACACACGCCTCCAGCCCGTCCACCGAGTAATCCCCGGCTGGCAATGCCCGCCGCACTGCGGTCACCAGCCGGGGATCGAACGAATACGGCTCCTGTTCGCGCGTGTCGATGATGATGGTGGCCGGCCGCTGGCTAGAACGGGACAAGGGCGTCCCCCGCCTCCTGCCGGAACTTGCCCGGCGTCCGGTCGTTCTCGATGCGGCTGTTGAAGTAGATGTTCTCGTTGTCGCCCTTGGTCTTCTTGGTGACCTCGAGCTTCACGTCGAGCAGCTTGCTCAGATTCCTGGGCAGGTCCGACAGCTTCTCCAGGTCCAGACCGCAGATGTGCAGGTCGGTCTTCACGAACTTCAGCGTGTTGTGCGGTGAAGACGCTGTTGCGCCACATGAGGCGGTTGACGTAGCGCGGCGCGAGGACGCGGAGCGTCCACTTCAGCATCGGGTTGCCGGTGGTGTGCGCCTCGGTCGATCTCCACCTTTTCCACGACCACCTGATACTTCCCGTCGGGAACGCTCTCCATGTCCGAGCGCTCCGCCGGAGTTTCACTCCGGAAGTCGTCGTCAAACTGAGTCAGATCGATCGAATTGTTAGCCATGTGTTGTTCTCCTGGTGTGATGAATTACTGCTTTGCCGCTGCCTGGGCCGGACGGCTGGGCTCCGCAGCCTTGGCCGTGGGCGCCGCCACCGTCGCCGCGTTGTAGGCACTCCTTGAACTTGCCGAAGTCGAGGTCCAGCGTCTCGGGCAGCCGGCCCGTGCGGTCGCCGGCCTCGTAGTACAGGCTCGGCTTGGTGCGGATCACGCGCCGCATGCTCTGCTCCCCTTTTTCGCCGGTGACGGCTTCGAGGTCGCAGAACAGCACCATGTCGGCCATCCCGAGCACGATCTTGCGGGCCTTGTCCGGCAGCGTCGGCACCACGCGCATGTACTTGCCGGTGCGCGAGTCCACCTCCATCTCCTTGGCGTGCGAGATGAGGAACAGCCCGTAGGGCAGGAAGGCGAGCTTGGTGAGCACGCGCTGGAATTCGTTGTTGACGAGCGCATAGCCCTTGCCGTAGCCCAGGTCGGATTCGTGCTCGACCTTGAACTTCGCCAGGATGTAATCGGTGCAGAACTTGTAGGCGTTGTCGATCGTGTCGATGATCACCGTCTTGAACGGGTGATTGCCTTCGACGATTTCGGCGCAGGCGTTGCAGCAGGTCCTCCCAGGACTGAATGGGCACCTGGTAGACATCCAGGGCGTTCAGTCCGGGCTCGGTGGCCAGGAAGAGCGCGCCATCGGCTTGCGAGCAGAGGGTGGACTTCCCGATTTTCGTTTGCCCGTACACCAGCACGGTGAGATCGGCCAGGTCGGGCTTGGGTTGAGTTTTCGTTGTCGGCAGTAACGGCATGGTTGCGTAGTCTCCTTTTAGAAAGCGGTCTCGGTGGGATCGTTGGGCAGCACCCGCAACTCCTCGTTGGGCGCCACCCGTTGGTAGAAGTTCTCGATGACGTTGGGATTGCCGTTCGAGCGGCACAGCGCGAAGTACGCGCACGGCCTGTGGTAGTTGAAGCAGAAGCCGGTGTTCTGGTAGAAGACGCCGCGGCGGCGGGCGTCGAGGAATGCCTGGGTCAGTTCCCAGAGTTCGCTGCGCAGGATGTCGAAGCGGTCGCGGGAGAGGTAGAGCATCTCCCGGTGGAGCATGGCCGGATCGGTGTACTTTTCCGCGAGGCGCTCCTGGAATTCCTCATCCGTTTCCGGCAGCTTCCGCTTCGCGGTGGTCTTGCCGGTCTTCGACTTCGCCAGCAGTTCCGCGCGGCGCGCCTGGTACTCTTCCTCCGTTTCGCCCTTGCTCTGCTGGAGCTTCGCTTTGACCAGGATGTTGTAGAGGATGCCGGTGATGGTGATGCCCATCGTCTGCTCGACGTAGTAGGCGTAGATGGTGATCTGGAAGTCCGTCCACAGCCGCTCCAGATAATCGGCGTCGAGTTGCGCGGCGGTCTTGTGTTCCAGGAGGAAGTAGTCGTCGCCGATGCGCACGATGCCGTCGACCTTGCCGGCGAGGACGAAGCTGCGGGACGCCGCGCCGGTGGCCGGATTGACGATCGGACCCTGGAACGTCTTCTCCAGCGCCACCACTTCGAACTCTTCCGCCGCATACCGCGCCGCGTAGGCCTTCATCATCGCCGTGGCGTTGTGCCAGTCCCGGCGCTGGCCTTCGTCATACAGCCGGTTGGGGCAGAGCGTGCCGATGAGGGCCAGCACGTCGCCCGAGGTCGCGGCACTGGTGCCACAGCTGAAGGCACTGGTGGACGAGGGAGCCGAAATGGAGGTTCCCGTCGCGCTCCAGAGCCGACCAGTTGCTGGAGGTAGCGCCAGTCCACCGCCTTGCGGCAGTTCCGGAACAGCGACCACATCGAGTAGGTCGAGATGATTGGCTGCGTCATAGTGATTTGCGCTCCGGCGTTGCGGTTTTAGACTGCGCAGCGAGTGCCACCCTGAAAGGGATCGGGCGCGACCAGCCGTCGAATCCGCTTTCCGGCGTTGATGTGGTCCACGATGAGCCGGCTTAGAAGCCCGACACTCGATCCGCTACAAGCCATCGCCCGGACGTTGGGGTCGTTCAGTCCAAACTGGCCGATCTTCTTCTGCATGTCGCGGTCGATGCGGAGGCTCTTCCCGGACCAGAACGCCGGATACTCGGAGATCACGTCGGCCAGGGCGAAGAGAAAGGCCGACTTCAGGTGAGTGGCGCGATCCTTGTAGAGGATCCCGCGGATACCCCACGCGCTGTCGAGGAGCTGAAAGAACGTCTTGACGTTCTCGATCATGGTGGAGTGCCCCACGGTGGACATCATGGGCGGCAGCGCCTGCCACAGTCCGGAGACCACCCCGTAGCGGCCCGCCCCGAATTGGGAATGAAGGCGCATTACCGTCTTCAGGAACGACAACGCCGTCAGCAGTTCCTCGCGGCGCATGTACTGCGACCACGAGACCCGCTGGCACAGAACGAATGATTCATCGCGGCAGAGCTCGTAAAGGCGGCTGAGGGAGGGGCATTGCGCGGCACGATTGCGCAGCAGGACGTTCGGGGAGAGCCGCGTCCTGCGCATGTTCAGGATGGCGAACCGCTCCCTTTCCCATTCCTCCGTGGTGCCGAAGTGAAGCATTGCGCCGACCAGCGGCTTGCCGCCGTCATCCACGAATTGCCTGGCCGCGCTGATCCGTTGGAGCCCGTCGATAATGTACACGTCACCGGTGATCGTGTAAGTTCCATCGGAGTCGGTGCATCCGTAACGGTCACCGCGGACCGCGAGTTCCACGTCGGGCACGCGCCCGGCGCCGTCGCGGAACGCCTTCATTAACCCTTCAATCGTGGCTTCCCGGAGCGTTTCGCGTTGATTGACCATGGGAGATCCAGTAATGAACGAGAGGTGAATCCCATGGGAGATCCGGTAACGAGCAATTTGTCCTTCGGCGGCCTTGCGCGCCGCCATCAATCCCGATGTATGGAATCGGAATCTGTTGGGCATTCGTCATCGGGCACCTCCACCATTCGCTGGTGCGAGGCCCGCCGCCGTGAACGCCGCCCGGATTTGCCTGATACGGCGATTCACTTGGGCCAGTGACAGCCCGGTCTTTCGCCGCACAGCCGATATGGGCATCTCGGCGAGATAGCGGGCGATCATCTGCAGATCTTCCGGCAGCCCGGCGAGGACACGCTCCGTGTCGAGGCCAAGTTCCAGGAGCGGACGGAAGTCCTCCGCTGGCGCCTCATCTGCTTTGCCGGTCAAACTGCCGTCCGGCGATTCGGAGACGGTATCCAATTCCAGTGGTTGGAACTGAGGGCGTTGAATTTGTCGCGAGGCTAGAACGCAGGCGTGGTTGCGAACGACGCCATGCACGAACCCTTTCCAGTTCCCGCGCGATCCGTCAAACCTGGGCAAGCGCCTGAGGCAGTCCAGTGCCAGATCCTGCCGGAGATCATCCCAATCATCCGCGGCAAATCCGAAGCTCGTTTGCAGAAGGCTGGCCCGCAGCGCCGACTGCTGGAGCAGGTACGGAGTGAAATCGGCCAGGGGTATGGCCACCGCCGCCGGCATCATCGCCGTACCCCCTGGATAGGGCGCTCAATCAGGGCCCGCCGCGGAATGCCATAGCGAACGTCGATCCGCTCGATGTTTCCGTCGCCCAGTTCATCGAGTTGCTCCACCAGCCGAATGACTTCATTCCCCAGTTCGAAGTCCATCAGATCCATTTCCGGGCGGGGTTCGTTGCAGGTGTCCAGCTTCACCTCGACGAATACTGTCGGCGCGGGGTTGAACACCGGCTCGCCGCTACGGACTTCGAGGCCTTCGAGGTAGCCGAAGTTGACCGACTGCAGCAACCGAACCAGGGCTTGCCGGGGAGCGGTAAGTTGGGAAAAGCGCTTGGCTTGTTTCATGGCCGGCGTCACTCCCCCATCCCCGCGCGGTTGCGGATCAGGAATTCCTCGACGGCGGCGTGCACTCGGGGTGGTTTTGTCGTCTTCGGCTCGAATTCGTCCCGGTGGGCAAGTCCCTTCAGATCCCGCAGCAACCGGACTCGAATCCGGTCCATGCGTTTGGTCAGCGTCCAGACCAGGTCATCTTCCAACTGGTGCAAGGCGGCCGCGCCGCCCACCAGCAAGGCGATGTCATCCAGGGCGGCCCGCACCAGCGACTCGGTTGGCGGGGCAGAATCAATCGGGTCCGGCGTTTCTGCTTTCTTGATTGGGGTAGCGGAGGCGTCTGTGCTCATCGTGTCCTCTGCTACTGGCTGGGTAACATGTGACCGAACGGGGCACTACGACGGCCTGCGTTTTGCTATGCCGCTGGTTGCGTGCCAGGAACTCGTCTACGGCAGGGTGGACTCGTGGCGGCTTTGGCCCTTTTGGCTCTTCCTCATTTCGAGGCGCCAGCCCTTTCAGGTCGCGGAGAAGCCGGACCCGAATCCGGTCCAGCCGCTTCATCACGCTCCAGACCACGTCGTCGTCGAGTTGGTGGAGTGCGGCCGCACCGCCGACGACGACTACGATGTCGTCCAAGGCGTTGCGCACCAGGGTTTCCGTCGGTGTGCCCGCCGATTGTGGGTTGATCGGCGATTTGGCGACCGGAGCGGCTGAGGTGTTGCTCATTTGTTCCTCCGGGATTGGTTAGGGTGACATGTCACCCTGCAACCCCGGAAGAACTCGGCAAAATCTCTAAGCTATTGAAAGGATGGGAAAGATAGATTGAAAATTGTTTGCTTGCCTGCGCTCAGCCACGGTGACATGTCACTTTGCTGCCGACAGCGCGCTTGAGCAGGAGAAACTCGCCAGCCAGGTTCCGGTCGAGTCACTGAAGCTCAGCGGATCCTGGCCGAGGCCGGTCCATTCCCGGAGGCGCTGCGCAAGAATAAGGATCGCCATGTCATCGCCGGCGCGCCGGATCCTACCGCCGGACCGGAGCAGATCCAACAATGCGCTGCCCCCGGCTGGCATTTTGCCCGACGATGGGCGCGGCACAATGTCATCGATCAAGTAGGTTCTGACGGCTTCCCTTGTCGTTTCCGCCACCTCTGCGCGAACCGTATCATCCCGGTCGATGGCAAGGCCACGTCGGCGCTGCTTCTCGCCTGTAGACACCAGCAATCGTCCATCCGCCCGCTCGTGGAAACTGAAGTCGATCCAGGTTGTGCCAGCGGGCGTGGGATAACCATCGTCACCCACCAGCCGTATTTCGAACGCGCAGGTATATGTGTCGGCCTTCTTTTGGTTCGGGACCGGATCGCCGTCGATTTCAATCAGGCTCTGCAACAGCGCCCTCAATCGGCGCACTCGCGTCTTTGGCGGTGTGTCGCCTTTTGGCACTTCGCTGATGCGTTCGGACGATAGTGTTCCGCGCGCCGCGGCGAACAGCTTCAGTAGTTGGATCGGCTGGGACTGTTCGTCCACACCGATTTCCGCGAATTCCTTCTCATGAGACCTTGCCGCAGACCGTCACCTGCAGCAAGCCGTCGAAGACGATGATCGAAACGTCTCGCCAGGCCGTTCCTGCAGGGACAGGAATGCTCGGCGAGGATTTTCGGGTGGATGGCGCTTCCCCGGCTAACCGCTCTTCCACGTAATCCAAATCAATCACCACACGCCCACCTTCGACGCGGGACACCGAAGCAAGGTCGAGCCGGTGTTGGCCAGCAGGGATGCCATCCGGATTCCCATCGGCGCCAACCGTAAGCAGCAGGGCGGAGCCTGGGCCGATGGATGAACGAATCGCCGCCGACATCTCCGCGACGGGCAGCCCGGCGCCAACGCCGAAAAAGATGTCCCTGTACCGTCCACCCATGCGGCGCCGGCCAATGCGCCAGAGGCGCTCGCGCAGCAGCACCTCAATCGGCGAGGAGAGATCGAGGGAGCCCGCCACAAGGCCCGCCACGCGATCAGCGTCAATTCGCCACTGCCGCAGCCGGTCGAGTTCGATATCAATGACGCCCTCGGTGTCACACCCGAAACAAGCCTTTACCCCAGGCGTCACCCAATAGACCTCGGCCCAATGCGCCTCGCCGCACTGATCGCAGACGACGGCCCCCGCCAACTCCGTTTCGCGTAGCAGTCCGAGCCCGAGGACCTCCTCCCACTGGTTTTTGTCCCAACGAGGAACCTCGTCAGCGCAGATGGTCACCTCGCCGGCCGCCAGCCGATCAAGCAGTTGTTGCCACACTGTTCGCATTTTTCTGAATTCCCCAGACAGGCAAGTAGCCCCGCAAGATCTGTTCCTCGGGTGAATCTTCGAGGTCGCAGAAAGACGGGGCGGAGATCCTGAAGCTGGCGCTCCGCTCTTTCCCGGCAGGAGTCTGAAAGAAAGCCTGTAAGACCACGCTGGTCAGCGTGGCCGTCGCCAACCCGGCATGCGGTTCGCGGAACTTGTCGGCGATTGCCTCGTGGATGGATCCCTGCTTCCGGCGCCCGTCAATCGAAACCTCAATGACTGCGGGCTTACTGCCGTGAAACTTGAGCTTCATCGACTGAATCCGCACGAGCCGGATGCGATCGGCCGCATTCGTCGGGAACGTCAGGTTGGGATCCTTCAACAGCTCCAAATCGAAGCAGTCGAGTTCGGGGAGCTTCAGATCCTGGTCGGCCCCGAGGACCGCGCGAGCGAAGATGTGGGCCAACCGGCTTCGGATCTTGGTGCCGCCCTGAGCGTAGATGTCGAGCGATCCGTCGGCCGAGTGGTAAGCGAAGACGATCTTGAAGGCCGGATTCCAGTGCGTCCGTTCGAAATGTCCCTCCAGATCGTAGCCTTCCCGCTCATCCGAGTAATCGGCTGGATAGGCGAAGAAGCACTCGACACCACCCTCCCGCTGCACATGCTCCACCACGCAATGTTCCCCACGGAACTGCTCGGGTTGAAACATCTCGATGATTTGGCGGCTGAGTTCCGACTTGATGTCGTTCGTCACCTCAAGCTGCCGCACCGGAAGCCCTTGGCGCGACTCCCACATCCTCTTCGGGAGCGATTCGATACGGGCCAGCGTCCTCGCCCCGTCAATGATGTCCGGATGCTCCAGGCACATCCAAAATGCGCGGTCGTGGGCATTGTTCATGGCCGCCAGCTTCCCGGCCACATCACCACCCTTGTCCCGGCTCGCTTCGATGAGAACCTGCGTCCCCATGGAACTCGCCAGCGATTCCGCGCGGCGGAAGACCTGGAAGGCATCGCCGCGCTCTGCGGGTGTCATTGCATTGAAGCGTTGCAGGATCGGCTCAATCTTCCTGGCGCTGGCGGCCGCCCAATCGAAGCCCGTGAACGCGGGCGGGTCGGTGAAGAACCGCTGGAGGAGGGGATTCGAAACGCGGCGGAAAAACGAAGGTAGGTCGAAAAATGCGGGCACTGTTAGCCTCCAAAAATCACGGGGGCTCCGTGCCACGTACTTTGCACCCGACGCCACACGGCTCGGGAGGGGCTGAGAGCCTATCCTGCGCTTACAATCGCAGCGAATTCCCTCAGAATATCACGGCGAAGAAAATACGAATACTTCCACAACGCAAAGCACTGATTTTGTTCGGCAAAATTAGGTTGACAGCCATTCTGGGGTGAAAAACCTGTGGAAATCAAACGGCTCGGCAGATCAGTCTAAGTGACAGTCCTGCTTCAACTTACGCCATAGCTCCCGCTGCTCTGCCCAGTCCAGACTCGCCGCGATTCGCCGTGCCGCCACTTCACTGATCGGGAAATCGCGCCGTCCTGTTCTGGGCGGAAACTCCAGGATCTCCTGCTGGATGTCCGGCGCGAGCCAGACAGTTCCATGATCTGGCTCATCCGTTCCCGCGTGAGGCACCCGAGGCGGGCGAGGTCCGCGTAGTCGCGCGCGTCGCCGCGCTGGATCATGTCCTGGAACTGGATGGCCAGCGCCATCACCTGTGTGACTCGCGGCAGACGCCCCCTGTGGGATCGCGGGGCGTCCGGACGGTGCTCCGCTCTCCGCCGCACGCCCGCGTGGCGTGCAGCCGAAATTGAATCTCAGCCGCGCTGTTGTGCATGCTCGTATTTCTCCCTGACGGCCGGCGCCCAGTCGCACAAGTCCTTGATCCCGCTGGACCGGAACCCGAGCGTCACCGTGCCCGTCTTGCCGTCGTAGCGGACCTGCTCGACCAGGGTGCGGATGAACCGCTCCTGTTCCCATGTCGACAATTGCTCCCACAGTGGATCGAACTCATGAAGCGCGGTCTCGACGTCCCTGGGATCGGTCGGCTCCGCGTCGATCGCCGCCAACTGCTGTGAAGTTCCGATCAAGCGGTCGTTGAGGTGCGTGCGCGATCCTGCAGGTCGGCCAGGCGGTCTGGTAGTGAACTCGGCTTTGCCGGCCGACCGATACTACGCCACCCATCTCCTGCGCGATCTTCTTCAACTCGCGCTTCAACGTCGGCCTTCTCCTTCGATGGCCGCCGAAGCGTCCTGCTGGCGGTGATCTTCGATCTGCTCGCAGAACCTTGCCGCAGAACCGTCGGGTTGCGGCCGATGCCGCGAAGTCTGTTCCAGCACAGCGCTCTCCAAGGCCGGGGCCGAGACGCAGCGCGTCTCGCACTGGGCCCACCCTCGCTGGTGCGCCTTCACGCACACGTAGTAGCGGTATAGCCCGGTTCTTCTTCTGGACGTAGGTGTGGATCATTCCGACATCGCAGGTGGCGCAACGCACGAGGCCTTTCAGCAGCGCGCCGTGTTTGTTGCCGATATTGCGGCCGCCGCGCCGGCCATTGCGGTCCGAGCGTCGTCTGGACCTGGTTCCAGATCTCGTCGTCGACGATGCGCTCGTGCTCGCCCTCGTAGACCTGGCCGCCGTACTTCACTTTGCCCGGTGTAGATCATGTTGGTGAGCAGGTTGTAGAGAGTGTTCTTGGCGATCGGTTTTCCGCCCGCCTGCCGGCCTTCGCGTGTGGTCCATGCCTTCATCCGCCAGCCGCGGCGGTCGAGTTCTTCCACCACCGGGATCAGCGAGCCGAACTCGAGGTAGAGCGCAAAGATCTCCCGCACGCGCTGCGCCTCTTCCTCGATTCACCACCAGCGAGCCGCCTTGCGGGGCAACATCATAGCCAAGGACGGGATTGCCGCCCACCCATTTTCCTTTGCGCCGCGCGGCGGCCATCTTGTCGTGCGTGCGTTCCGAGATCATCTCGCGCTCGAACTGCGCAAACGAGAGCAGGATATTCAGCGTCAGCCGGCCGAGGGAAGTGGTCGTGTTGAACTGCTGGGTTACCGACACAAACGTCGCGCTGTTCTTGTCGAGGATCTCGATGATCCTGGAGAAGTCCAGCAGGGAGCGTGTCAGCCGGTCGACCTTGTAGACCACCACGCAGTTCACCACGCCGGATTCGACGTCGGCCAGCAGCCGCTTCAGCGCGGGCCGGTCCATGTTGGCGCCGGTGTAGCCGCCGTCGTCGTACTTCTGCGGCAGCGCCACCCACCCTCGTGCCGCTGGCTGTTGATGAAGGCCTCGCCGGCCTCGCGCTGTGCGTCGAGCGTGTTGAAGGACTGTTCGAGGCCTTCCTCCGTCGACTTCCGCGTGTAGATGGCGCAGCGGATGGACGTAGGCACGGCGGAGCCGTTGCCGTTTCCGTTCTCCTTCTGCCGTTTTTCAGGACGCACGCCGCGCCTCCCTGTCCAAGCCCGAAAAAGGCGAAGCCATTCCAGCGTGTGCCCGTGATCTCGCCGGCGATGGTGCTGAGCGATGTGAACCGGCGGCCCTCGTATTCGAAGCCGTTGTCGAGGACCTTCACCACCAGAGTCCGGTCCTTGTACTTCTTCACGATCAGGCTCCCCGGCATGGGCAGCCGGGCATCCCGCGGCTGGCACCACTGCGGTCGTCACGGACATGCTCCAGCGGAATCGCGGCCTGCCGCCTCGACAGCGTTCTCGGCAATGCGCACCCGCAGCTCCGCCCCGCGGGCGATCGCGATGGCGTACTGCCGGACCGACTCCGGAAGTCCGCCTTCCTTCGCCGCCTGGATGTGCCAGGCGATCTTCCGCCGCAAATGCTGGCAGTTCGCAATCGGGTGCTTCGCGCCGAACATCTCCTGATGCACGGCCTGCAACTGCGGCGCGCTCAGTCTCGGCAGATCCGATATCGCCGGCAGCTTCTTTTCTTTCCTCATTACCTGTGCTGACTCCTTTCTGTGGCCTCTCCGGCCCGTCAACGTCAGTTCATGAGGGCTCGGTTCCCCCGTGTTATCAAGGCCTTCTGTTGACGGCAGCGCCGCCGGCGACCGTCCGGATCAGCCGGAGCTCGCGCATGCCGCTGGTACGCCGTGGCCAGCAGCGCCGCGATCTCGCTGAGGAGCATCGTCAACTGTCGTGTTCCTCGCCGACTTGCATGCGCTCGCCTCCAATGGCGCGGCGCCTGGCGAAAGGATGCTGTGGGTGCGGACGATGGAGACAGCGGCCGCCGACGGCTGGTTGTGGTGGCTCGAATCGATGTCCAGCACCCACAACGAGTCCCGCTTGGCGGCCTGCCCGCTATCTGGTGATTCCGGAGCGCGTTCGCGCCCCTGTCAACTAATACCCGCGCGAGTTTGAAGATTTTCGGGTTTGTGGGCCGGACTGGAAGGGTTGTCAACTGTTTAGCCCCGGTGTAAGCAAGGTCACGGATATGCCCGGTGGAGCAAACAGAGGCAGACGCCGCGAGCCGCCCGAGCCGAGTCTGGTTTGGGGCCGGAGGCCCATGCGCTGTTTCTGGCAGAGGCCCGTCTCGAGCGAAGGAGGCGAGTGATGCTAATGTCTTTAAAAACAGCATAGTACATTTCAGCCGGCAAGTTTGCCGGCGATATTAGGCAAGAGTATTGACTTCGATCTCAATTCGGCGTAAAAAAGAACTTCGGGTCTTAGTAATTGTAGTGACGGCAAGTTTGCCGTCGAGAAGATGACCCGTTGAGCGAATACGCCTGGCGGTCTTGGCCAGACGAAGGTCGCCAAGGAGCCGCCATGATGTCTCTTGCCCAGACCGGTGCCATCGCCGCCGTCGCCGACTACGAAACCCCGGCACTGAACGCAACCGTTTTGCTTGCGCTCGAAGTCTCTGATGCCGAGGTGGTCGCCGAACTGAAGAAACACACCGAGGGTGCCGCACGGGAAGCATACGCGCTCGGCGCGCTTCGGCTTGGTGTTCTCTCGTTACGGCAGGCCGCCGGCGAGTTGGACGCGACTGCGATCCGCGAGGCTGGCCAGAAACTCCTTTCCAGTCTGGCTGAACTCCTGGCGCAACGCGGGACGGAGATCACTACCGACCTCTCGGGCGCCCTCCGGCAGTATTTCGATCCGACAACTGGCGCACTTCCCCAGCGCATCGAAGCTCTCCTCCGCAATGATGGTGAACTGGATCGAGCTCTCCGGACTCATCTGGCGCCTGAAAACTCCACCATCGCTCGGGCCTTGGCCACCCACCTTGGGGAAGGCAGCCAGCTCTTCAAACTGCTCTCTCCCACGGACGCCAGCGGGTTGAAGGCCCAGATCTCGGCCATGCTTGAGTCGGTACTGGAAGAGCAGCAAGGCCAGATCCTGAAGGAGTTTTCGCTGGACAACAAGGAATCCGCCCTCTCCCGCCTGATCACCGAACTGGTTACGAACAACGGGGAGTTGAAGACGGACCTGAAGACGCAGGTGGATGGCCTCGTCGGAGAGTTCTCGCTGGACAAGCCGGATTCAGCGCTTTCCCGTCTGGTTGCCAAGGTCGAAGCCGCCCAAAAGGCTGTTACGGACGAGTTCTCAACCGATAACGAGCAGTCCGCAATCACCCGCCTGTCCCGCATGCTGCAGGACACGCGTCAGCAGATCGACAAGAACCTGACGTTGGACGACGACACGTCTGCCCTCTCCCGGCTGAAGCGCGAACTGCAAACCACGATTGAAAGTCTGGTGAAGAGCAACACGGACTTCCAGTCCGAAGTGCGGACCACCTTGGCTTCCATGCAGGCCCGGCGCGAGGAGGCGGCGAGGTCGACGCAACACGGCCATACCTTCGAAGAACAACTTGGCCTCGTCCTCGCCGCCGAAGCGCAGCGATTCAACGATCCCCATGTAGCAACTGGACATACCACCGGCGCGATCAAGAACTGCAAGATGGGCGATTTCGTCACTGAACTCGGTCCGGACAGCGCTGCCCCTGGCGCGCGGATCGTTTGGGAAGCGAAGGACGACAAAAGCTACGATCTGAAGCGCGCCCTCGCGGAGATGGAGGAAGGGCGCAAGAACCGCCAGGCACAGGTCGGCGTGTTTGTCTTCGCACGCAGCGCCGCTCCCGAAGGTCTCCAGCCATTTGCCCGTTATGGCAACCACCTGGTGATCACGTGGGACCCCGACGATCCGGCATCTGACCTATTCATTAAGGCTGCTCTCAGCGTTGCCCGCGCACTCGTGATTCGCGAGAACCACGAGGCCGTCGAAACTGAAGAAGCCGTCAACGCAATCGAGCTCGCGACCAGAGCCATTGAGAAGCAACTGGGGTACTTGTGCGAGATCAAGACCTGGGCGGAGACAGTGAAGAGCAACGGGGACAAAATCGCCGACCGGGCTGGGCGCATGAGGACCGACTTGGCGAAGGAAATCGAATCACTGGACCGCCACATCCAGGCGATGAAGACCAGCGGAACGCCCGCATAGCACCATGACCGAGACTCAACTCATCTTCTATCCCCCAAGCCGCGGACGCGGAGCCGCCCTCGAAGCCGGGTTTCGCTTCGGTCACGTCGGGACGCACGCCAGCCGTACCATCATGCTGGACGAGCTGAGCGCGCTGTTTGAGGCCGTGCCATCCGAAGCGAAAGCACCCGAATACGCGGCCGCCATCATCGATGCGAACTGCCTGGGGAAGAGAACGGTCGCCACGCGCCGCATTTCCGTGCAGCGGCTAAAGGAGCTTTACGCCATCGACCCCGCAGTGCCTATTTTCCGAATCCTGCGACGGCTATGGGGGACCGATGTGCCGGGCAGGCCACTTCTCGCCCTTCTCGCCAGCCTTGCTCGGGACCCTCTTCTGATGGCAACCGCGGAGACCGTGGTCGGACTATCCGACGGTGCGGAGTACCAGAGAGCACTCATGCGGGCTGCGGTCGAAAAGGTTGCCGGCGAGCGCATGAACGAATCGACCATTGACAAGGTGGTTCGGAACGCGGCGAGCTCATGGTCTCAATCTGGGCACTTGTCGGGTCGTACCTTCAAGTTTCGCCACCTGGTCCAGCCGACTCCTGCCGCCGTCGCGTTCGCCCTGTACCTGGCCCATGCCGCAGGCTTCCAGGGCCAGGAAATGCTTTCCACTGGCTGGTCGAAGGTACTTGATTGCGGCACCTCGTCCGCTCTGGAATTCGCCACGGCTGCCAAGAGGATAGGGTTGCTCGATCTAAGGACGGCCGGCGACGTTTTCGACTTGAACTTGAGCCGTCTCGACCCACAGTTTCGTGAACCGCAAGGAAGGGCGTAATGGGCAAGATCGAACAGCTCGCTGAAAAATACAAACAGCACATCAGCCTGCCGTGGCAGCACACCGTCGCCGGCGCGCAGCGGGTCGTCATGGTGGTCTACGACAAGGAACTGGAAAGATCTCTCATGGCCCGGAAGGAGGCCTTCGCCATGGCCACCAGGGATGAGGGCCATGAATGGTTCGAAGTCAACATAGCGGATTCGTTCGCCCAGTGGATGGCGCGAGAGGAATACCGGGATGCTTACTTCGAATCACCTGAGGATCTTCAATTGAAACTCGAGGTGGAGTTCGCCGAGGATGTCGCGGGCAGAGTCAGAACCATCCTTGATCGGCCCGAGACTGACAAGAACTCCGTCGTGGCGGTATTCGGTGTTGGCGCGCTGTTCGGATTCACTCGTGTCTCACGGGTGTTAAAGCTGCTGGAGCCCTCGATCAAGGGCCGATTGGTGGTCTTCTTCCCCGGCACCTACGACCAAAACAACTACCGTTTGCTTGATGCCCGTGATGGCTGGAACTACCTGGCCGTGCCGATAACCCTGCATTCTTCTGGAGCTTACTAATGCTGATCAAAGACATTCTCCTTCGAGATCCCTCCCAGGAAGCGCTCGTCAATAACGGCCAGGCGCGCATCACCAATGAAGCCGCCGATGCAAATGTGGAGAAGGAGCTTCGCGGCGAGCTGTCCACATTCGTATGCGAGGGTCAATACGCGGATGGCATCATCAAGATCCTCTCGTCGTTTCTGGCGAGCCGGAGCCAAACACACCAGAAATCCGCTTGGGTCAGCGGTTTCTTTGGCAGCGGAAAATCGCACCTCCTCAAAATGGCCGCCCATCTGTGGGCTAACACGGAGTTCTCCGACGGCGCCACGGCCCGCAGCCTCGTTCCGGAACTGCCGGATGAGGTCCGCGACCTGCTGCGCGAACTCGATGTCGCCGGGAAACGATCGGGTGGACTGCTTGCCGCGGCCGGGACACTCCCCTCTGGAACGACCGAGAACGTGCGCCTGAGCGTGTTGAGCATCCTGCTCCGGGCCGTCGGCTTACCGCACCAGTATCCCCAGGCGCAGTTTCACTCTTTGGCTGGAAGACAACAAGTACCTTGCCCAAGTGAAATCGAGCATCGAGGCTGCCGGTAAGAAGTGGGAGAACGAACTCAACAACCTCTACGTCAGCCCGCTGATCGCCAAGGCGATCCTGAAGTGCGACCCGAATTTCGCGGTAAGCGAAGCGGCCGCTCGGGATACCATCAAAACCCAATTCCCTCTCAAGACGGCGGACCTCACCACCGACGAGTTCCTGGGCATGTTTAAGCGCGTTTTGAAGCGCGCCGGGCGGGACGGCCAGGTGCCCTGCACCATCCTGATCCTCGACGAAGTCCAGCAGTATATCGGCGACTCCGAGACGAGATCGACCCTCATCACCGAGATTTCCGAGGCCATCCAGAAGCAGCTCGATAGCCAGGTGATGCTGGTATGCGCCGGCCAATCGGCCCTCACCGGCATAAAGCTGCTGCACAAACTGCTGGATCGCTTCACGATCCGTATCCAGCTCTCCGATGCCGACGTCGAAACGGTCACGCGGAAGGTCCTGCTTCGCAAGCAACCCGCCACCTTGAGCAAGATCGCTGAACTACTCGATACGCACGCCGGCGAGGTGTCGCGCCAGTTAGCGGGCACGAAGATTGGCGAGCGCATGGAAGACAAGGCCATCATCGTAGAGGACTATCCCCTGCTGCCGGTCCGCCGCCGCTTTTGGGAGCAGTGCTTCCGCCAGGTCGACACCGCCGGCACGCAGAGCCAGCTTCGGTCTCAGCTCCGCATCATCTACGACTGCATCGCCCGACTGGCCAACAAGCCACTCGGCAGCATCATTCCCGGCGACGACCTCTATGAGGCGCTTGCCCCCGAAATGGTAACAACAGGTGCGCTTCCGCGAGAGATCAACGAACGCATTCTCAGCCTCGGTTCTAACGGCACCGCCTGAGGGCCGTCTCCGGCAGCGTATCTGCGGCCTGGTTTTCCTCATCGGCCAACTCCCGACAGACGAAGCGGCTTCCATTGGAGTACGTGCCTGCAAGGAGCACATTGCCGACCTCCTGGTGGATGACTTCAAGGCGGATAATGGCAAGCTCCGCAGCGCGGTATCGACCCTGCTCGACCAGCTCGCTGACGAAGGCGTTCTCATGCCCGTGGGCGATGAGTTTCGCATTCAGACCGAAGAAGGCCGCAACTGGGACTTCGAGTTCCGCCAGCGCGAGGCCAAACTCAAGAACAACACCGCCAATTTCGACGAACAGCGGGATCGCCTCCTGGGCGCCGAAATCGACCGCATCGTCAGAAGCCTGAAGCTGCTCCAGGGTGCGGCAAAGGAAGCGCGGTGGCTGACACTGCACCGGACGCAAGATCCACCTGCCGCCAACGGCGAAACCATTCCCGTTTGGGTCCGCGACGGTTTCTCAGGATCGGAGAAGGAGATGATCGCAGCCGCGCGCGCGGCCGGCGTCAGTAGTCCTATCCTCTATGTGTTCGTGCCTCGAAAGTCGCGCGACGAGCTTCTGAACGCCGTCTCTACCGAACAGGCCACCGAGCAGACGATCAACGCGAAGGGTGTGCCGTCTGGTGAGGCTGGTCAACTCGCCAAGCAGAGCATGGAGAGCCGACGGCAACTGGCCGAAAAACAGCGCAAAGATCTTGTGCTGGAAATCGTCGCA
>CAWISY010000031.1:0-31887 GCA_963838455.1 Bryobacterales bacterium
CGGGAAGGAGTGTGAATCTCTAAATGCTTTGGCCATTGCCCGTATATTTCGTCTTTGTAGTAGTACTCGCGGCCGTGATTCTGTTTGTCTCCTACCTCTTGGGTCAGAGACATTCCGAACCTGCGACAGGCGAGCCCTACGAAGGCGGGATTGTTTCCGAAGGCTCGGCGCACGTGCGGTTCTCCGTACGTTACTACCTGGTTGCCATGTTTTTCGTCATTTTCGATTTGGAAGCGGTCTTCCTGTTCGCCTGGGCCGGAGCGGTTCGCGAATTAGGCTGGGCCGGTTATCGTGCGGTGCTGCTGTTTGTCGGCGTGCTTGCCGCGGCGCTCCTTTATCTCTGGAGAGTCGGGGCGCTGGATTGGTCGCGGGAACCGCGCGGTGCAAGGTGAGAATTCGATGCAGTGGTCACTAACCAAGCCGGACATTACGGGTCTGATAGCAACCCCGGACTCTGAGCCGTTCGAACAAACCGCGCGCCGGAGCGTGGTGCTCTCGCGTCTGGAGGATCTGGTTCAGTGGGGCCGCAAGAACTCCGTGTGGCCCTTCAACTTCGGGCTCTCCTGCTGCTACGTGGAAATGGCCACCAGCATCACCAGCAAGTTCGACGTTTCGCGCTTCGGGGCTGAAGTGATTCGCGGCACGCCTCGCGAAGCGGATCTCATGGTGGTCGCCGGGACGGTCTTCCTCAAGATGGCGCCCATCGTTCAGCGTCTTTACGAACAAATGATGGAGCCGCGCTGGGTGATCTCGATGGGCTCCTGCGCGAACTCGGGAGGCATGTACGACATCTACAGCGTGGTGCAGGGCGTGGACAAATTCCTTCCGGTAGATGTTTATGTGCCCGGCTGCCCGCCGCGTCCGGAAGCGTTCCTGGAGGGGCTGCTGCTGTTGCAGAAAGCCGTTGGGAACGGAGCGGCGTCCGCTGAGCTGGGTGGTGGGCTCGCAGGAGACCGTTCGAGCGCCGCTTCCGTCTTTGCGCGACCTGATGCAGCCCGCCAGGGAGAAAGCGACGGTGCTGAGGGAGCCCGACGAGGTATGATCGCCGCCCCCACCATCACGCAGGAAATCAGCGACCGGCTGGGCGCTGGCGGCCGTGCCTCAGGACACGCTCGATCACATACCCACGTTTTGGGTGCCGAAAAACCGCCTTCCCGGTCTCCTCCGCTTTCTCAAAGAAGAGGTGGACCGGCCATACAAGATGCTCTACGACCTCACCGCCATCGATGAGCGCATGAGGGCACATCGTGAGGGCCAGCCGGCGAGCGATTTTACGGTCGTCTATCATCTGCTTTCCTTCGAGCGCAACGAATATATGCGCATCAAGGTGGCTCTTGCGGAGGACCGGCTCTCGCTTGCCCAGCATCACGGACATCTGGCCCGCCGCCAATTGGTACGAGCGCGAAGTGTGGGACATGTTCGGAATCGTTTTTGACGGGCATCCGCATCTGCAACGCCTTTTGATGCCGGAGAGCTGGGTGGGTCACCCGCTGCGCAAAGAACATCCTGCGCGTGCGACGGAAATGGGGCCGTATCAGTTGACTCGGGCTAAAGAAGCGGCCGAGCAGGAGGCGCTGCGCTTCCGCCCGGAGGAATGGGGCATGCGCCGGGAACGCGACGGCTCGGATTTCATTTTTCTCAACATCGGTCCGCAGCATCCGGGGACGCACGGGGTGTTGCGCATCGCACTGCAGCTCGACGGCGAAGAGATTGTCGACGCCGTTCCTCAAATCGGCTTCCACCATCGCGGCGCGGAAAAGATGGGCGAGCGCCAGTCCTGGCACAGCTACATCCCCTACACGGACCGCGTCGATTACCTGGGCGGCGTGATGAACAACCTCGCCTACCTTACGGCGGTCGAGAAGATGGCTGGGATCAAGGTGCCGCCGCGCGCGCAGGTGATTCGCGTGATGCTGTCGGAGCTGTTCCGCATCATCAGCCACCTGGTATGGTACGGCACTTTTGCTCAGGACCTGGGCCAAATGTCGCCGGTCTTTTTCACCTTCAACGACCGTGAGCGCGCTTTCGGCATCATCGAGGCGATCACGGGCGCGCGCATGCATCCCTCCTGGTTTCGCATCGGCGGCGTCACGGCCGACTTGCCCAAAGGCTGGGAGAACATGTTCCTGGATTTCATAAAGTACTTACCGCCTCGCCTGATCGAATATGACCGCACCGTGATGCGGAACCGAATATTCAAATCGCGCACGCAGGGCATCGGGAGCTTCACCGTGGATGAGGCGGTCGAGTGGGGTGTTACCGGCCCGAATCTTCGTGCCTGTGGATTTGATTGGGATTTTCGTAAGCGGCAGCCGTACTGCGGGTACGACCAGTTTGAGTTCGACATTCCGACGGCCCAACACGGCGATTGCTATGACCGCGCGGTGGTGCGCATCGAGGAGATGCGGCAGAGCCTGCGCATCATCGAGCAATGCGTCAAGAATATGCCCGAGGGGCCGTATAAATCGGATCACCCTCTGGCAACTCCTCCGGTGAAAGACCGTACTCTGCACGATATCGAGACTTTGATCACCCACTTTTTGAGCGTGAGCTGGGGACCGGTTATGCCGCCGGGAGAAGTACTCGGCGCGATCGAAGCCACCAAGGGCAATAACGGTTACTACCTGGTGAGCGACGGCAGCACGGTTTCCTATCGCACACGCATCCGGACGCCCTCCTTTGCGCATATTCAGACACTGCCCTTGCTGGCGCGGGGACTGATGATTCCAGATTTGGTTGTGATTCTGGGCAGCCTGGATTTTGTACTGGCCGATATTGACCGGTGAGGAAGTTGAACGATGCTGACCACGGATGAGATCAACGAAATAGAGTCGGAGGCGGCGCACTATCCCAGGCGCGATGCGGTCTGCATCGACGCGCTGAAGATCGTGCAACGCCACCGCGGCTGGATCTCCGATGAGAGCATTCGCGACATTGCGGGGCACATCGGCATGTCGCCCACGGATGTGGATAGCGTCGCCACGTTTTACAACCTTATTTATCGCAGGCCCGTGGGGCGCCACGTAATCATGGTTTGCGACAGCGTGAGTTGCTGGATCATGGGTTCCGACCGTACTGCGCCAGCATCTCCACGAACGGCTGGGAATCGAGCTGGGCGAAACGACGCCCGACAATCGCTTTACGCTGCTGCCGATCGTATGCCTCGGGCTGCTGCGATCACGCTCCGGCCATGATGGTGGACCGCGATCTGCACAGCGATCTGGATCCGCAAAAAATCGACACGGAACTCGAGAAGTACAAATGACCGCCACGAACGAAAAACCGCTGACCCAGAATATGCGCCCGGACGGGTCTTATCTCGACCTGCGCACTTACGAGCAGGCCGGTGGTTACCAGGCAATCCGCAAAGTGCTGAATGGCGGCATGACGCCGACAGGCAGTCACCGCGGAAGTGAAGGACGCGAATCTGCGCGGCCGGGGCGGCGCCGGTTTTCCAACCGGCTTGAAATGGTCGTTTCGTGCCGCTGGGTAAAGACGCGCCCAACCCGACTTACCTGGTCAGTCAACGCCGACGAGATGGAGCCCGGCACGTTCAAAGACCGGTTGTTGATGGAGCGGAATCCGCACCAGCTCATCGAAGGCGCGATCCTCGCCGGATTCGCTATCGAGGCTGACATCGCGTTCATCTTTCTGCGCGGGGAATATACGCTGGCCGCGGAACGGATTGGGCGCGCCATCGCGGAAGCGTACGAACGTCATTACCTGGGGAAGAACATTTTGGGTTCCGGCTACAGTCTGGAACTGTACCTGCATCTCAGCGCCGGCCGCTATATCTGCGGGGATGAAACCGGGCTGCTGAATGCGCTGGAGGGCAAGCGCGCCAACCCGCGAGCCAAGCCGCCCTTTCCGCCGGTGGCGGGCCTGTTTGGCAAACCCACCATTGTGAACAATGTCGAGACCATTTGCTGCGTCCCCCACATCATCAACAACGGCGCGGCGTGGTTCCGCGGTTTGGGCCGGACCAAAGATGCGGGCACCAAGCTCTTCGGCGCCAGTGGAAAAGTGAAGCGCCCGGGTTTGTGGGAACTGCCCATGGGCACCACCGTCCGCGAAATTCTCGAGGAGCATGCGGGCGGCATGCGCGACGGGGTGAAATTTCGCGGCTTGCTGCCCGGCGGCGCGTCCACCGACTTCATCGTCGAAGAACACCTGGATACGCCCATGGATTTCGACCGAAATGGCCAAAGTCGGCAGCCGCATGGGCACCGGCACCATGATCGTGCTGGATGACCAGACCTGTCCGGTTGGCATGACGTGGAACCTGACGCACTTTTTCGCCCGTGAATCCTGCGGCTGGTGCACGCCCTGCTGGAGCGGGCTGGGATGGGCGGATCGGATTTTGCAGTCCATGGAGGATGGCCACGGCCAAGCCCGGCGACCTCGACAAGCTCGACTTTCAAGCCAAAATGTGGAGCCCCGGCAATACATTCTGTGCGCTCGCGCCCGGCGCCGCGGAACCCGTGCAGAGCGCCTTGAAATACTTTCGCGATGATTTCGAGCGGCATATTCGCGAGCACCGCTGCCCCTGGAGATAGGTATGGTGAACGTCTACGTCGATCACAAACCGTACCAGATGAACCCGGAGGAGAACCTTCTCCACGGCTGTCTGTCGCAGGGCTTCCGGTTGCCATACTTCTGCTGGCATCCGGCGCTGGGATCGGTGGGGGCCTGCCGCCAGTGCGCCGTCAAGCAATTCAAGGACGAGCACGATGAGCACGGCAAAATCATCATGTCCTGCCTGACGCCGGCCAAGGAAGGCACGCGCATCTCCATCGATGATCCCGAGGTTGCTGCTTTTCGCGCCGGTATTATCGAGGGGCTCATGCTGAATCATCCGCACGACTGCGCGGTGTGCGACGAGGGCGGCGAATGTCATTTGCAGGATATGACGGTGATGACCGGTCACGATTACCGCCGTTACGACTTCGAAAAGCGGACGTTCCGCAATCAGAACCTGGGCCCGCTGGTGAATCAGGAAATGAACCGGTGCATCCAGTGTTATCGCTGCGTGCGCTATTACCGCGATTATGCCGGCGGCGAGGATTTGAACGCGTTCGCGATGCGGAATACGGTCTTCTTCGGCCGTCATGAAGATGGGGCGCTGGAGAATGAATTCAGCGGCAACCTGGTCGAAATCTGCCCGACCGGAGTGTTCACCGATAAGACCCTGAAGCGGCACTACGCCCGCAAGTGGGATCAGCAGTTCGCGCCGTCGGTTTGCGTGCACTGCGCTCTCGGCTGCAATACGGATTCCGGTGAGCGCTACGGGACCGTGCGCCGCGTAGTCAACCGCTATAACCACGAAGTAAACGGATACTTCCTGTGCGACCGCGGAAGGTTTGGCTATGAGTTCGTCAACAGCGACCGGCGCATCCTCCAGCCGGTGCTGGAGGGCCGGCGCACTTCCGTGGCACTGGCACAGCGTCATCTCAGTGAGCGCATCGCCAGCGGCAGCGTAATCGGGATCGGGTCGCCGCGCGCGTCGCTCGAATCCAACTTTGCACTGCGCACCTTGGTCGGTCCGGACAATTTCCATTCGGGCATGGCCGACGACGAAGCAAAGCTGGTTGGAGCGATGCTCGACATTCTGCGGCGAGGTGCTGTGCGGACGCCCACGCTGCGCGAGATCGAGGAGTCCGACGCGGTCTTCATCCTGGGCGAGGACATTACCAACGTCGCTCCCAGGATGGCGTTGGCCGTGCGGCAATCGGTGCGCCAACAGCCCATGGATATCGCCAAGGCATTAAACATCCCGTTGTGGATGGATCACGGCGTGCGCGACGCGATGCAAACGGCGAAAGGACCGCTCTACATTGCGACCCCGTATGCCACTCGCCTGGACGATGTCGCGACGGCCACCTTCCGTGCCGCGCCGGATGACCTGGCCCGACTCGGTTTCGCCGTGGCCCATGCGCTCGATTCACGCGCGCCGTCGGGCGAAGATTCGCCGTTCGCCGGTGAGATCGCACGCGCACTCAAGGCGGCGAAGAAACCGCTGGTGATTTCCGGCACCAGTTGTGCGAGCCGAGCTGTCATTCAAGCGGCTGCGAATGTGGCGATGGCCGCACACGCCGCGCTCAGCTTTACGGCTCCCGAGTGTAACACCGTGGGCGCGGCACTCATCGGCGGAAATCCGCTGAGCGCCGCGTTTCAAGCGGTCCGGGACGGACGTGCCGATACCGTGATCATTCTCGAAAATGATCTGTACCGCCGCGCGCCGGCGGCTGAAGTCGAGGCCTTCATGAAGGCCTCGAAGCACGTGATCGTGCTCGATCATCTGACGAATCCGACGAACGCGAAAGCTGAGCTGATTCTCCCGGCAGGAACCTTCGCTGAATCCGACGGTACTTTCGTGAGCAGCGAAGGACGTGTCCAACGCTTCTTCCAGGTATTTGTCCCGCGCAATGATGTATCGGCAAGCTGGCGCTGGTTGAAGCCGCCACAGTGGCGCAACCTCGACGATGTGCTGGTGGCGATGGCCGCGGCGTTACCGCACCTGGCAGCAGTACGCTCCGCCGCCCCGTCCGCCTCATTTCGCGTGACTGGGGCGAAGATTCCGCGCTCCCCGCTCCGCGAAAGCGGGCGCACCGCAATGTTGGTGAACATTGATATATCCGAGCCTAAGCCGCCTGAGGATCCCGATTCGCCGCTTTCGTTTTCGATGGAAGGTACGCCGGACAAACCTCCCGCTGCGCTGATTCCGTTTTTTTGGTCACCCGGTTGGAACTCCATTCAGGCCACCAACACGTACCAGAAAGAAGTCGGCGGACCGTTGCGCGGCGGCGATGCGGGTGTGCGGCTCTTCGAGCCCGCAGCGAGTGATGCGCGGTCCTACTTTGATGCGATTCCACCTGCATTTGCGCCGCATGAGGGCGAGTGGCTGCTGTTGCCGACGTTTTACATCTTCGGCTCAGAGGAGTTGAGTCTCTCGGCGCCCGGAATTGCCGAGTTGGCTGCGAAGCCGCACGTAGCCGTGAATGCCACGGATCTTCCGGAGGGCAAAGAAGTCGACGTGATCTGTGCGGGCGGGACGTTGCGGCTGCCGGTACGCGTCCGCCCCGATCTCCCGCGCGGTGTTGCCTGTGTGTCCGCCGGGCTGCCGGCGGTGGCTGGATTCTCCTTGCCGGCTTGGGGAAAGATCGCGAGGTCACAATGACGAGTCCACACCCCATTCTGTCGATCCTCGGAATTGTCGTCGTTGCGCTGACCATCGCGGGCTCGCTGATCTGGGTCGAGCGGCGACTGCTCGCCCTTTGGCAGGACCGTTATGGGCCGAACCGCGTTGGCCCCTTCGGTTTCCTTCAGGTGATGGCCGACGCCATCAAGATTTTCATGAAGGAGGATTGGATTCCTCCCTTCGCCGACAAGCTGGTTTTTGTTGTAGCTCCGGCGGTGGTGTTCGTCACGGTGCTGATGTCCTTCGCTGTGCTCCCGGTGGCGCCGGGGATCATCGTGAGCGACCTGAATATCGGCCTGTTGTTCTTTCTTGCCATGTCGTCGCTGGGGGTTTACAGCGTGGTGCTTGCCGGATGGTCCTCCGACAACAAATACGCGCTCCTCGGCGGTTTGCGGGCAGCGGCGCAGATGTTGAGCTACGAGGTCTTCATGGGGCTCTCACTGATGGGCGTGGTGGTGCTGGCCGGATCGTTCAGCCTGCCCGCCATTGTCGAAGCACAGAAGAAGGTCTGGTTCGTCATTCCGCAATTTCCGGGCTTCATCTTATTTCTGATCGCCGGCCTGGCCGAAACACGCCGCATCCCGTTCGATCTGGCCGAAGCCGAAAGCGAGTTAGTCGCCGGTTATCACTCCGAATACTCAGGGATGAAATTCGGCATGTTCTTCGTCGGAGAGTACATGGGAGTCACTTTAATCTCAGCCATGATATCGGTGCTTTTCTTCGGCGGCTGGCTGGGCCCCGTGCTTCCCGGATTGCTATGGTTCCTGATCAAGACCTTTTTCTTCATTTCATTCTTCGTTCTGCTGCGGGCGGCGCTTCCGCGTCCGCGGTTTGATCAGCTCATGTCCTGGGGTTGGAAGGTGATGCTCCCTCTGGCTTTGGCGAACATACTATTGGCCGGCGCGGCAGTGCTTCTTTGGAGTTAGACGCATGTTCAGCATACTCAGAACGATTTGGTACGTTTTTCTCCATTCCTTTCAGAAGAGAGTTACGGTTCAATATCCGGAGGAAAAGCCGTATCTTGCGCCTCGCTACCGGGGCAGGATTATTCTGTCGCGCGATCCTGATGGAGGCGAGCGCTGCGTGGCATGCAACCTTTGCGCCGTGGCGTGCCCTGTCGATTGCATCGCGCTGCAGGCAACCGAAGATGAAACCGGACGGCGGTATCCGGAGTTCTTCCGCATCAATTTCTCGCGCTGTATTTTTTGCGGTTTTTGCGAAGAGGCTTGCCCTACTTATGCTATCCAACTAACGCCTGATTTCGAGATGGGGGAGTTTCATCGGCAGAACCTGGTCTATGAAAAGCACGATCTGCTGATCGATGGTCCCGGCAAACATCCAGGCTATAACTACTGGCGCGTAGCTGGAGTTCAGATCGGCGGAAAGGATAAAGGGCAGGCAGCACACGAAGCGCCGCCGGTCGACGTGCGATCGCTGTTGCCGTGAGAAGACTATGGAATTGACTTTCTATATCGCGGCGGCGGTGGCCGTTGTAGCGACTGTCCTGATGCTAACTCGCCTGAATGTGGTGCACGCTCTGCTCTACTTGATCGTTTCGCTACTCGGCGTAGCGGTGGTCTTCTACGTGCTCGGCGCACCATTTGTTGCGGCGCTCGAAGCCATCGTTTACGCGGGCGCGATCATGGTGCTTTTCCTGTTCGTAGTGATGATGCTCAATCTGGGAAAGCGCACCGCCGAGGACGGAGAAACAGTGGCTGACGCCTGGGATCTGGATCGGCCCTGTGCTTCTAGCCGGCATCCTGATCATTGAGGTCTGTCTATTTGTCGCGAGGCGAGCGCTGCCGGCCTGGGCACTGGCGTAGTGGATCCGAAGGAAGTTGCGATCGCTCTTTTCGGTCCTTACCTGATTGGAGTGGAGTTGTCCTCCATGCTTTTGCTCGCCGGCCTGGTGGGCGCGTATCACCTTGGCTTCCGCAAAACTGAGAAACCGGAGATTCAACATGACGCACATTCCCATGAGAGACGGGCTGATACTAGCGGGGATCTTGTTCTCGCTGGGACTGATAAGTCTTCTCGTACGTCGTAATTTGATTTTCGTCCTGATGTCTCTTGAAGTCATGCTCAACGCAGCGGGACTGGCTTTCGTGGTCGCCGGATCACGATGGCATCAGGCCGACGGTCAGGTTGTGTTTATGTTCATTCTCGCCATCGCCGCGGCGGAAGTAGCCGTGGGGCTGGCGCTGGTGCTGCAAGTCGTATCGCCGCTTCAAGTCCCTGGATGTGGACGAGCTGAGCGAGAATGAGGGGGTAACGTGATCAGCTTGTTGTGGCTAATTCCGGCGTTGCCTTTTGCGAGTGCGGTGATGCTGCTGCTGTTTGGCTCGCGTTTGTCGCGCAGCGCGACAGCAGCGTTGGGCGTGGGCTCCATCGGACTCGCGGCCTTGGTAACCATACTGGTCGCCGTCAGCTTCTTTAGCGCGCCTCCCGCCGGCGAGCTCCTACACGCAGGTCCTTTGGACCTGGATCAACGTGGCGGGCTTTGCAGCCACACATCGGCCTCTATCTGGATGCGCTGTCGCTGGTGATGGTGCTGGTGGTCACTTTCGTTGGCTTCCTGATTCACATTTATTCGGCCGAGTTCATGATCGACGACGACGGGCTACAGCCGTTTCTTCGCCTACATGAATCTGTTCGTCGCGTCGATGATCACGCTGCTGCTGGGGGACAACCTCCTGCTTCTCCTGCTCGGCTGGGAAGGCGTGGGGCTGTGCAGTTATCTGCTGATCGGCTTCTGGTACCGTGATCCCGCCAACGGCCTGGCGGCGCGCAAAGCCTTCATCGTGACCCGCGTCGGCGATACCGCGATGATGCTGGGTTTGTTTCTGCTATTCACCCAATTGGGCACGCTGAGGATTCAGGATCTGATGCAGCGGGCCTCCGAGCAGTGGCCCTCCGGATCCACTTATGCGGTTGTGGCCGCGCTCCTGCTGCTGGGTGGCGCGGTGGGAAAGTCGGCGCAGCTTCCGCTGCAGGTTTGGTTGCCGGATGCGATGGCCGGCCCCACCCCCACCAGCGCTCTGCTCCACGCCGCAACGATGGTTACCGCGGGCGTGTATCTGATCGCGCGCACGCACGTGCTGTTTTCGCTGGCGCCGGCGGCGCAATTCGCGGTAGCAATCGTGGGTGCGGCCACGCTGCTTCTCGCCGGATTCAGCGCACTTACGCAGCACGACATCAAGCGCGTGCTCGCCTACTCCACGGTCAGCCAGATCGGTTACATGTTTCTCGCGCTGGGCGTTGGCGCATGGCAAGCGGCCATCTTCCACTTCGTGACGCATGCGTTCTTCAAGGCGCTCCTGTTTCTTGGCGCCGGCGTGATCATCAACGCGCTCGATGACGAACACAGCATATTCCGGATGGGCGGGCTTGCGCAAAGAGATGCCCGTCGCTTTCTGGACGTTCCTCATCGCCGGTTGCTCGCTGGCGGGCCTGCCGTTCATCACCGCCGGCTTCTTCAGCAAAGACCTGATCATCTGGGAAACGTGGTCGGCGCAGCAGGGACACCCGGGATTCTGGATCGGCGGCGATGATCGGCGCGCTGCTGACTGCGCTCTACACATTCCGGCGTGATCTTCCGGGTGTTCTTCGGTCCGTTGGGTACGCCGGTGACCAAGCGGCCAGGCTACGCGATGACTGTCCCGCTCTTGATCCTGGCTTTCCTTTCGGTCGTCGGCGGATATCTGAAAAACCCATTGCTTGGTTTCCTGCATTCGGCTTTGCCGCGGACAATCGAAGCTCATGCCGGCGGTCTGACAGAGATTCGCTCTGAGGCCATCGCCGCAGTGCTGTTCCTGATCGGCGCTCTATTTTGCATATCTGTTCCACCTCCAGAAGCGGAGCTTGGCGGACGCCCTGGTCGCGAACCCCGTTGGGCGCGCTCTGCACGAATGGTGGTTTGCGGACTGGGGCTTCGACTGGATGTACGACAAGGCTTTCGTGCAGCCCTTCATCTGGGTGGCGCAGATCAACAAGAGCGATTTCGTCGACGCGTTTCTATACCGGTGTTGCGCGGCTGGCTGAACTGGTCTTATCGCGGGTTGAGCCGCACCGAGACGGGCCGCGTCCGTTGGTACGCCGCGGCAATGGCCGCAGGGTCGGTGCTGTTTATCGCAATGGTGTTGTTCTTATGATTCTGATCTGGCTGATTGGCATTCTCTTGGTGGCCGGCATTCTCGCCGCGACTGGCGGCACGCTGGAACTCGCAGCTTCCGCGATGGATCTCGCTCATCGCGATCGGGCGTCGACCTTGTCTTGACGGCGGGCATCTGGGCTGAGCGGAACCGCCGGCGCAACGACGCCATGGCTCGATGAAGTGGACCTGAATTGGGTGCCGAGCTTTGGCATCCACTTTCATCTTGCCGTCGATGGTCTTAGCCTGCTGATGCTGATACTGACGTTCTTTCTGGGCATCATGGCCGTGCTGACATCCTGGACGGAAATCCGCGAGAAAGTCGGCTTTTTTCATTTCAACCTGATGTGGGTTCTGGCCGGAATCGCCGGCGTATTCCTGGCGGTCGACTTGTTCCTGTTCTATTTCGCCTGGGAACTCATGCTGGTCCCGATGTATTTCCTGATTGTCATCTGGGGCCATGAGCGGCGCGTCTATGCCGCCGTGAAGTTTTTCCTGTTCACGCAGTGCAGCGGCCTGCTGATGCTGATCGCGATTCTGGCGCTCTACTTTATCCACCATCAGACCACTGGCGTTTACACCTTCGAATATTCGGAATTACTGGGCACGCAACTGAGCGTTCCGGCGCCGAAGCTTTTGATCATGCTTGGTTTTTTGTCGCCTTCGCGGTGAAATTGCCCGTCGTGCCGTTGCATACCTGGCTGCCGGATGCTCACACTGAGGCTCCCACCGCGGGAAGCGTGATCCTGGCCGGGTTGCTGTTAAAGACCGGCGCATACGGTCTGATGCGCTTCGTCATTCCTCTGTTTCCGCGTCGCGGCTCATGAGTTCACTCCCGTGGCGCTGGTGCTGGCCGCCGTCGGGATTGTATACGGCAACGTGATGGCCTTCTCGCAGAATGACCTCAAACGACTGGTGGCCTATACCAGCGTCAGTCACCTCGGGTTTGTGCTACTCGGAATTTTCTCCTGGAACCCGCTTGCGCTGCAGGGCGCGATCATGACGATGATCTGTCACGGACTAAGCACGGGAGCCCTGTTCGTTCTGGTGGGTGGACTACAAGAACGCATGCATACTCGCGACCTTGAAAATATGGGCGGCCTCTGGGCCGTAGCGCCACGCTTGAGCGGAGCGGCGCTGTTCTTTAGCCTTGCCTCGCTTGGCCTGCCGGGGATGGGCGATTTCGTCGGAGAGTTTCTCGTTTTACTGGGTTCTTACCGAATCAGCATCGCGATTACAGTCGTCGCAACCCTGGGAATTCTCGCATCCACCTTCTATGCTTTGCGCATGGTGCAGCGTGCTTTCCAAGGCCCCAACACGCGCGCCTGGCGCTTCTCCGATCTGACGGCGCGGGAAGGTTTGATGATGGCGGCGATGATTGCCGGCCTGCTATGGCTGGGGCTCTATCCGCAGCCGGTGTTAAATACGTTTGGGCCGGCTATGGACAATTTGCAGCGCGAGGCGCAGACGCCAATCGCGGCTTTGCGGAGATAGATCGCGGAGATAGACCATGGACACCACCGACATGCGCGCCTTGCTTCCGCTGCTTCTCCTCGCCGCCACTGCAATCGTTGTGATGCTCGGCATCGCGGCCAAGCGCAGTCATGCGCTGGCGGCCTGGTTGACACTCGCCGGGCTGACAGCCGCCTTCTTCTCGATCTTCGCTGCGGCGCCTCTGGCTCCCCGGCAGGTGACGTCGCTTCTGGTCGTGGATCGATATGCCCTGTTCTATATCGGCCTGATCATCGCCTCCGCTGCGGTGGTGGCCGTGCTCTCCTACCGTTACCTCGAAAATCATGATGGCCACCGCGAAGAACTCTATCTCCTGCTGCTCCTCGCAACCCTGGGTTGCTCGGTCCTGGTGGCGAGCAATCATTTAGCTTCGTTTGTGCTGGGTCTCGAGATCCTGAGCGTTTCCTTATACGCGATGGTTGCCTACCTTAAGGATCGCGAAGTGGCGCTGGAAGCCGGAATCAAGTACCTGATCCTGGCTTCGGCTTCCGCCGCCTTCCTGCTTTTCGGCTCGGCGCTGATTTATGCCGCGACCGGCAGCATGGAATTCTCGCGCATCCAGGCTGTCTCGATAAACGATTCCGGACTCGCACTGCTGCTGCCTGGGATCGCGCTCACCGTCGCGGGGATCGGTTTCAAGCTGGGCGTCGTGCCCTTCCACCTCTGGACGCCGGACGTTTACGAGGGTGCTCCCGCACCGGTAGCGGCCTTCGTCGCGACTACCTCGAAAACCGCGATGGTAGCGCTTCTGCTGCGCTACGGCTACGTTTCGGGTGCGCTCGAGACCCGCGCTGTGTTTTGGGTCTTCGCCGTCATCGCGATTGCCTCGATGTGCGCTGGCAACCTCCTCGCGCTGCAGCAGGGCAACGTCAAGCGCATTTTGGCCTACTCCTCGATCGCCCACTTCGGATACATACTGGTGGCCTTTCTGGCGGGCGGGACGATGGCGATTGCGGCGGTGAGCTTTTATCTGGTCGCGTACACCATAACCATCCTGGTGGCATTTGGAGTCGTGACGGTTCTTTCCGGCTCCGGGCAGGACGCCGGCGATCTGGAGGAATACCGCGGCCTTTTCTGGCGGCAGCCGATGTTGGCCGGGGCCTTCACTGTTGCTCTGCTTTCGCTGACGGGCATTCCCGCAACCATGGGTTTTCTTGGCAAGTTCTACGTCCTCGCTGCCGGAGCCTCTGCCGCCGCGTGGCTACTGATCCTGATCCTGGTCCTCACCAGTGTCGCCGGCCTTTTCTATTACCTGCGCATCGTCGTGATGCTGTTCTCCGCCCCGCCGGAGCACGCTGCGTCGATTGGTATGATTTCAGCCGTTCACTCCGTCTCCCGCAGAGGGGCCTTCACTCTCGCCGCGCTCGCCGTTCTACTGATTTGGTTTGGAGTCTATCCCACGCCGCTGCTGGACCTGATCCGCACCGCCATGCAAGGACTCAATTGACGGAGTTTAGGCATCTCGGCACCGTGTAACTAACAACCCCGACACGGTCGCGGTGCTGGCCGTAGAATCCCCTTCCCCTGTTCCCCTCGCGCCGCCTCGTTAGCGTGGCCTTCGACCAAAGTAGAATAGACCTCGATCCGCAAGGCTGCTACTATCCCAGTATCGAGGACGTAATCCTCAGCCGGACATGAGCCGGTCGGACGGCCAAGACCGGTTGGGCAGCCAAGAGGTGAAGAGCAACATCGTGATCATCGACGACGACGTGTTAGTGCGCCAAGCGCTACGAGACTGTGTGGAATCAGCCGGATATTCGGTCGAGGCTTCGCTTCGGCCGAGGAGTTTGTCGCCCCAAAAAGCGGTGGGGCAGGGTGCATCTGGTTTTCTCTCCAAGCCCTTCCGGCGGGAAGACCTGTTTAAAATCCTGGGAGCGGCGATCGGGCATTAAATCGAATCGCCCAGTGCCCAATCTGCGGCCCCCATGTTTGCCGGGCCGACCCATTTTTCCGGCGCCACATTTGACGTTTCGGTGGCAGAATCAAAAGACAAGCGGCGGTCGACGCTAGCGGTAACGACAAGGATGCTCTCAAATGCCAGCAGCTTCTGAGTACGTGTTGGAGCCAATCCGCGATAGCGCGGAATTCACGCTTTACCGGGGCCGTCAGCGCGGCAATCCATCACGTGTTTTGGCAGTAGCTCCTACCGCAGAACAACCGTTGCCCCAGAGTCTGCGACGCCTGGAGCACGAATACTCGCTCGCGGCCGAACTTGAGCCCGAGTGGGCGGCCAAACCTCTGGCGCTCACGCGTCACGAAGGACGGACCATCCTGGTTCTCGCCGACCCGGGCGGTGACCCTCTCGACGTCATTTTTGAGCGGGGCGGGCTTGAGCGAGAACAGCGGCTCGATCTGGCTCGAGTTCTACGCCTCGCGATTGGCTTGGCAACGGCGCTCGGCCATGCCCACCAGCGCGGTCTGATCCACAAAGACGTCAAGCCCGAGAACGTGCTCGTCGCGTTGGAGCCAAGCGGTGACGCCGGCCACGTCTGGCTCACCGGCTTTGGCATCGCGTCCCGGCTGCCGCGCGAGCGCCAAGCGCCCGCGCCGCCCGAAATCATTGCCGGCACCCTTGCTTACATGTCCCCCGAACAGACCGGCCGCATGAATCGCTCGATGGATACCCGCAGCGATCTCTACTCTTTGGGCGTGACGTTGTACGAAATGCTTACCGGCGTGCTCCCGTTTGCCGCCGCCGACCCTCTGGAATGGGTTCACTGCCACATCGCGCGTCAGCCGGTACCGCCCGCGGCTGCGATGCTGGCAGATATCGATCGCCGCGCGGTCCCGGAGCCGTTATCCGCCATCACCATGAAGCTCCTCGCCAAGAACGCAGAGGAGCGCTATCAGACCGCCGCGGGTCTGGAAGCCGATCTTCGGCGGTGCCTGTCGGAATGGCAGTCGCATGGCCGCATCGAGCCCTTTCCTCTGGCCACGGACGACTCATCGGATCGATTGCTGATCCCCGAGAAGCTGTATGGGAGGGAGCGCGAAGTCGATGCGCTGCTCACGGCATTCGACCGGGTGGTGGCGCAGGGCACCGCCGAGTTCGTACTGGTATCTGGTTATTCCGGCGTCGGCAAATCTTCGGTAGTGAATGAGCTTCACAAGGTGCTGGTCCCGCCGCGAGGGCTTTTCGCCGCAGGGAAGTTTGATCAGTACAAGCGCGACGTACCCTACGCGACGCTGGCACAGGCATTCCAGGCGCTGGTGCGTCAGATCCTGGTTGCGAGCGAGGCCGAGGTGGACCGTTGGCGGCAAGCCCTTCTGGAGACGCTGGGGCCGAATGGCCAGCTTATTATCGATCTGATCCCCGAGGTCGAATTCGTCATCGGCAAACAACCCCCCGTTGCAGAACTGCCACCGCAGGAAGCGCGGGGCCGTTTCCAGTTGGTGTTCAAACGCTTTCTCGGCGCGTTCGCCCGGCCGGAGCATCCGCTAGCGTTGTTCCTCGACGATCTGCAATGGCTGGATACGGCAACTCTGGAATTGCTGGAGCGCCTGATTGCCGATCCAAGCATGCGGCACGTGCTGATGATCGGAGCCTACCGCGACAACGAAGTCAGTTCGTCTCATCCGTTGCTGCGGACGCTGGCCGCGATCCGCGACGCGGGAGCAAAGGTACAGGAAATCGTATTGGCGCCTCTGGGACTCGACGACATTGAGCGGCTCGTCGTAGACGCGGTGCATTGCGATCCGCGTTCCGCCGGTCCTCTGGCGTTGTTGGTCCACGAGAAAACTGGCGGCAATCCGTTCTTCGCAATCCAGTTCCTCATGGCGCTGGCTGAAGAAGAGTTGCTCCGGCTCGACCGGGGTACATCCGCCTGGACCTGGGACTTGGATCGCATTCGCGCCAAGGGCTACTCCGCCAATGTGGCGGATCTCATGGTGGGGAAGCTGCGGCGATTGCCGCGGCACTCCCAGACCGCCCTCCAGCAACTCGCCAGTCTCGGGAACGTAGCCGAGATCACGACGCTGAGCCTGGTTTTTGGGCAATCCGAAGGGGACATCCACACCCCCCTTTGGGAAGCTGCCCGGGCTGGGCTGGTCTTGCGCCTGGAGGGATCCTACGCCTTCCCCCACGACCGGATTCAGGAAGCGGCCTATACGCTCATGCCCGAAAGCGCGCGCGCCGAAGTACACCTTCGGATTGGACGAGCGCTCTTGGCAAACTTGACAGCGGACGGCCTGGCCGAACATCTCTTCGACGTCTCGAACCAACTGAATCGGGGCGCCGCACTGCTGATCGATCACGGGGAGAAAGTGCAGGTAGCGGCCATCGATCTGAGAGCGGGGCGAAAGGCCAAAGCGTCGGCGGCGTATGCTTCGGCGCGCGAGTATCTTGCGGCCGGCATGGGGCTTTTGGATGAAAACGATTGGAGTAACGAATACGGGTTGACGTTCAACCTCTGGCTGGAGTGTGCGGAATGCGAGCTTCTCTGCGGCAACTCCGAAAAAGCCGGGCAACTGATCGAGCAGTTATTGCCGCGCGCCGCATCGAAAGTTGACGAGGCCGCCGTCTACTGTCTGAGGGTTCAACTGCATCTTATGAAGTCGGAATACCAGGAGGCTGTAGCCACCGCGCTCACGTGCCTGTGCGGGTTCGGTATCGAGATGCCCGCGCACCCGATCGAGGAGCAGGTGCAGGCCGAATACGATGCGGTGTGGCACACTCTCGACGGGCGCCCGATCGAGAGCCTGATCGATCTGCCGCTGATGACCGAGCCGGAGCTGCAGGCCGCCATGCAGATGCTTTCGGCCCTTATTCCCTCTGCCTACTTTACAGATCAACGTCTGTTTCGCTTACAGATTTGCCGCATGGTGACCATCAGCCTGCAGCACGGGGCAAGCATGGATTCCGCTACCGGCTACGCATATTTTGGGATTGCACTTGGGACAGCCTTTCGCCGTTACGCTGATGGCTATCGTTTCGCCAAGCTTGCGTGCGACTTGCTTGACAAGTACGGCTTCATTGCAAACCGGGGGACAGTCTACGCCACCTTTGGGACGGTCGCCGCCTGGACCCAGCCGCTCGCGACCATGATCGATTTCTATGCGGACGGGCATTCCCGCCGCGATTGAGACGGGCAATCTGACCCAGGCTTGCTATAGTTTGTTGTTATCTCTCACGTCTCTTCTCCTTCGAGGCGACCCACTCGACTTGGTGTGGCGCGAGTCGGAGATGGCGCTGGACTTCACCCACAAGGCCAAATACTACGACGTCGCGGACATTATCGTAAGCCAGCAACGCTTCATTGCCACGATGCAGGGCCGGACCGCAGCCTTCTCCACCTTCAACGACGCGCAGTTCAACGAGGCGACGTTCGAGATGCAGTTGACCGGGGACCGGATGCCTGCGCTGATCTGCTCGTATTGGATTGTCAAGATGGAAGCGCGATTCCTGTCAGGCGATTACGCCGAGGCACTGGAAGCCGCCGGCAAGGCGAAGCCGTTGCTTCAGGCCTTGGCCGGCCAGATCGCGTCACTGGACTACTTCTTTTACACCGCGCTGACCGTGTCGGCGCTCTATGAGACGGCGTCGGCCGATGACCAGCAAGCGTGGCGCGAACTCCTGGAAGCGCTTCGGGAACAACTGCGCGAGTGGGCCGAAAATTACCCACCGACTTTCGCCGACAAGCACACGCTGGTATTGGCCGAGATCGCCCGCCTGGAAAAGCGAGACGTCGATGCTCAGCGCCTCTACGAGCAGGCTATTCATTTGGCGCGAGAGAACGGCTTCGTTCAAAACGAAGGCCTTGCCCACGAACTGGCGGCGCATTACAACCTGGCGCGCGGCCTTGAAACGGCCGGCTACGCCCATCTCCGCAACGCGCGGAACTGCTACGACCGTTGGGGCGCCCACGGCAAGGTAAAGCAACTCGACGAACGGTACTCGCGCCTGCGCGAGGAGCGAACTCCCGCTTCTTCGGCCACGATTGCGCCGCCAGTCGGGCAGTTGGACGTCGAGACTGTGGTGAAAGCATCGCAGGCGATTTCGAGTGAGATGGTCCTTCCCGAGCTGATCGAGAAGCTGGTGCGAATCGCGATGGAGAATGCCGGGCGCTGAGCGGGGCCTGCTCATCCTCTTTCGGAGCGGCGAGCCGCGGATCGAAGCGGAGGCCACCACTGGCCCCGGCAGGATCGAGGTTGTCGTTCGACAGGTACCCGTTACGCCGTCTGATCTCCCCCAATCCGCGCTGCATTACGTGATCCGGACGCAGGAGGGCGTGCTCCTCGATGATGCCTCGGCCGATAACGTGTATTCCAAGGACGAGTATGTGCGGCAGAAGCGCTCCAGGTCCGTCCTGTGCCTGCCGATCGTCAAGCAAGCGAAGCTTGTCGGCGCGCTTTATTTGGAGAACAACCTGACTCCGGGCGCCTTCACGCCGGACCGGGTTACGGTGCTGCAGTTGCTGGCTTCGCAGGCCGCGATTTCGCTGGAGAACGCCACCCTATATTCCGATCTGCAGCTCCAGGCTGGGCTACTACAGCGCCTTCCTGTATCCGCTTGGACGCTGAAGCCTGATGGGACACCGGATTTCGTGAATCAGGTCTGGCTTGAATTCTCCGGTCAGACTCTCGATTTCGTCCGGTCGCGTCCCGAGGCCTGGATGACCGCGGTTCACCCCGAGGATCGCGAAGCAGCATCGAGGACCTTTTGGGAGGGCGTGCGCTCGGGACAAGGTTTTGCGTCCGAAACCCGGTCTCTCCGCGCTCAGGACGGGACCTATCGTTGGCATCTCCAACAAGCTGTGGTCTTGCGCGATGCAGAAGGAAGGGTCCTCAGATTCGTCGGTACCACCACCGACATCGACGACCAGAAGCGTGCCGAAGAGAAGATTCGCCAAAGCGAGAAGGAAGCCCGGCAACTTCTCGACCTTTCGCCGCTGCACATCACCGAATTGGGGCCCGATGGAGCACGCCTCTACACCAATCGGGCGTCGCTGGATTATTACGGCATTACTTTGGAGCAATGGCAGGACGCTGATTTGCAACAAGTGCTGCATCCTCAGGACGCCGAAATCGTGGCCAAGGATCTTTCCGGAAAACTCCAAAGTGGATCACCGTTTGAGTACGAGGCGCGGCTTAAGAGAAAGGACGGACAGTATCGCTGGTTCCACTACCGCCTGAGTCCGGTATCAGACGAGCAAGGGCGCATCACGCGATGGTATGCCGCGGGGACCGATATCGAGGAACTCAAGCTGGCTGAGCAAAGGCTCCTGGATGAGAACGTATCGTTGCGCGAAGAAATCGATAAAGCATCGATGTTCGAGGAGATCGTGGGAACTTCCGCGCCCCTGAAAAAGGTGCTCTCCCGCATCTCCAAGGTCGCGCCAACCGACTCCAGCGTTCTGATCACCGGCGAGACCGGCACTGGCAAGGAACTGGTGGCGCGTGCCATCCACCGGCGGTCACCGCGATCTTCCCATGCATTTGTGAGTGTGAATTGTGCCGTGATTCCCCGCGACCTCATCGCATCGGAATTATTTGGCCATGAGAAGGGCGCCTTCACGGGGGCAACGCAGCGTCGTTTAGGACGCTTTGAACTGGCGGAGAAAGGCACCATCTTCCTCGACGAAGTTGGAGAGCTCCCGGCAGAAACTCAGATTGCTCTTTTGCGGGTTCTGCAGGAACACGAATTTGAGCGCATCGGAGGAACCGGATCCATTCGGACCGATGTGCGGGTGATCGCCGCCACCAATCGCGACTTGGAGTCCGCGATCGCATCGGGTAAATTCCGCAGCGACCTGTTTTACCGGCTGAACGTCTTTCCCGTGGAGATGCCGCCTCTGCGGAAGCGAAGCGAAGACATCCCCTTGCTGGTCACCTATTTCCTGAATCGCTATGCACGGAAAGCAGGCAGGCATTTTACGGCGGTCGACAAAAAGAGCCTCGATCTGCTGCAATCGTACACCTGGCCCGGTAATATTCGGGAATTACAGAACGTGATCGAGCGATCCGTCATTGTGAGTGAGTCACAGACATTTTCAGTGGATGAAAGTTGGCTTTCCCGCCGGCCTTCGGCCAGTGATGTGGTTGTCCGGCCGAGCCTCTTTAACCGGCTCCCTGCTCAGGAGAAGGCCGCGATTGAGGCTGCCTTGCGCGAATGCGGAGGACGCGTGTACGGGCCCTCGGGCGCTGCGGCCAAGCTGGGCATGCCGCGGACCACTCTGGAATCGAAGATCAGGTCACTGAAGATCAACAAGCATCGCTTCAAGGGGACAGATCCCTTGAAGGACAGCTAGAATTTTTGAACGGCACCCGTCAATTGACGAGGTTCGTCAACGCGAGGATTCGTCAACGTGCTTTATTTCAGCACTTTCCGGCTGGCTCTCGACTTGCCTTCCACACAGCAAGGGCCGAATGCTGAGAATTCACAGGAAGGCGAACGGGGACGTGGTCTTTACCCTAAGCGGCCGGATCGACAGGGAGAATATTGCCGAGCTGGAAGCGCTCATCGGCGCGGAAGGGAAGGGCCGGCGCATCACCCTCGATCTCAAGGATATGACTCTGACCGGTCAGGACGGCATCGATTTTCTGGCTCAGTGCGAAGCGGCTGACATTGCGCTGGTGAATTGTGATCCATACGTCCGCGAGTGGATCACGAGACAAAGGGATTGAGAATCCGCCGGCGCGTAGCGCATGCTGGTTTTGAGCGGAGGAAAAACGCAGAAAAGGTCTCACATTCATAAAGGAGTAACGCTATGACTACTTTAGATTTGATCGGATCCAGTCCGAACTTCCTGGCATTGCTGACAGAAGTGGCGAGGGTCGCACCAGTGGACTCCGCTGTCTTGATCCAGGGCGAAACGGGCACCGGAAAAGAAGTGATTGCGAGAGCCATTCACGAGGCTAGCCCTCGTCGTAACCAGCGTTTTGTGGCCTTGAACTGCGCAGCGATTCCGAGTGCTTTGTTGGAGAGCGAACTGTTCGGTCACGAAAGAGGCGCCTTCACGGGCGCGTGCACACAAACCAAGGGGCGATTTCAAATGGCGGACGGGGGCACGCTCTTTCTGGACGAGATAGGCGACATGCCGCTGGAACTTCAGCCCAAGCTCTTACGCGCCCTGCAAGAGCGGGAGTTCGAGCGTTTGGGTAGCACCCAGACCGTCCAGGTCAACGTGCGCGTGGTGGCGGCGACAAACCAGGATCTTGGGCAGCTCGTGAGCAAGAAGCTGTTTCGGGCAGACTTGTTCTACCGGTTGAACGTATTTCCAATCTGCCTGCCTCCGTTGCGTGAGCGCGTTCAGGACATCCCGCCGCTAACGGAGTTCTTCGTAGCAAAGTTTGCTGCCAGCCTCAACAAGACCATCGATTTGATTCCCGATGAAGTGATGGCGGTCCTTAAAGCGCACGACTGGCCCGGCAATATTCGCGAACTACAGAATGTCATCGAGCGCGCGGTGCTCTTTTCGCCTGGGTCGGTGCTGCGTCTACCGCTGGATCTAAAGCCGGCGGTAAAGCACAGCTCGGAGACGGTGAAGCAGAGCTCGGAGAGCGCCTCACGCACGCTTGCCGACGCCGACCGGATGCACATCCTGGAAACGCTGAGGCAAACGAACTGGCTGATCGGAGGGCAGGACGGAGCGGCCAGTCGGCTTGGATTGCCGCGTACTACGCTAATTTACAAGATGCGAAAGCTTGGAATTGAAACACGCCGATCCCTGGGGGCGCATCCCATGCGGCAGTTGGCGGATGAACAGTGCCAAGCGGGCGCGAACTGTTGAGGAGACGGCCATATGTCCGTACTCGGGTTTGGCACGAGCGCCATGCGCGACCTCGTTGCAGCGTTCGGGTGTCCTCCGCACAGTCGAAAATGTCGAAATCTAAATTCCTCTTCCCAGGCCAGATTAACCCTTTTCGCCGCCCGCCAGTTCGCGGCGCAGCCACGCTCGCGCCAGCCGGAGCGCATGCCGGATCGCGTGCGCTGAGCGTTCCGTCACCAGCGCGATCTCCTCGGCCGTCATACCGCCGAAGTAGTGCATCTCGATAATTTGAGCCAGGCTTGGATTTTCGGCCGATAGCGCCTCCAGCGCCCGGTCGACTTCCAGCATCCGAAGTTGGCTCTGGCTGCCAGCGGGCTCGACGTTAATAGCCGTATCCCAATCGACCCGTTGCGCCCGGCCGCCACGCTTCATGGCCGCAGCCGCACGAGCATGATCGATAAGCACCTGGCGCATCACCCTCGACATAACCGCCAAAAAATGGGCGCGGTCGACGAACTGAGGCTGTCCGTTGTCCAACAGTTTGAGATAGGCTTCATTCACCAGTGCGGTGGGCTGTAGCGTCTCGCCCGGCCGGCGGCTCCGAAGGAATAATCGCGCCATGCGATGCAGCTCACTGTAGATGAGCGGCATTAGAGTGTGGAGCGCGCTTTCATCCCCTTCCCGCCAGCGTTGCAATAGTAGAGTGACTTCAGAAGGCATTCTGAGTATGTACGATCATTGTCGCGCGCCGGCCTTCTAGTACGCAGGAGAGAGCGGCGTCGCTGCGGCTACTGGTCTGATGCGGCATAATACTTTTTGAACACGCCGCGACATACGAGGCTTTCTTGCGCGAAGAAGTGATATCGCTCTTCCAGGAGCTGGCCGACCTTGCCCCGCCGGAACGCGAGGCATATTACGCCAGCCGGAAGGTCCCGCCGGACCTTCGCAACGAAGTGGAATCGCTGCTTCAATTTGATGAGGTTGGAGAGTCGTTGACCAACCACATCGCCGAGGCTGCCGAGGAGATTCTGCAGGCCAACGGGTATGTTTCGAAGCAAACCAGGTGGGGGCCTTATCGCGTGATCCGGCCCCTGGGCCGCGGTGGGATGGGCGCGGTGTACCTGGCTGAGCGCACCGACGGCGAGGTGGAGCAGCGCGTTGCGATCAAAGTGGTCCACTCCAGCGCCGATCTACCTGCATTTCACGATCGCTTTCTGCGCGAACGCCGTATTCTCGCTTCCCTGAACCATCCCGGTATCGCCCGCCTTCTCGACGCCGGCCACACGGCCGACGGCCAACCGTACCTGGTAATGGAGTTCATCGATGGCGTCGCCATCGACACGTATTGCGCCCAGCTCGATTTGCGCAGCATCCTGAGGTTATTTCTTGCAGTCTGTGAGGCAGTGTCGCACGCCCATCGTAACCTGATCATCCATCGGGATCTGAAACCTTCGAATATCCTGGTCGACGCCGCCGGCCGCCCCAAGCTGCTGGATTTCGGTATCGCCAAGATCCTGGATGCTTCCCTGGATGGTGCAAAAGACGCGCGCACCCTGGTCCGGATCCTGACCCCGGAATACGCCAGCCCCGAGCAGATGCGCGGTGAGGCTAACAGCACCGCGACCGACATTTACTCCCTGGGCGCGGTTTTGCAGAAGCTGCTCGCCCGCGACGTGAAGACAGCAGACTCGCCAGCGGACAAGACGCTTGCGCCGCCGCTCAGCGCAATGAAGCGGGTCATTCCACCGGACATCGGATTCGTCATGCGTAAGGCGCTTCGCGCCGAACCGGAGGAGCGCTACGCGACGGCGGACGCATTCGCAGAGGATGTCCGGGCGTTCCTTGAGAACCGGCCGGTCCGCGCTCGCGCGGGGAATGCCTGGTATCGCGCGAGAAAGTTTGTGCGGCGCTATTGGGTCTCTGTGACTGCCAGCGCAGTGGCCGTGACCGGTCTTTCCACAGGGCTGTATCTTGCAAACCGCGAGCGCTCCATTGCCGAGCAGCGATTCCTGCAGGTCCGTCAATTAGCGAACAAGGTGTTCGACATCGACGTCGCGATCCGCAACACCCCCGGCACCACCAAGGCCCGGCAACTGATCGTGTCCACCTCGCTCGAATACCTGCAGAAGGTGGGAGCGGAGGCGCGTGGCGACAAGGACTTGACCCTTGAGATCGGCTCCGCTTATGTGCAATTGGCGCACGTGCAGGGCGTTCCCGTAAATTCCAACCTGGGCCAGTTCGCCGCCGCGGATGAGAGTCTCCAAAAGGCTGACGAGTTGGTGGAATCCGTCTTGAAATCGGAGCCGAGAAACCGCAAAGCCCTGCTCACCTCGGCCACCATCGCGCACGATCGCATGGTGTTAGCCGACACGCAAAGCAAGCGGGAGGAGGCGTTAGCGCAAGCGGGCCGGGCGGCCGAAGAAATGAGCCGTTTAACTGCACTGGGCCATCTCGATTCCAACGAAGTGAAAGAAGTCTCGTTCATGTACAGCAATGTGGCGGTTACGTTTGCCGATTACCACCGGCTCGACGACGCGATCCGGTACTCCCGGCGCTCAATCGAGGTCGCGCAACTGATGCAGGGAACCGGCGCACAGCAAAGCTTGGCTTACGGGATCCTGGCGGACGCACTGCGGGAATCGGGACAACTGGATTCGGCTTTGACGGCGGTTCGTGAATCGCGCCGGCTGGAGGAGCAGCAAACGGAAACCGACACCGGCTGGCAGCGCGCGAACCTGGCGCTCGCTCTAATGCGGGAAGGTTCCATCCTGGGCGAGGATCAAGATATCAGCCTGGACCGGCCGCAAGACGCAGCGGCCGTATTCCGCCAGGCGCTAGACATTGGAGACGAACTGGCAAAGAAAGACCCGGATGACACCACCAATCACCAACTGGTGAGCGAGGTGGGATGGCATCTGGGTGATGTTCTGCGCCACACGGATCCGCAGTCCGCGCTGAGAGTTTACGACGCTTGCCTCCGCAGCGTGCGCGAGGCCCGGAATACGAATGTAGTAACCCAGCGGGAGGAGGCTAGACTGTTGGCCGGTTCCTCCTATGCCCTTCGTGCGCTCCAGCGCGAGAGCGACGGCAAACAGCGGATTGATGAGGCCTTCGAACTTTTACGAAAAACGGGGGATTATCCGGCATCCAAAATCGAATTGGCCAGCGAATCCGATTTCGGGTTGCGGGCTTTAGCCGATCATTACGCAGCGACTGGCCAGGCCGCAAAGGCCACGGACACCTATCGCGACCTGCTGGCCAGGGTGAAGGAATCGAATCCCGATCCGCAGAACGATCTTCGCAACGCGGTTTACATCTCGAACGCCTACGCGGCCCTGGCCCGCGTTCTGCGCCAAGATCACCGCGCCGAAGAAGCTGCTAACTGGGAAGCGGAGCGCCGCAAGCTGTGGGAACACTGGAATAGCAAGCTTGCGAATAATCCATTCGTCCAGCGGCAACTGGCTTCCGCCAGTGCGAATTGATCCTCGGTGCGTTCACAGCGCGCTGAGAAAGTTGACCAGGTCGAATTCGTCCTGCGGGCTCAGGACCAGCCCGAACCGATTCTCGTAGAAATGCACGACATCCAGCAGGGTCTGGGCGGAGCCGTTGTGGAAAAACGGGGCGCGAGCCGAGAGGCCGCGGAGGATCGGTCCTTTGATCTTGCCGACGTGGGCGAACTGCCCATCGATCAAGGCTTGGCCGAGATCGCTGGTAGTCTTGCAGTTGTTTCCCGGCTGCCCGTTCACTAGCTGGCACACCGTGATTCGCGGCAGATAGCTGATATCCAGCCCGCCCATATTGGCGCGTGCATTCGAAGAGCCAGGATCGCCCGTCCCGATGTTCAACGGGGTGGGAAAAGAATGGTTGCCTACGTTGGGCGTGTCGTGGCAGGTGCCGCAGGTTCCGGTAAGCGATGGAATCCCGCCAGAGACCAGTCCGCCTTGGGAAACATCGTCATTGATGCCGGCGACACCCGTGATCGTGATCGGTCTGGTATTGAAGATGGTCTGCCCTCGGGCTACCGAAGCACGGAAATCATACGAGGGCAGCGTCTGACCACGCGTCGTAGACGTTGAAAATGTCGGAGCTGAACTGATTATCGCCCGGCGTCATCAACCCGCCTGGCTGTTCCGGTCCGTTGGGGAGTAAGGCGTGGACGCTCGAGTTGATGCTGATGAAGAATGGCGGCGTGGCCAGGGGCGCCGGCCCCCCGTTGCCGCCCGCGAAGCTCAGAGGTCCGGTGAGGAAACCCAAGGATTGCGCGGTATATAACGCCGTCTCAAAATTGACGATTTCCTGCTGTTCGGCGGGGGTCGGCCGCGTGCCGTCGCCCTGCGCGTGGGTAACAGTAGCATCAACCGACTGGTGGGCCAAGTCGCCTTGGAGCGACGAGGGATAATTCGCATAGACGATTTTGGTTGTGCCGGTGAGCGGAGTGGATTCCCGGCCGTCCCACATCACCGCGCTTAAGAATCGGAGATTCGTAGCGGGCAACGGGCGGCGGTACTGCGAGATTACATTGGTCTCTTTGCACGCGTATGGATTGCTGACGGCGGTGACCGCGTAGTCCGCATCCGAGGGAACCGCCAGGGCGATGCGGATCAAGCCTCGCGTGCGCAGCAAGCTATAGGCGGAGGAGCGTCCCGAAAGCGTCGATACATTGATGTTGTGATCACAGTTCGAGCCGTCGACCGTGCGGAAGATCGGGTCCATGCCGGCCGTCTGATCGAAACGCAACTGCACGTCCAGCGCGGACACCGACATGCCGTCGCTCGGCTGGTGGCACGACCCACAACTGCGGCCGTTGGAGCCCAGGCTTTGGAAGAATGGTCCTGTCAGATCGATTCCTCCGCCGACCGTGCTGTAGGTCTGAGAAGCGCCGCCCAGGTTGAAGAACGAAGTCCCGTTCGCGATGAATGTCCGGTTCGGTGACGGCGGAAACTGCGCCTTCACCGTTCTCGAAATTACGATTGTCCCCGCGAGCACGAGCAAAGACGCCATTGCGGCCCGGCGCCTACCGTCGGAAAAAATGCGGCGCCTGGGTTGGATCGTGCTCCGTTCCGGCGTTCTCATCCTGATCACATTCAGAAGTGCATATAGAATTTTCATGGTTTCCTCCTAACCGGCAACTGCGGACTTCCGTTGAAATTAAGGCGCGCCGGCTTCGACCCCGTTACGACGCGAGGTTGTTGACGAGCCGGCGGCCCGAGCCACTTGAAAAGACAGCCGCCAGTGTTCTCGTGTCTCTGCAATGGCTCCTATTGGACATAACGGAATCCGGAGATGCTTTTGGCGAGACTTGCGTGAATTTGAGCGAATCAGGGCAAACCGCCGCCGTGTGGGTCCAGATCCGGTACCGGCAGGCCATTACTTTCTGGAGCCGCTGGCCATGGGGATCGCGCGATCTGATCAAGTCCGGTGCTGGCGGGCCAGACGGAGGTGTTGTCGCCATCTCGTACTTGAGCCCTAATGGGCGGGAGCGGCGTTCGAGAAAGTTGGTCGATAATGCTGGCTAACGGGTCTTCAAACTTCACCCCACCGGGCTTCCGGCGACCGCCCGCCAGTACCTTTCCCGAATTCGCTCAGTCCATCACCAGTTCGGCGACTTTGCCTGCGGCGCGCCCCTCGTTCCTCTCAAGGTACTCGATGGCAACCTCCTCAAAGGAAGTGCTGTGCAGGAATGCCTTTGAATAGGACTGAACCAGCTTAACGGCGTGCTGACTACCCAGATTGTCTTTATACAGCGCCGCCATTCCGATCAGGACGGTGCGTATGATGGCGTAGTGTACCGCCAGAAGAATAAAGGAGTGCCTCATCGATGTGGTGCTCGAGTCAATGGCGAAGTTTCGCTGCGGCAGTCTGGAGCGATACGGAAAAACAGTTCTAAAAATGTAATTGACCACGTAATTTTCGAGCAAGTGCTCGTGGCGCCGGATAAACGGCAAGAAAGTATTTTGGGAGTGGCGATAATACCGGTCCGCGAGTTCCACCATGCTGGTTTCAGGCGTCCAAGCCAATCCGAGCATGAAATCCTTGTAGCATTCAAGAAACCGGGGAGCAGTATAATCAGACCCGATCCGGGCCACCACCAGCTCCAGAACGGTCTCGAGCTGGAAAACGGGGTCGGGCTTCAGCGCCGCCAGGGCGGGATCGAATGAACCTTGCCTAAAACTTGTGAGAAAGTCTTCCAGGATGGCGACGCTGTGGGCCAGGTCAACGTCTGCAAGTCTGCCGATGGCGAATTCGAGGGATACGATGCGCTGCCATAATGGGCGCGACCGTTCCTGTATCAATTCCATCAACAGAGCTCGTATCCGATACAGGCAATCGTCTGGGTCATCGGAGACCAAGTTAAGGGAGACGGATCGATGCGGCAGCCGCTCTTCCGTGCGCTCATGAAAAATCATCGCCCTTGGATCGTCGAGAACCAGTCGTGCCGCTTCCGGACAAGACAGATGGAGGCTCCGTTCGACCACGTCGCCGATCACGTTTAGAGCACGCGGGTATTTGCTGCACAGGTCTGGGAGGTAAGGCTCACCCAGGCTTTGCTGAATCGTGCATAGGTTGCTCTCGAGCGCGGGACACCTTGCACCGTCCAGCCGAAGCTTTGCGAAATTGCCCGTCGAAGATCCCGCCGGATTGATCTCGACCAGACTGCTTAAAGCCCTGTCTCCGATTCGGTGGCCGGGGAGGCTCAGGTACTTCCCGTAGGTTTCCTGATCGACAGGTATCCCCCAGCCGACACAGCAGGTGTCTTCGCAATCGGCGCCAGTGCAAAGAAAACGATCGAAGTATTTCGGCTGACGCACCTTGAGGATATCCTCCCCGCCGGTTCTGCATTGCGTCATGCCGGAGCGTACCATTGTTCAAGCGACGACCGGACCATGTCTCATACATATATCGGTACCGGTTCAAAACACAGGAGGGCAAAGTTTCAAATCGCGCTCAGCGCTTCGCCCTCCGTAAGTTGGCTGGGTAACGCAAGGCAACCGGAAGGAGCAGATTACACTGGCGGCCGCGCATGCCGACGGCGTGATCCATCGCGATCCGAAGCCGGGCAACATCATGATCGCCCGGAACGGCGCGAAGGTTCTGGGCTTCGGATTCGCGAAGCTGCCCTTCGAGCGGGTCTCCGGCGACTCCGCCGCCAACATCGCCTGAGAGCGTCCCCAAGGGCCCGAAGCCCGATCCGACGCCGGTCTGGCCCCAGATCCCTGTTCCGCAACCGCGCATGTCACGCCGCGGAGCGCCCGCAATCCCGGCTTTCGCCTGCTTCGACCGGCCGGCTGGGCTATGGAATTTCGCGAAATGCTGGCTCACGAGCGTGGCGCTCCGGGCCGCACCAACCGCGGCCCCAGCACCAGAATCGCGCCGTAAGACAGCAGGGAAACCGCCAGCGGTCCCGGTGAGCCGTGAGGGAAATCCTCCCAGAACAGCTTGAGCGTCAGCAGCGCCGTCACAGCGTAAGCAGTCCAAATCAGTTCCACTCGCTTGCCACGCGCCCCGGCGTACCCAAGCAGCAGCGCGAGGCAGCTCCCCACCGCTGTGCGCAACGCCGCGACCCAGGACGCGGCTGGCGGCCCGTTGTAAACGCGCGCCAGGATCGTAACCACCAACGCGGCTCCCGCGTAGGTGGCCAGGCTGGCGATGATCAGGCGAGGCCACTTGCTAAGCGGGCCGGCGGCGCACGCGAAGTAACCGGCCACGGCTGCGAGCGCGACGGTCGCGGTACCGGCATCCGGCCTCGGTAGAACCTCTTCCGTCAAAGCCTGCCTGCCGAACTCGAGCACGCCGGAGAGCAGCACGCCGGCTGCGAGGCAAATCGTTCCATGAATGGCAAGCGTCATGGAATTTTCCTGTCGCGCCGTCACCAGCGCCGCCAGCGCGATGCCGGACCAGAGCATCGCTGCGGCCGTTGCGGAAAACAGGAGCGCGGTCCCCGTCAGCAGAAACGCCAGGGCTTGGACGGCGTAGACATGGTGGTTGCGCGGCGCATCGGAGGGGTTGAAGCGGCGGAACGCAACAAAATAGGAAGCGGCGGCAAGCAGCAGGCACATGCCGCCGCATAGCGCCGTTGCCTGCGTCAGCCGGATCGCTCCTCCCAGCGCCAAAACATAAACCAGAGCAAGCTGGACGACTTCGAAGACCGTGATGCGCTCCCGGTGCTTCACTGTCCGCAGCCCTACGCTGGCGATGTAGATTCCCAGAAGCGCCAGATCCAGTCCCGCGGCCGCGGCCACCGGCACCGGCCGGTACGCCGCCCCTTCCGGCAGCGCCGCGATGCGGATCGAAAGCCAGACGCCGATGTCCGCCAGCAACGCCACCCACACGCGAATCCCGAGCCATCGATTCCGCCCCGCGGCGCTCTCCACCATCGCGCAAACCGCCAGCAAGGCGCTCACAAACGGGATCAGGTCCCCAGTGCCGACGATAAGCACCATCGCGGTCACGGCGGTGGGCAGGATGGTGGCCCACATCACGCCCGCCTGGCCGCGGAACCACGCCACTGCGGACCCGCAAGCCATGAAGGCAATCAACAGGCCGGCCGTCACCGCCGCCGGAAGAATCTTGAACCGGACCGTGGTTTCCCACAACATCGGAGAAAGGATCAGCGCAGCCGTGGCGGCGTAGACAATTCCCGCCATCTCGCGGCCCGGACGCGTTCGCGCGGCGGCGTTGAGCCACAGCGCCGCATAAATCAGAGCCGCCGCTGCTCCCGCCCAGCCGGGAACCACGCCTGACTCCGCTGCGGCTCTGAGTAGATAGGCTCCGCCGATTCCCAGGACTGCCCGGCCCAGTTCCTGGATCAAGCCGGCCGATAGCGAAGGAGACGTTTCAACCTGCTGCCATGCGGGAGCCGGAGTGGGCGCAGCGCTCGAAACGGGCCGCGACGCGAGATCTTCCAGCGCCCGGACGCGGCGTTCCAGTTGCTGCATTTCTTCGGCGAGACGCTCCAGCGCCGGCGCTGTCTCGTTAAGAGGTCCTGCCATCGGGCGCCTCCCACGGCACGCTAAACCAAGCGGGCCGCTAATGTTCCTGTACCGCGCGGGCATCGCCCAGCGAGTCTTTCTCAAACCACGGCGGCTCGAACCACGGCGGCAGCAGCTTGACCAGCACCCAAAGAATGCCCAACGGAAGAAGCGTCAGCAGGATCGCGGCCAGCAGTCCCTCCCGCGTGGCAAATCCCATTTTGTAGCTGGTATAGCCGAGAAAACTTTTCGAAAACAGTTGCCCGCCGATCACCACGTTCCAGCGCATGGCGAAGATCCCTACCAGTGTCAGCGCGCCTGCCAGCGCATACAACTTCCGGCGCACCGTTT
>CAWISY010000032.1:0-12945 GCA_963838455.1 Bryobacterales bacterium
TTCGCCGCTCCGCCTGCCGGGGATCGAAATCCGTGGACGCGAGGACAATCTCCTCGCCGGCCCGCCAGCCAGCGGCGTTCAGGACCTCTATCGAGTTGCTGCCTGCTTCGGCTGTCTTGGCCAGCTTGGTCCAAGCGTTCTTTTCCGGACCGTGCAGGTTCAGGGTTCCACCCATGAGCATGATCCCGCGGTCACTGCGGTCATTTCCACCCATCCCACCAAAATCTTCGCCCTTGACGTTGTCAGTGAGGGTAATGGTCGCCTGGCGCGTGTGGGGTTTGGCCTCCGTGCCAATCTCCAACTCTCCGTGCACCATGATCCACTCGGTGGTTAGTTCGAGATCTTTGTTGTCCGCGAAGCTCAGTTTGCCGTTGATCGTCAAACCGTGCAGCTCCGGCGGAGTGACATCGAGGACGACGTTCATGTCCCTCCCGATAGTGACAAGGGCGTCTTTGCCGGGCACCTTCTTGTCAGGCCAGGTGGCAGGATCAGACCAGCGTTTCCCGCTGGTCGTCGAAGAAGTTTTTTGTTGAGCCTTAAGGGCGGCGTATCCGTCGAGGACTAAAAAGGCTGGAACCAGCAACGAAAGGATCAAATGTGTGTGTTTTCGCATCGTTAAGCCTTCATGCACGATCATGTTACGCTACTTTCTCCCGCGAGGATCTAACGAGGTATAGCCAGGGACAATTTTACACCCATCCTCAGCCGGACAAGATCCTCTGGTTTCGACGTATTCTGCCTGCGGATGGGTTTGCGGAGCACAGGACTGAAGGCGTCTGAGCAAGGCGTTTCGGACGCCAGAGCCGCCGGGTGCCAGTCACGATCTGGCGTGCCTTACAGACACCGTCCGAATCTTCTTGGATCAACGAGCTTTGTCCCGCGCTTCCGTTCACCCCCCTCACCTGCACTTTGGACAGGTGTCTGCCAACTTCCGAGTAGCGCGTCACTCGGGCTTTATCCCCCCTGATCGAGTAAACTGATCTGAGTCACATGCCCCTCGCCGCCGGCGACCACCTTGGAACCTACGAAATCCTGGAGCCCATCTGCAAAGGGCGGCATGGGCGAGGTCTCCGCTCGCGCGACTCCCGCCTCCATGGCGACCTGGCTGTCAAAATCTCCGCGCGGAACGCTTCTCCGAACGCTTCGAACGGGAAGCCCGAGCTATCGCCGCTCTCTACATCCCGCTTTACACTCTCTGCATCCCGCTTTACAGTCTCTATCGGGCTGGACAAAATGCCGGGCTTGTCAGGGGATCGCAACCCCAAAGGGCAAGAAGTTCTGGTGTGGTTCGCGACCGCCCAGAACCAGGCGGCGCTTCCGGCTTACCAGAACCAGTTTATCGGTGACCGAGCTGCACTGCGACGGAGAGACGGGACACCGCACGGACGAACGAATTGCCAGAACCAAAGAGAGCGTCGAGGCGAGTCTCAACACGAGACCAATTGTGCGAAACGGCCGGGGCTTTGAAGGGACTATCCGCCTCTGCCGACGCGGGCGGGAAATCGGCATACACTAGGGTGAAGAATCCAGGAGGCATGCTCATATGAGAAGAGAAAAATCAAGATTCACCATCACGTTCTGCTCGATCACCCTCGCTGGCGTGGCTTTCGCGGCAAGTGCGAGTGCGGCAGATGCCAAGTCGGGATGCGCCCGTGAGACGCTCACAAAGCTGGCCGACACGTATGTCAAGGCGCAAACGGATGGGAAGTCCTCCATGGTGCCCCTCGCGAAGGGCGCGTATTACGGCGAGAACGACGTGGCCATAGACATTGCCAAGGGCGTGCTGGCCGGACCTCTGAAGATCGACTTCACCCGCAGCTTCTACGACACGACGCAATGCGCTGCCTTCACGGAAGTGGTGGCGGCCACCGACCCGCACCCGTACGTGATTCTCACGCGCATGGAGGCGAGCGAGGATGGGAAGGTGTCGAAGATGGAATCCGTGGTGACGGACCAGGGTGACTGGCTGTTCGGAGCGGACAAGTACCTTGGCTTCTCGAAGGGCGAGAACTGGGGCGAGATTCCCAAGGACAAGCGCGATACGCGCGCCGCAATCCAGGCAGCGGCCGACGCGTACCTGGACAATTGGGGGAATCCGGATATCCATGTGCCGCATGGCACGCCCTGCGCCAGGCTCGAGGGCAGCGTGTACACGGGCACCCGGGACCCGGCGGCCCAAGCGTGCACCATGGGGAAGTTCCCGCAGCCGCTCAACGTGACCAACCGCCGCTACGTCATCGACGAGACCGTAGGCGCCGTTGTCATCTTCCACAACTTCCCCTTCCTTGATAGCGGACTGCCAAGGGATCCGGGGACCCAGAGCGGCCAGATGTTTCGGGTTGAGGGTGGCAAGAATCGCTACATTCACGAGCTGACGGTTTGCACGACGCCTGGCTGTGGGAGAGGGGCGGGACGGGGCGGACCCGGCGGACCTGGGCGACAGGGCGGACCGGGAGCACCCGGCGCAGCACCGGCGGGACAAGGTGGACCGGGAGTGCCGGGAGCAGCTCCGGCCGCGCGGTGATGACACAGGGGCGCATGGTCTGTTCGCAGCCCCTTCTGTCGTAGGACGAACCTTGAATCAAACTGACCCACCACCCATTTTGGTGCAAGGCGCCCTATTCTACCTCACGAACATTTCCTGGACCGCTGAATCAGATGCGGTATCCTTGATCCAGCCATGAAAACCGCAGCATTCCTCTGTTTTTCGACGTTTGTGTTTGCTCAAACACCGGCGGCCCAAACACAGCCTGCTCAGCCGAGTGAGCCGCAAGACCTGCAACTCAGCAAGCTTCGCGGCAGTAATGCCCCGGTTCAGGACTCCAAATGGCCACCGGCCGGACCCACTCCGCGCACCGCCGACGGCCACCCGGATCTCTCCGGCAACTGGCAGCCCAACGCGATTCGCGAAAACGTCGACATGGTCGGCGCTGGCGTCGATGTTCCGATGCTGCCCGCCGCCCGGGCCATTTGGCAACATCGCAGAGACACCCTGAGTAAAGACGATCCCGAGGCCCGCTGCCTGCCCCCTGGCGTTCCACGCATGAGCACCACGCCCTATCCTTGGACCTTCGTCCAGACCAAGGACATGCTGGTCATTGTTTACGAAGGCGGAGCGCATATCTGGCGCAAGGTGTTCTTAGACGGGCGTCCGCATAATCCACAAACCGTCGAGACGTGGCTGGGCGATTCGATCGGGCATTGGGAAGGCGACACGCTGGTGATTGAAACCGTCGGACAGAACGACATCACGTGGATCGATGAATCCGGCATCCCGCATTCCGATGAAATGAAAGTCACGGAGCGCATCAGCCGCCCGGACCTCGGCCACTTGACGATCGAGCACATCATCGACGACCCCAAGACCTTCTCCAAGCCCTGGAGCTTCACCACTCGTCCCAGCATGCTCAAAGGCGAGCTGATCGAATACATCTGCCAGGAGAATAATAGGGATGTCCAGCACCTTGTAGGCAAGTAAGGCGTAGGTAAGTAACGCGCAGGTAAGTGACGGGCCTCCTCACGCGTAGTTTGAGATGGTGGTTGTAGCTCGCCGGCTACGCTCTGCCGTGATGCGATCGAGATACCCACTCTGGCGGAACGCGTCCATGGGATCGGCCGGCAGTCCCCGGGTCGGCGTGAAGCTGGTGATGGCCATTTCCGCTCCGGCCGTGCCGGGCCCAGCCGAGGCGATTCGCCAGGCGGGCCGCACGGATGTTTCCGTCATTGGGCTGTCCCTTCCCCAATATTTGTAAGCCGTATATTCACGATTGCGTCGTGCCGTCCATCGTCCTGTGGAGCACCACTGACTTGGGCTATCTCACGGTCTACGCCGGCGCGATGCTCGCCGAGCACAAGCTGGAGAGCGGGTCCACATCGGGACCCACGTCGATCGAAGCCGGGCGTTTGGGAACTTTGCAGGTGCGCGGCAGCGACATCATCCTGGGCGCTCCTCTCATCATCAACAAGGCGAACGTGGACCAGATCGACTTCTAGCTAGTGGGCTGTCCCTGAGACATCGCATCTTCCGAGGTTCCGTTGTGCCAGACGGACTACCGGTCTAAAGTATGAAGGGTGGACGATTTCTTCGCAAGAAGCGTGTTTTTCGTCAAAGAAGCTGAGCGATCTCTCGCCTTCTATACCGAGACCCTTGGCTTCACATTGGATTGGAACCATCAAGTGGAAGGCCGCGCATTTGTGTTTCAGGTCAGCTTGTTTGGGTTTCAGCTCATCCTGAATCAGGTCGAGGAATGGACTCAAAACCGCGCAGGGCATGGCCGAGTTTTCATTGGGCTTGAAGCCGAGCAAGGCGCGGCGTTACGCCGGCATATCAGCGAAAGAGGAATTCAGTCGACGATCTTTCACTGGGGAGCGCCAACTCTGGTTCTTCGAGACTTGGACCAGAACGAATTGTTTTTTTGGTTGCCACCGCAGGAGCAGCCGGGATTTGATTCGGCTATGATGTGAAGCGCCGTCACGGGAGGCACTTCTTCGATGAGAAAGTTTGCGCTGTTGTTCCTCACCACGCCGCTTCTGGCGCAATTCGACCCGGCAGCCTTTCAATCTCCGCCGGCCGAATTCCGCGGCCACGCCATGTGGAGCCTCCCTTTGACCACGCTGAATGAGAGCTACATCACCTCCGGCATCGAGGAAATGGCCAAGCTGAATTACGGCGGATTCTTCATCGAAGCCGGAGGCGGGCCGACCACCGGGCTCTCCGACGCGTACATCAAACTCTTCCGGCGCGGGCAGACCGACAACCGCGGCTAGTCTACTTGAGCATTCACAAGGTGAAGGACGGCCGCGATTTCTACTTCTTTGCCAATTCATCTCCGAAATCCATTGACACGAAGGTAGTGTTGCGAGGCGATCGAGTCTTGAGGATTTGGAATCCGCACACCGGCCGGCAGGAGCGAGCGGAGTTTACTGCGGGTGAAGCGGCAGGACAGAAAATTACCACGGTGCAGCTGACGCTGCCTTCTGTTTCCTCACTGTTCTACGTTTCAGATGCGACGGTGAAACCATGACGGCGCGAATCCTATTTGCTCTCGCAGTGCTCACGGCGATCCGACCGGCTTCTGCGGCGCCCCCGCCCGATCCAGACGAGTTTCGGGTCAACAGTTACGGAGCGAAAGGCGACGGCGTAACCGCGGATACGGCGGCCATCCAGAAGACCATCGATGCGGCTGCCAAGACTGGCGGCGCCATCGTCTTCGCTCCCGGCGTCTACCTGACCGGGTCCATCTTCCTCAAATCCGGAACGCATCTGCGGATCGACAAAGGCGTCGAGCTTCGGGGCGTCCAGGATCAGGCAGCGTATCCTATCATGCCGACGCGTGTCGCCGGTATTGAGATGCGCTGGCCCGCTGCGTTGATCAACGTCTACCAGCAGTCTGGAGTGGCGATTTCCGGGCAGGGAGTGGTCGACGGCGATGGAAAGATGTGGTGGGACAAGTACGGGGCGACCCGCAAGGAGTATGAGCCCAAGGGATTGCGCTGGGCCGCCGATTACGATACGCAGCGGCCCAGGCTGATTCAGATCTATGAATCGGATCACGTGAACTTGGAAGGATTGACGCTGCGCCGTCCGGGCTTCTGGACCGTGCACATCTGCTACTCGCGGAACGTCACAGTCGACGGAATCACGATTCGCAATAACATCGGTGGCCGCGGACCCAGTACCGATGGGGTCGATGTCGATTCCTCCTCGGATGTGCTGGTCGAGAACGCCGACATTGAGTGCAATGACGACGCGGTGGTTCTGAAAGCCGGCCGCGACGCCGACGGGCTGCGCGTCAATCGCCCGACTGAAAACGTGGTGGTTCGCGATATCACCGTGCGCGACGGCGCGGCGGGAATCACCTTTGGCAGCGAAACCTCGGGAGGAATCCGCCACGTGGAGGCGTACCGGATTCACGTGCTCGGACCAACGCCCATCGGCATTCTGTTTAAGTCGGCCGCGACGCGTGGAGGAACCGTGGAAGACATTTCGATCCACGATATGGATCTCCAGAATGTGCCCACGGCGTTCAGCATTAATTTCAATTGGAATCCCAGCTACAGTTACGCCACCATCCCCGCGGGACTGGCCAACGTTCCGGATTATTATGCGGTGCTGGCTCAACCGGTACCTCGGGAAAAAGGCATTCCGCATCTGAAGAATGTGAGGATCTCCAATCTGAAGGCGGCGGGCGCGCGCGAAGCGTTTTCCGTTCGCTCCTATTCCGATTCTCCCTTGCAAGACGTGACCTTCCAGAACATCGACATCCAGGCGCAGCGGGCCGGAACGATTCAGAACGCCGAGAACTGGAAGTTCGAGAACACTCGTCTCCAGATCGCGGATGGCAGTCGTGTGGCGATCAAGGATTCTCGCGGCGTTGGCGGCCTGCCGGAGCAGTAGGCCGGCGCGACGCCATTGACTTCTCCGTCCTGCCGAGATAGCATCCCCAATGGCCTTTGTTTAGGAGGACATGGATGTATATGAAGACTGCCGTCCCCGTGGCGCTGGGGTTGTTCCTGGCGGCGATGCCTGGAGTGGCGCACCACTCCTTCTCCATGTTCGATACCACCAAACAGATCACGCTTACCGGCACGGTCACCGAGTTTCAGTGGACCAATCCTCATTCCTACATCGAGATCGACGCTCCCGATCAAAACGGCGCCGTGAAGCATTGGAGCATCGAGATGGGCAGCCCCAGCATCATTCAGCAAAGCGGGTGGAAGCACAATACGCTCAAGGCCGGCGACAAACTCACGCTGATCTTCAATCCGCTCAAGAACGGCGATCCGGGCGGCCTGTTGTTTCAGGCGACTCTCCCGGATGGCCGGAAGCTGGGCAATGGACCGGGCCGAGGTCAAAAGTAGTGCTGCAGAAAAGCCGAATATTGGAGAAAACGGGCACTCTGTTGCTGTTGGTCGGGCTGACAGCGGTGGGTCAGACCACCCCCGACTTGGCGGGGATTTGGAGTCCTTCCCGGGCAACCGGGCCGAATGCGCCGCCTCCCCCAAGTCCGATTCTGCTGAAGCCCGGTTACAAGGAGCCCTACGATGCCCGGCGCGCCCTGGAGCGGGAGGCGAGCGCGCGTGGGGAGCAACTGGCCGAGCCAGGCTCGCTGTGCAAGCCTTACGGCATGCCCACAATGATGCAGGTGGCGGTCTACCCGACGGAGGTCATTCAGACGCCCAAGCAGGTGACCATCATCGCGGAAGCGTTCAGCGAAGTCCGGCGGATTTATATCGGCAAACCGCAGGTCTCGCCGGACGATGTGTCGCCGGGCTACTACGGGCGCTCCGTCGGGCATTGGGAAGGCGACACGCTGGTAGTGGACACCATCGGTATCGCCCCGACAGTCCGCGGTTATCAAGGGATGCCGCACAGCGAAAAGCTGCGCATCACGGAGCGCATCCGGCGACCCGGTCCGAAGACACTGCACGACCAGATCACCCTTGATGATCCGGTGGTGCTGGAGAAGCCGGTCACTTACACGCTGGTCTACGCGCTGGTTCCGGATTACGAAATGGTCGAGTTTGTTTGTGACAATAACCGGGAATACGTCGATGAAAAAGGCGTGGTCCGGATGCGACTCGGCGGCTCGGGGAAATAGGATGCCAAATAGGATGAGGATTGCTGGTATGAAGCAGGCATTTCCATGGGTTGCGGTGATATGGACGGCCGCGATTGTGCTGATAGCGCAGGGTTTGACCGCGCAGTCTTTGGCGCCCCTGAACGAGAAGGGCGTCCCCGTGGGTGCTCTGGCGCCGGAAGCCATCGCCAAGTCTCGCCCCAAGGCCGCGTTCGACATCACCGGAACTTGGCTGCATGGGGGCGGACCGAACAACCCGTGGCAGTTCGCTCCTCCTCCTGGCGCCAAGCTCACGCCGGCGGCGCAGGTTCAATATGACGCGGCCAAGAAAGCAGCCGCCGAAGGCAAGGCGTATCATGACGACATCGGCGCGTGCTGGCCCGCCGGGCTGCCTATCATCATGACCCGCGTGTGGCCGATCGCCATGATCCAGAAGCCCACCGTGATTTACATGGTCAGCGGCTTCATGAACAGCGTCCGAATCATCTACCTGGACGGCCGCCAGCACACTGATCCCGACATTGTCATCCCCAGCTTCAACGGCGAATCCATCGGACACTGGGAAGACGACACCCTGGTGGTCGATACCAATGCCTTCGTGAACGAGCATCACTGGATCGATACGGGAGTTCCGGCCAGCGATGCGCTCCACGTGGTGGAACGCATGCGGCTGATCAACCAGGGCTCGACGCTCGAAATCGCGTACTCCATGACCGATCCCAAGAGCTGGGAGGGGGAATGGAAGTGGACCAAGCGCTGGCGTCGCGTGGACGATCAGGAGATCACCGAGGCCGAGTGTCTGCCGGATTTGAACGAGCATCTGCTGAGCACCGGCCCGAAGCAGAACGTACGCTAGCAGGTTTCTGAGCCGCGACCGCCAGGAAGCGGTATAGGAGAAGATTCGATGAAGGCGATATTCATTGCGAGCATGTGCGCGGCGGGGCTTTGGATGGGAGCGGCTCCCGTCGCAGCGCACCATTCGATGACGGGATTCGACCGCAAGCAGACCGTCACGCTGAAGGGAACCGTCCAGGAGTTCCGGTGGGAGAATCCGCATTCCTCCATCGAAATCGACGTGCCCGGCAGCGACGGGAAGGTGGTCACCTGGCATGTGGAGATGACCGCGCCGGGTTATCTGGTTCGCCAGGGCTTTAAGCGGACCTCCGTCAAGAAAGGCGATGTAGCTACCATCCTTGCCAACCCACTGATCAGCGGCGATCCGGGCGCGCTGTTTGTCTCGATCCAGTTGCCGGATGGCGAGGTGCTGCCTCATCCAGCCGCCAATAAGCAAAAGGAGAAATAATTCGTCCGGCCGCTATGTCAATTACATTGAATAAATCCCTGCGAACAATCCGTCTTGACTGTCGCCGCATCCCTGCTGGTCGGTGTGCTGCTGGCTCAAGCCCCAGTTCCAACGACAGCGCCGGCGCCCGGTGGCAAGGCTAAGGGAAAAGGCAAAGGCGGAGATCAAGGCGGGTTTGTGCCCAAGAACCTCCAGGTGCTCAGTCCGGCCACACTTCCCGGAAGCCATGCAGAACTTCGTGCAGGCACTGGGCGTTGCGGACTAGGGGCGGTGCAGCTTCTGCCATGTCGAGACCGCGCCTCTGACGAAAAGGCGGAGAAGGTGACCGCGCGCAAGATGATCCTGATGGTGCGCGACATCAACGCGCACTTCGGGGATGGCAAGCAGCACGTGACCTGCTACACCTGCCACCGCGGGAGCACAATGCCCTTAATGGAGCCGTAAGGTAGACACGATCACGTAAGCTTAGTTCGATGGCGTGATCGGGTAGTTGTAGTGACGCTGAGCCCACTCGATGGTCCAAATCGTCGGCTCGACGTAGGTATTCTTGTCGACGCCCAGCATCATCCCCTGCTTGATGAGCCATCGCAGTCAGAAACACGCGGCGATCGTTTTCCATCTTCGCGCGCATTTCGGAGGACGGTTTGTAGAGCTGCCAACCTGCTCGACCGTCGCAGGATCGTTCAGCCAAGCATCCGCGCCGTGCTCGCCTTTCGGCAGACGCTTGCCGCCTTCGTCAAGCCAATCCCGGATGTCGTTATTGGCGCGGTTCATGCCGTCGATGTGGCACCCGATGCAGGAACTCCCGTTGTTCAAGCGATGATCCATGATCGCTTCGCTGGCGCCGGTGCCGGTCATCTTGTTGAGCGCCTCATCGGCAGCGTATCGTTGGAGTCTCGGATCGCGCACGATCTGAACAAAAGCGTCGACACGGCGCTGGCTCCAGGCGCCCAATAGCTGATACCCCCGAAGTCCGTTGGGCAGACTCCAGATGACTTCCTCGGCCGATTGTTGCGCGCCGTCTTGTTCCCGTATAACGGCCGACAGTTCCCTTGGGGTCAAAGGAGTACTTGCCAAGCGGCAGCGTCGCGATATAGCTGAAGTCCTCGGGCTTGGTCCCGCCCTGATTCGAAACAAATTTGGGGATCGGATGCGCCCAGAGGGGATAGGACACATCTGGCCTCGGCGAAACTCTGTCCTGTTTTGGACGGCAGTGACCCGTTATCATAAAGAAGTTCATGCCCCTTTTTCTTCCCCAGCGGTTTAACGGCCGGCTGATCGTGGTGGAAGGCATTGACGGATCGGGGAAATCCACGCAGCTTTCTCTGCTTTCGCAATGGCTTCGGCTGCGCGGCTTCGCGGTGGCGTTCAGCGAGTGGAACTCCTCGCCGCTGGTGCGCGAAACCACGCGCCGCGGAAAGAAAAAGGAGATGTTCACTCCCACCACGTTCAGCTTGATTCACGCCACCGACTTCGCGGACCGGCTGGAGCGCTACATTCTGCCGCTGCTCAAGGCCGGAGCCGTGGTGTGCGCGGACCGCTACGCTTACACCGCTTTCGCTCGCGACGCGGTGCGCGGGGTGGACCGGGATTGGGTGCGCAATCTGTACCGCTTCGCGCTCAAGCCCAACCTGTCGTTCTATTTCAAGGTGCCGCTGGAGGTCGCGCTGGGGCGCATTCTGGGCGGGCGCAACGCGCTGAAGTATTACGAAGCCGGCATGGACATGGGGCTTAGCCGCAACATCGAAGAGAGCTTCCGCATCTTCCAGGGCCGCATCCTGGTGGAATACGAAGCCATGATCGAGGAAATGGGGTTCCACGTCATCGACGCCACCAGATCCATCGAAGCGCAGCAGCGCGAGATGCGGCGCATCGTCATGCACGAGTTCGGCCGCTCCCGGCCGCCCGAAGTGCTGGGAACGGAGGCCCGTCTTATGCCGGGTGAGTCTTTGCCGGGTGAAAAGCATGCCGCCCAAGCGTGAACCGCTCACTTTCTACCGCACCCCGCTTCCCGGCGTCGATCCGGCGGAGCTGCAGGGCAAACTGATCGTAATCGAGGGGCCGGATGCGGTGGGGCGCAGCACGCAAGTGGCGCGGCTGCGGCCGTGGCTGGAGGAACTGGGACACGCCGTGCTCGATACCGGCATGGCCCGTTCCGCGCTGGCGGGAAAGGGCATTCGGCGGGCTAAAGAGGGCAACACGCTGGGTCCAGCCACCATGACGCTGTATTATCTGACGGACTTCGCCGACCGCCTGGAAAATGAAATTATTCCCGCCCTGCGCGCCGGCTTCGTGGTGCTGACGGACCGTTATATTTTTTCCATCATGGCCCGGTCCATCGCGCGCGGAGAATCTCGCGCCTGGATTGAGCGCACCACCGGATTCGCGCTGGTGCCGCACCAGGTTCTGTATCTGCGCGCGGAGGTCAAGGATCTGATCACGCGTGTGGTGGTGGGACGCGGCGCCTTCGATTACTGGGAGAGCGGACTCGACCTCGGCTTCGGCCGCGACATGTACGACAGCTTCGTGCGTTATCAGACGCGCTTGATCCGCGTCTTCGACCGGCTGGCCGCGCCCTACGCATTTACCACTGTGGATGCCGGCCGCTCTGCTGACCAGGTCTTTGAAGCGCTGCAAGCCGAAATCTCGGCGGTCTTCCGCCAGCCTGCGGCCAGTCCCAAGTCGGGTCGCCGCCCTCGCCCGGCTGACGTAACAAAACTAACTAAGCGTTCTCGTTCATCTGCCCCGCCGATTTCATCACCAGGCCGAGCACAATCGTCGTAACGATACAATGCACAAAAGACGGAACGTAATCCGTAAACAGAGAAGCGCAGGTCATCGCGGCCGAAATGATCATGCCTACCTTGACGACACTGGCGAACCGCTGCTGCAGGGTCACTTTGCTGCGGTCGGGTGCGACGTCTGTGCCGCACAGGAAACACTTAGTTTCAGTCTTCGCCAGCGTTCCATGGCAGGTCACACATTTAGTCACAGCCAAGCGTAACGCGCCGCGCCCTCCAGGGCCATCCATCATTTCCCTGAGTACTACGTAGTTGAATGTACCGGATCGCCACTGCCCGGCCGCGCCCAAAACCATTACTCTCAGAAGATGAGCCCCGCTCCTTCGCCCAATTTCGACCCAGGTTTGACGCGCCAATACGCCGGGCCGTTGCTGCGCGTCGTCAACAAAGACGGCTCCTTCAACGTGCAGCGCACTGGACTGCGCCGATTTGCCGGAGGCGCCTATATTCGCCTGGCCACCATGTCCTGGCCGCGCTTTTTCTGGGTGGTGACCCTGTCGTACCTGGCCGTGAACAGCATGTTCGCCGGAGCGTTTCTGGCGCTGGGTCCGAACGCGCTGCACGCCACGGAGCGCAATATGGGCCTGGGCGAATTCGGCCGGGCATTCTTCTTCAGCGTCCAGACCCTGACCACTGTAGGCTACGGTTCGATGTACCCGGTGGGACTGGGTGGGAACCTGGTGGCGGCGGCAGAAGCGGCCACGGGATTGATGGGCTTCGCGCTGGCCACCGGCCTCCTGTTCGCGCGTTTTTCGCGTCCCACTTCGAAGCTGGTCTTCAGCGAAAAGATGGTGGTGGCGCCGTTCCGGCAGGGGAGCAGCCTGCAGTTCCGCATCGCCAATCAGCGCAATAACGTGCTGATGGAGTTGGAGGCTCGCATGATGCTGATCAGCGTTGAGCGCGGTCCGGACGGTGAGCTGAAACGCAACTTCCGCAACCTACCGCTGGATCTCGCCCAGATCAATTTCCTGGCGCTGACCTGGACCGTCGTCCACCCCATCGACGAATCCAGCCCGCTCTACGGCAAGACGCATGACGACCTCAAGGCAGAGCAGGCCGAAGTGCTGATCCTGATCAAAGGCTTCGACGATTCCTTCAGCCAGGTGGTGCATACGCGCTACTCCTATCGCTGGGATGAGATCGAATGGTCGGCCAAGTTCGCGCCCGCGTTCAGTACCGCGCCGGAAGGCCACCTCCTGCTGCACGTCGGCAAGGTGGGGAAGACCGTTCGGGTGTGAGGCTCACATCCTCAGCTGGCTTT
>CAWISY010000033.1:0-39204 GCA_963838455.1 Bryobacterales bacterium
AGAAGTCCACGCTCGCCGCCAACCCCAAGCTGGCCGAAGCTCTGATCAAGGCGCACGCCGAGGCGATCAAGCGCCTCTACGAGGACAAAGCCTTCGCTGTGCAAACGTATTTAAAGTACAACCCCATGGACGATCCGGCTGACGTCGCGCGCGTCTACGATCTGTACACCAAGGCCCAGACGTATGAGCGCGTGCCGTATGTGCTCGCTGCCGCGGTGCAATATATGATCACGCACCCGGTGGACGAACGGCTCGGCGCGCAGCTCAAGGCCTTCGATTTCCACAAAGTGATCGACAATGGCACGGTGGACCGACTGGTCAAGGAGGGGTTCTTCGAACAGTTGTTCGGCCCGGGCATCAAGGCGGAGGAACAAGCCAAGGCCAAACTGGCGTTTCGCTAGCAGCTAGCAAAGACCGCTCTTCGCAGTCGCGGCTCAGCCTTGCCTCCGGTGGGACCGGATGGGACAACCCGTGACGCCGTTCGGCGTTTTTTCCTTCAGAGCCGCGACCACAGGGAGCGGTCATTCGTCGCAGGAAACTGCTCCCTGCGGTCGCGGCTCTGTCTAGTCACAGATCAGTAACGCACTTCGCCGAATGTTCGTTGGTCAGCGTGCGATACTCTTGAGAGCGCACAGCGCGCGTTGTGCGCGGTATTTATTGGAGAACTATGTCAGTCGAAGAAGAACTGCACGAACACGCCGAGCACGCCAAGGAGCCGTTCGACAAGAAGGTCGCGGTGACCATGGCGATCATCGCCGCACTGCTGGCCATCGTTTCAGTGCTGGGCCACATCCTGTCGACCGAAGAACTGCTGGCGCAGCAGAAGGCCTCCGACCAGTGGGCGTACTCGCAGGCGAAAGATATCCGCCGTTACGATTCGGAGATCGCGCGGGACATGATGAAGGCGCTCAAGACCCCTGAGGCGGACGCGGTATCCGAGCATTACAACACCAACGCCGACAAGTACAAGAAGGACCACGACGACATTCAGAACCAAGCGACGGAATACGAAAAGGAGCGCGACCACAAGGGCGACCAGGCGCTGCGGCTGGAGATCAGCGAAGTGTTCCTGGAAGTCGCCATCGTGTTCGCGTCGCTGGCGATTCTGTCCAAGCGGCCGCTGGTCTGGTATCTCTCGATGGTGATGGCGCTCGCAGGCGTGTGCATCGCCGCCACCACGCAATTCGTGGCTTGAGCATCTTTCAGCTGCTGTGGACGCCCAGTTTGCGCAGAATCGTCATCATGGGGCACCAGTTGGTGAACGCGGATTGGAACAGGTTCAACCCGACGAACGCCGTAAACAGGTACCAATAGGGGCTGACCCAGTAGCCCAGGCTCAGCGTGATCACTACAATCGCGCCGGCGATCAGGCGAAGATAGCGCTCGACATTCATGCCTTCAGTCATACTAAGCTCCTTTTTCGGTTAAACACATAGAACAAGACCGGGACGGTCATGCGGGAGAGCAGCAGCGAAGCGATCTCGCCCGCCATTAGCGCGATCGCCAGTCCCTGAAAGATCGGATCGCACAGAATCACGGAGGACCCCACCACCACGGCCGCGGCGGTCAGCATCATGGGACGGAAGCGAACCGCTCCCGCGTCAATCACCGCCTCATCCAGCGCCATGCCTTCGCTCAAGCGAAGCTCAATGAAATCGACCAGGATGATGGAGTTTCTGACCACGATGCCCGCGCCCGCGATAAATCCGATCATCGAAGTCGCCGTGAAGAACGCGTGCAGCAGACCGTGCGCCGGCAGGATGCCGACCAGTGAGAACGGAATCGCCGCCATGATGATCAGCGGCGTGCGGAAGGATTGAAACCAGCCCACCACCAGCCCATAGATCAGGATCAACACGGCTGCGAAAGCGATTCCCAGGTCGCGGAAGACCTCGTAGGTGATCTGCCACTCGCCGTCCCATTTCATCGAGTAGCGATCCGGATCGGAGGGCAGCGCGGCCATGTGCTGCTCGATCTGGTAGCCTTCCGGAACCTGGAACTTGTCGATTTCCGGCCCCAGCTTCAGAATGGCGTAGACCGGGCTCTCCATCGCTCCGGCGACGTCCGCGGTGACATAGGTGACCGGCATCAGATTCTTGTGATAGATGCTCTTGTCCTCGATCGTTTTTTCGGCGTGCACCAATTCGCTCACCGCCACCAGCCGCCCGTTCCGGCCCGCGATCTTGAGACTCTGCAAGCGGTCGAGATCGGACCGGGACGCGCGATCCAGGCGGAGGCTCAAGGGTACGTCCTCCTTCTCGGCGTCCTGATGGAGCAGTCCGGTTTCGTAGCCTGCGGAGGCCATCTGCATGGCGCGCGCGATGTCGTCCTCGGAGACTCCGTTCAACGCAGCCTTCTCCTGATCCACGATCAAGCGGTACTTGGGCTGATCGTCCTCGACATACCAGTCCACGTCGACCACGCCGCTGGTTTGCTGGAACAAATCCCGCATGCGCCGCGCCAGCGCGATCCGTCCGTTCAAACTGGGGCCGTAGACTTCGGCGACCAGCGTTTCCAGCACTGGCGGGCCGGGAGGAACCTCCGCCACCTTGATGCGCGCGCCGCAGCGTGCGGCCACCGGCTGCAGCCGCGCCCGCACCTGTTTGGCGATTTCATGGCTCTGTTGGGTGCGTTCATCTTTGGGCAGCAGGTTGACCTGGATGTCGGCGACGTTGGGCCCGCGACGCAGGTAATAGTGGCGCACCAGCCCGTTGAAATTGTACGGCGCGGCAGTTCCAGCGTAGGTCTGAACATTGATCACCTCGGGCTGCTTCCCAGTTTCCTCCGCCAGAAGCTGGGCCACATGCTGGGTCTGTTCGAGCGTCGTGCCATTGGGCATGTCGATGATCACCTGAAATTCGCTCTTATTGTCGAACGGCAGCATCTTCACCTTGACGAAGCCGGTATAGAACAGCGACACCGAAGCCAGCAGTAGAACCACGACGCCGCCCAGGAAGCTCCAGCGCAGCGCGGGGCGATGCAGAAGTGCGCCCATCACTTTGCGGTACAAGCGCGTCAACAGGGCTTCGCGCTCGCCATGCGCGCCGGCCGCGCCGGGTTTGAGGATGCGTACGGCGGCCCAGGGCGTCACCAGGAAAGCGACCATCAGGGAGAACACCATCGCGGCGCTGGCTCCGATCGGAATCGGACGCATATAGGGTCCCATCAGGCCTCCCACGAACGCCATGGGCAGGATCGCCGCGACCACGGCGAGCGTGGCGAGAATGGTGGGATTGCCGACTTCGTCGACGGCCTCGATGGCGACCTCAAACGGCGGCCGGCCGTGATTGGCGGGCATGCGCCAATGACGCACGATGTTTTCCACCACCACGATGGCGTCGTCCACCAGAATGCCGATGGAGAAAATCAGCGCGAACAGGGTGATGCGGTTCAGCGTGTAGCCGTACAGGTAAAACACGGTGAGCGTCAGAGCCAGTGTCACCGGAATGGCGGTGAACACGATCAGCGACTCGCGCAGGCCCAGTGTGAGGGCGATCAGCACCGTGACCGAGACCACTGCGATCAACATGTGCCACAGCAGCTCATTCGATTTTTCCTTGGCGGTTTCGCCATAGTGGCGCGTGATCGTCATCTGGACATCCGCGGGTACGACGCTGCCGCGCAAAGGTTCCAGGCCGCGCAGCACATTCTCCGCTACCGTGACGGCGTTGGTGCCGCGGCGCTTGGAGACGGCGATGGTCACGGCAGGGAAGAATCCTTTGCCGTCGGAGAAGCGAACATATTGCGACGGCTCCTCGCCGCCGTCGGTCACTTGGGCGACGTCGCGAACGAACACGGGACGGCCGTTCGCCGCTCCGGCCACGACGTTGCGAACGTCGTCGGCGCAGGTCAGGAACTGTCCGGTCTCGAGAACATATTCGCGGTTGCCGCTGGAGAACTCGCCGGAGGGCAGACGCCGGTTCGACGCGCCCAGCGCCCCGGCAATCTCAAGCGGCGAAAGATTGTAGGAGGCAAGCCGAGCCGGGTCCAGAGTTACGCGCAGCTCGCGGCGCTGGCCGCCGATCAGAGTCACCGCGGAAACATCCGGCGTGTGCTTGATCGAGTCCGCCACTTGCGCGGCGATGCGGCGCAGCTCGAAATCTCCGTAGCGCTTGCTCCACAGGGTGAGCGCAAGAATCGGCACGTCGTCGATGGAGCGCGGCTTGACCAGCGGCGCCGATGCGCCCGGAGGAATCAGGTCCAGGTTGGCCGAAAGCTTCTGATTCAGCCTGACGATGCTTTTCTCTTCGTCCTCGCCGACCACGAAGCGAACAATCGCCAGCGACATTCCCGGGCTCGAAGTTGAATAGATGTACTCGACGCCGGGAATCTCCCACAGTAGTTTCTCCATCGGACCGGTGACCCGCTGCTCCACCTCGCGCGCGGACGCTCCCGGCATGGAGACGGAGACGTCGACCATCGGCACCACGATCTGCGGCTCTTCTTCGCGGGGCAGCTTCCACACTGCGAACCCACCCAGCAGCATCGCCGCGGCAATCAGCAGCGGCGTCAACTTGGATCCAATCCAGGCTCCTGCGAGTCTGCCTGCCAAACCCGGTTTGCGATGCGCGCTCACGGTTTGACCTCGACGGCCGCACCATCGGCAAGCCCCGCCGGCGCCGGCACGATCACCTGTTCCCCGGCGGTGATCCCGGAGAGAACCTCAACCTGATCCCGGAACCGGTCGCCGAGCGTCACCAGGCGCGCCCGCGCCACGCCGCCTTCGTTCACGAACACCGACTGCAACTGGCCGCGTTCGACGACAGACGCCGCCGGAATCGCCGTTACCGCGCGGTTTCCCAGCGGGAAGGCGGCTCGGCCAAAGACGCCGGCATGCAGACCGGAGAGCGGCGGGAGATCGATTCGCACCGTAGCCGCGCGGGATGCGGCATCCACCGCGGGAAGAATTTCGGACACTCGCGCTGCGATGGGAGCGTCTCTGCCATCCAGCGTCACGGACACGGCCTGGCCCGCGCGAATCGCGGAAAGCTTCGACTCCTCGACGGCCGCTTCCAGGCGATAAGCATCGCCCTCGATGGTCAACAGCGGAGTTCCGGGCGTCGCGAGATTTCCCGGCTCAACCATTTTCTGCGTGACGATTCCCGCGAATGGCGCTTGGATCTGCGCGTAGCTGCGGCTCACCTCGGCCGCGCGGGTGTCCTGTTCTGCCTGCTCCAGCCGCGCATCCAACTGCTTCCGCTTGGCGCGCGCCATGTCGTACGCCGCCTGCGCATCCTTCTGCCGGGAGGAGACTTCGTCAAACTCCTGGTCGGAGATGGACCGTTTGCCGTACAGCTCATTCATGCGGCGGAAAGTCACCTGTGCCAGTTCCAGGTTGGACTGAGCCGCGGCGATGGCGCTATCGGCTTCGGGAATCGAGGCGCGAATCTCTTCGCGCGCGGCCGCGGCATGATTCGAGCTGGCGTCCAGATCGCGCGCATCCAGCACCACCAGTAACTGGCCCTGGGCGACGCGGTCGCCCGTTTGCACTTTCACTTCGCGGACGTAACCCAGCCACTTCGCGGAGATGGTCGCGACCGAGCGGGCCGCCACCGTTCCGGTAGCTTCGTACATCGCCGGCCATTGCCGCACCTCCGCGGCCGCGGTGTTGACCGCAACCGGCGCCGGGCCGGAGCCAGATTTACGTTCCTGCGGCGGCTGGCTGCATCCCGCCAGCCACGCTGCCAAAGGAAGGACCACAAGCAGATATCGCTTCATTAGTTCAAGACCTCCGAGTCCGCACTCAACCGCCCTGCCGACATTTCCAAAAGGACGGCGGCGATGCGCTGGTCATGGATCGCGGCCAGGTAGCGCGTCTTCGCCTGAAGCAGCGCCGTCTCTGTGCGCAGCAGGTCGCTCAAGTTGCTCAATCCTGCCCCGTAACGGTTCTGCGTGATCCGAAGGCTCTCTTCGGCCTCCTCCGAGGCGGCCTTGGCCACCTCGATGCGCTGTTCAGCGGCGTGCAGATCGGCCCAGGCCCGACGCACTTGCAGACGGATCGCCGAGTCCGTGCGCTGCTGCTCGGCCTGGCTGCGGTCCACCTGGTAGGTGCGCTCCTGAATGCGAGCCTTATCGCCGAAGCCGTTGAACACGTTCCAGCGCAGGCCTAGGGACACCAGCCAGTTCGCCCCGCCCTTGTCGTAGAACTGCTGGCGGTCGGCTTCGAAAGCGCCGTGCAGATTCACTTGCGGCAACAGGCTGCTGCGGGCATCCGCCGCCTGGTTCTTCGCCAGCCGGACGTCGTCCTTGGCCTGGCGAGCTTCCGCCCGGTCGGCCATCGCGCCGGACTCGTATTGAGCCAGGGAGGTATCGGAGACCATGGCGCGGGTCAAAGGAGTCGTCAACTGGTGCGCCGAGTCCAGGTCGAGCCCCAAAGCGTCGTTCAATGCCGCCCGGGCGACATCCAGATCCGCGGCGCGGCGAATCCGCTCCTCCACTACTCCGGCCAGATGCACACGCAGCGACAACACATCGGCGTCGGTGGACATTCCGGCGGAACGAATGTTCTCGGCCTGCTGCAAATCCGCCTCCGCGGACTGGACCGACTGGTTGGCGGCGTTCAACTGCTCGCCGGTCAATAACGCGTCGAAATAGGCGCGGACCACGCCGGCGATCACTTCCGTCTCGGTCAGCCTCCGGCCTTCTCCGGCGATCGACTTTCCCAACTCGGCCGCGCCGGTCGCGCGTTTGGTTTGGCCGGCATCGTACAGGGGTTGGTCCGCGGTAACCAGCGACTGGAAGTTGTTCAAGTAATCCGGCCGATTCAACGGGCCGATCTGGAAGTTCTGCTCGCCGAATTGATGCTGGGTGAGCAGGGAGGAGAACACGAAGACCGGGTTGTCGCTGCGCGCCCATGACTCGGAATAGTTGACTTTCGGCAATCGCCCGGCGCGGGCTTCCGCGATGCGGCTATCGGCGGCTTTCTGAGTCGCTTCAGAAGCTTTGATGGCGGCGTTGTTGCGAAGCGCCACGGCCACGGCCTGGTTCAGCGACATTGGCTCCTGGGCCAACAATGGCAATCCAATCGTCAAAAGAATCGCTGCTTTCATGGCTGCTGGTCACGAAGATGCATTTGGTGATGGCAGGTGACACGCTTTCTTCCGTGAGAGTTCCCAACTCTAATAAGGTCACCTACTTACGCCCCTTACTTTTTCTCCTTTAAACCCCTGCGCCGGGCGATGAGGGGAGCCGATTCTTGCGCATGCGGTCCCTTCTGAGCTACACGCGCAGCGTATTCTGGGCCGTGGGCATCGTCGAGATTCTGGCTGGCATTGCGATCCCAGTACTGGCCTGGCGCTCCGTGCCAGCCAAACCTCACGCGCTGCTCGCCGTGATCCTCATCGCCCTGTTAGGCGTCGGGCTCGGAGCGCTCTCCTGTCTGGCCGCGCGAGCCTTCCGCCACAAGAGCCGCTTCTCGTGTCCACTGATCGCGCTGAACAGCATCCTGAATCTGCCCTACTTTCCTTTCGGCACGGCGGCCGGCGCGATGGGCTTGTACTGGTGCTTCTCGGCTAAGACTCGCGCCTCCGAACCGCTGGTCGAGGATTTCGAGCACCAGCCCGCTCCCGGCGACGGCACCAGCAAATGGGTCCAGAAGGCGATCCCGGTGGTCTTCGTCGTGGTTTGGGTTGGCGCTCTGTTCGCAACCGGCTGGTGGGGCCGCAGGCACGGCCTGCCGCTGGATCCGGCGCTCGACGGATTGCCCCTGCTGTTACTGTGCGAATGGATCACGGTGGTTCTGCATGAACTGGGACATGCCTTCGCCGGCTGGGCCTCAGACATGCAACTGGCCAGCTTCGCCGCGGGTCCCTTCCAGGCGCAGAAAAAATCCGGCAAGTGGAAATTTCAATTCAACCTGGCCGGGCTGCTTTCAGCTGGAGGGGCGGTCTCCACGGTCCCCCTGCATCTGAGACGCTTGCGGGCGCGCATGGCCTTCGAGGCCGCGGGCGGACCGGCAGCGTCCTTCGTCACTGCGGCGGTCGCGTTTGTGGCCTTGCTGGCGATGCCCGGCAGTCACTACGCGCGCTGGTGGACCGTCCCCGCCGTCATCGCCGCCATATCCGGTGTAACCACGGTGCTGAACCTGATCCCGTTCCGCTTCGCCGCTGGATTTTCCGATGGAGCAGCTCTCCTTCAGTTGTTCCATGGCGGACCCTTCGCCGATCTCCGCGAGGCCTTGAAAATGGTGGGCATCACCACCTCCACCCGCACCGGCCCTCGCGATCTGGATCCGCGAACTCTGGCCAAAGGCATGCGAGCCGGCGTGGGGACGCCGGAGGAAGGCGTCCTGCAGTTGATCCAAATGGTCTGCGCGGTAGACCGCGGAGCCTTACCGCAAGCCCGCGAACATCTGGAGGCGAGCCTGCATCGCATTCCCGCTCCAGACAGAGCCCCCACTCCCGGCGTCGCGGCCGAAATGGCGATCTACATGGCGTACCTGGATGGCGACGCCACTCGTGCGGCAGAGTGGCTCAGCGGGGCCGAAAAATTCGCCGCGGCCAAGCATCACTCGCTGCGCCGCGACTCCGATTATTGGCGTGCGGTGGTGGCTGTTCGCGAGGCGCAAGGCGAGGAGCGCCAGTCCGAAGACGCCTACCGGCACGCGCGCTTGCTGCTCGACCAAAAACCGGACACCGGGTCGAATCAATTCGAGCGCGAATTCCTCCGGGTACTCAGGGGCGGGGATTGGGTGCGCGGGCGCGGCAGGGCGTTGAGAGAGGACTCCGTCTTAGCGATAGACTTGGCGCTAGAGTCGGCGTTAGACAACGTAGTTCTTACCGGCGCTAAATCCTAACTGTACCTTACGGACCGGGCAAATCATACGGCCGGAGCTCGATTTGGTTTAGCCCAGCCAAGCACTTAGCATCCGTTAGCAGGCCTGGACCGCCAGTTGCTGCAGCTCATGGCTGGGAGGGTTGAAAATGAAAACCTCACTGGCCGCCGCAGCCGTTGTCCTTGCGGCCTCGATCTTTGGGCAGCAGGCGCCGTTTGCGCCACCGCCGCCCGCGCCACCGCCGCCTCCGCAGCCGGGGTATGCACCCATTTATCATGTGACCGTAGTCCAACGAAATATCAAGGCAGTCAACTATCTGTACCGCCAGGGACCCACGCCCATCGACTTCCGTGGAACGGTTCTCATGCCCGAAGGCAAGGGATCGGCGCTGGTCGAATCCAAGCAGGGCCGCACCGATATCGACGCCAACCTGGAGCATTTCAAAGCCTCGCAGGAGTACGGCCGCGAATATCTGACCTACGTACTTTGGGCCATCACGCCGGAGGGCCGCCCGCATAACCTCGGCGAGATCATTCCGGATCACGGGAACAAAGCCCATCTGCATGTCACCACCGATTTGCAGGCGTTCGCGATGATCGTCACCGCGGAGCCCTATTCCTCCGTACGCCAGCCGAGCGACGTAGTCGTCCTCGAAAACCAGCTTCGCCCGGACACGGCGGGCAGTACTGAAACCGTCAACGCCAAATACGAGCTGCTGCCACGCGGCCAATACACCTATGACCTGAGCAGCGGCCTGAAGGCGGAGCTCAACAACACGCCCAAGGTATCGACGCGCGAATTTGAAACGCTCACGGAGCTGTACCAGGCCGAGAACGCGGTGGGCATCGCCGGAGCGGCGGGAGCGGGGCAGTATGCTCCGGAGACATTCGCGCGCGCCCAGGCGCTGCTCGACCAGGCCCGCCAGATGCACGCCGCCAAGCAGGAATCGCACAGCGTGATCGAGCTGGCTCGCCAGGCTTCGGAGACCGCCGAGGACGCCCGCTTGATCGCTGTCCAGCGCCGTCAGCAAGCCGCCTTGAACGCGGCGCAAGTTGACGCGAATCAGGCTCGCCAGCAAGCGGCTCTTGCGCAGCAATCTGCAGCGGAGACGCAGGCCCAGGCCGACGCGGCTCGGGCTAGCGCTGAAGCAAAGGTCCAGCAAGCCCAGCAACAGATGCAAGCCGCGATTGCGCAGGCCAATGCGGCTCAGAAGCAAGCGGAGGCGGACCGGGCGGCTCTGCTGGAAGCCCAGACGGAAGCCGCTCAGGCTCGGCAGCAAGCCCAATCCGCTCCTGCTCTTGAAGCGATGCGAGCATCGGCCCTGCGGACCCGCCTGCTGGAAGATTTGAACGGCGTTGCGGCCTCCACCGACACTCCGCGAGGCTTGGTGGTGACCATCCCGGATTCCGGCTTCAGCGGTGAATTCGTGCACGGAGTGGCCGCGGAGCGGATCGCGCACGTCGCAGCCATCGTCTCGGCTCAACCCGGCTTGCGGGTGATGGTCGAAGGCTATAGCGATAGCGCTTCCAAGCAGCCCCAATCCGAAGCTCGCGCGTTCACGGTCCGGCGCGTGTTGGCCAACAACGGGCTCCCCGAGGCGTCGATCGGCGCCCAAGGCCTGGGCGATTCACGCCCGCTGGGGCCCCGTGGCGAGGTGGAAAACTCCCGCGTCGAAATCGTGATCTCCGGCACTCCGATCGGCTCCCTGCCGTTCTGGGACCGGACATATTCACTAAGTGGCTCACTCAGCAGCTCACTTGAGCAGCAACGATGAAAGGATCCCGATGACCAACCCAAACAATCTTGATGAGCGCGTCTTCGGCTTGCTGATGGGCCTGGGACTGGGAGTCTTCATCGGCTTCTTCCTGCGGGACTCGAATCGTAAGCCTGCGACCCTCCGGGGAGCTTAGAGGCCGCTCCCTCGCGGTCGCGGCTCAGCCTTGCCTCCGGTTGGACCGGATGGGACAACCTGTGACACTGTTCGGAGCATCCTACAGAGCCGCGACCACAGGGAGCGGACATTCGTGCAGGAATCGGCTCGGTCTAGTCACAGATCAGTGCGCTGACAGAGCCGCGACCGGAGTGCCCTCTGGGCCGAGCGGACGCGCGTCAGTTGTGCGGGGCTCAATTATGTGGAGCCTCGGGAGCCACAGGCTTGGGAGCAGCCGCCGGCGGCGGTCCAAACGGTGATGCTTGCGGAGGAGGCGGAGCCGGAAGCGCTGCCGTGCCGCCCACCTCAAACACAAACAGCATCGGTGCGCCGTCGATCTTCGCATCGTTCGGTCCCACCGTTGGCGCGGGCCGGCCCATTCCGCCGATGAAGGCGACATACTGCTTGCCGTCCACCACGTATGTGATGGGCGGCGCCATGCCGGTGCGATTGGTCTGGGTCTCGTACAGGATCTCGCCCTTGTCCGCGGTCAAGGCGCGGAAGCGCCCGTCGTTGATCACCTGGAACACCAGGTTGCCCGCCGTGGTCACCGTGCCTCCGCCGATCCCGCCGCCGCCGGCCACGCGCCAGGCGATCTTCGAGTTCACCGGATCCCACGCCTCCAGCACGCCGCGCTCCGGGCCCCGCGCTCCCTGGAGCGGCTCCGGTCCATGCGTTGGCGGCACCACGGGTATTCCTCTCACCTGTCCTAGGCCGGTATGCCCGGTCTGCAGCGCGACCACTTCATCACCGGCAACGAAGGTCCAGTTGCCGTAAGTGGCTGGGATGTAGACCAGCCCGGTCGCGGGATTGTAGGACATCGGCGACCAGTTGTGCGCCCCGCCTGCAGTCGGGTACAGGGTGATGGGCGTCTTGTCGTAGAACGCTTCCGGAATCACTTGCGGCCGCCCGGTTTTCAGATCGACGCCCTTGGCCCAGCTCACCTGCACGAACGGCTCGGCCGAGAGCAGCTCACCGGTGGCTCGGTCGAGAATGTAAAAGAATCCGTCTTTGGGAGCCTGCATGATCACCTTGCGCGTGCGCCCCTTGATGTTGAGGTCGGCCAGCATCAACTGCTGCACGGCGTCATAATCCCAGTTGTCTTCGGGAACCACCTGGTAGTGCCACTTCAGCTTGCCCGTCCTCACGTCGATCGCCAGGATGGAGCAGGTGTAGAGATTGTCCTTGCCTTTGTTCATGCCGCGGAATTTTTCCACCCACGGCTCGGCATTGCCCGTGCCGACGTAAACCAGGTTCAGGTCCGGATCGTAGGCCATGCCGTCCCATATGGCTCCGCCGCCACCGCCCTTCCAGAAATCGCCGCCCCAGGTTTTGGCGGCCTCGCGCTGGGAGTCGTCTTCGAAGCCCTTGGAAGGATCTCCCGGAACCGTGTAGAAGCGCCACGCGCGATGGCCCGTGGCGATCTCATAGGCGTCGATGAATCCGCGCACGGGATGGTCGCCGCCGGCCACTCCGATCACCACTTTGTCTCCCGCCACGCGCGGCGCCATCGTAACCGAGACCCAGTTCTGCGGATAGCCCAGGCGCGCTTCCCATTTGACCTCGCCGGTGCGAGCGTCCAGCGCGGTCAAGCGCCCGTCGATCACCGGCGCGAAGATCATGCCGTTCGAAATCGCCAGGCCGCGATTGACGATGCCGCAGCACAGCTTGGGACGAACCATGCCCTGGTTCACTTCCGGATCCCAGCGCCACAGTTGCTTGCCGGTTCGGGCATCCACCGCGAAGACCACGCTCCAACTGGTGATGCCGTAGATGGTGTTGTTCCACACCAGCGGCGTGCCTTCCTGGTTGCCGCCGCCCGCGCCCACCACGTAGCTCCACGCCAGCCCGAGCTTACCGGCATTCGAAGCGTCGATCTGTTTGAGCGGGCTGTAGCGCGTTTCCCCTTGCGTCCGGCCGTAGCTGAGCCACGAGTCCGCCATCGGGTCGGTGGCCGTTCCCGCGGCCTTCAAGACTGCGGCATCCACCGTGCGCTGCTGCGCGCTCAGGTGTATCACCGCGACGAATGCGAACGCGGCCACTGCGCCGCCGGCCAGCCAAAGCTTGGTAGGCAAAGCTCTCATAGAGTGACGCTCCTTTAAGATGAACGCTGGGAGACTCGGTGCTCTCAACATTCTCTCCCACCACTGATCTTGACGCCACAGGAAGCCCCGGCGGTTTCCTGAAGATCCAAGGGCGTTACCGTAAGCCCCAAATCACGGCCTCATGCAATAAACTCGGAATATGAAGCAACCGGTGCGTGTCACCGCGATCATCGAGCGTGAAGACGATGGATTCGTCGCCCTTTGCCCGGAGCTCGATGCGGCCAGCCAGGGCTCGTCAATCGAGGACGCGCGAAGGAATTTGATCGAAGCGCTGACCCTCTTCTTCGAGACCGCAGATCAAACCGAGATCGCCCGGCGTCTTCACGGCGAGGTTTTCGTCACCCAAATCGAGGTACCCGTTGGGTGAGCTTCGGGCGCTCTCGGGGGCTGAGGTCTGCCGGATCCTCGAATTGCAAGGCTTCGCCGCAGGCCGGCCTGCCGCGAGCGCACTTCGAGTCCAGCGATTGACGGGCTTCAATCCTTGGCGGGGCCGGCCTTGACGTCTGCAGCGAGCCCGAGTATTTTCCGGAACCGCTCCACTTCCTTCGACGTCAGCATGCGGTACCGGCCGGGGGCGACGTCCAGCTCCAGAAATCCGATCTTCACCCGCCGCAGTTTCTCCACCAGGCGTCCGAAATGTTTGAACATGATGCGGATCTGGTTCTGCCGGCCCTCGGTGATGCGCACCTCATACCAGGGATTGGCGCCCGGCTTGATGCGCTTCAGCTCGGCGGGCGAGGTCTTGCGCCCATGCAGCGGGACGCCGTCGCGGAACTGTTGTTCCTGGTCCTCAGTCAGCGCGCCGTTCACCTTCACCACGTAGGTTTTCTTGAGGTTGCTGTCCGGAGCCGTGATCTTGTGCGCGAAGTCGCCGTCATTGGTGAACAGCAGCAGGCCTTCGCTCGCGTAATCGAGCCGTCCCACCGGAAAGACCCGGCCCTTGATGCCGCGCAGCAGTTGCATCACCGTCTCGCGACCCTCCGGATCGGAGGTCGTGGTCACGCAGCCCTTGGGCTTGTTCAGCGCGATATAGACATGCCGTTGGGGAGCGCGCAGCAAGCGCCCGTCGACCTTGATGTGGTCGGTCTCGATATCCGCCTTCGAACCCAGCGTGTCCACCGTCGCGCCGTTCACCGAGACGCGTCCTTGCTGGATCAGCTCCTCAGCTTTGCGGCGGCTGGCGATGCCGGCCTGCGAAAGGATTTTTTGTAATCTCTCTTCGGGCATTTTTAGGAAGTCGCGGTTTCCGGAGCAGGCGCTTCCGCGACAGCTTCCTCCTGCGCGGGTGGCTCAGCGGGAGTTTCCGGCTGCGGGGCAGCAGGAGGCTCCACTTCAACAATCTCCATCCGGCCCAGCTCCTCGAACTCCTTGATGGTGGGCAGCTCGCTCAAATCTCTCAGCCCGAACTGCACCAGGAATTCTTTAGTGGTCTTGTACAGGATCGGCTGTCCGACCACCTTCTTTCGCCCGCCCTCGCTGATCAGCTTGCGGTCGAGCAGAGTCTTGAGCACTCCGGCGCCCTGCACGCCGCGAATGTCCATGATCTCCGGAGCCGTCACCGGCTGTTTGTAGGCCACCACCGCCAGCGTCTCCAGCGCGGCCAGGGAAAGCTTCAGCGGCGGCGTCAGCTTCTTGACGAAGGCTCGCACCGCTTCGTGATGCTCGGCCTTGGTCGACATCTTGTAACCGCCTGCAACTTCACGAATACTCAGGCCGCGCTCCGGCCGCGCGTAGTCGTCGACCAACGTATCAAGAAGCCGCCGGATCTTGTCGAGCGGATGACCTAGCGCCGCGGCGATCTGCTGAGCGGAGAGCGGTTCATCGGTCACATACACGATGGCCTCGACGACCGCCTTCAGCTTCTCGTCTTCGAGCCGGTCATCTTCCAGCCGGTCGTCTTCAATCCGGGCGTCTTCCGTTTCCGCAGCAGGGCCGTCTAAAGCAAGAGCTTCTGCACCTGCAGCCTCCGCGGCGGGAGCATCCTCCGCCGGCGCTGCGTCTTCCACAGGCTCGGCATCCTCCAACGGCTGGGCGTTCTCCGCCGGTTCGGCATCTTCCACCGGCTCGGCATCCTCCACAGGCTCCGCGGGTGGCGTTGTTTCCAGTTCTTCCACGATCAGTGATACCCTTCCTCAACTGCGGCGATCGACCCGGTGGCCGAAAACGCCGCTTCAAATCCCTTCAACCGCTTCAATCCGATCTGGCCGAAAGGGCCGGTCTGCGTCAATCCCAGGGCCTGGATCTTCACCAGCTCCAGCACCGCCAGAAACAGGCAGATCATGGCGCGGCGGGTGCGCTGCCGTTCGAACAACTCCTCGGCGGCGACCTCATTTTCCCGCTCGAAAACCTTGCGCAGATACCGGATCATGTCCGGCACGCTCACCTCTTCGGTGCCGACCTCGTAAATGGGCCTCTTCCGGGAGCGGTCGAGCACGGTCTGGAACGTCTTCACCAGATCGAAGACGGTCACCGCCAGCTCCGGATCGCCCGCCTCGGCGCGAAACTGCGCCATCTGCGAGTTGGTCCACACCGCTTCTTCGATCACCCGCTTTTCGTGCAGCATCTCCGCGGCGTTCTTGAACCGCTCGCGCTCCAGCAGCTTCTCCACCAGTTCCGTGCGCGGATCTTCCTCAGGCAGCAGCTTTTCCAGTTCGGGATCGCGCGGCAACAGCATGCGCGACTTGATATGAATCAGCGTTGCGGCCATCAGCACGAACTCCGAGCTCAGCTCAACGTTCATCTCGGTGGCCTTCTGCATGTACTCGAGATACTGCTGCGTAATGCGCGCAATGGGGATGTCGTAGATGTTGATCTGCTGTTTGCGGATCAAACCCAGCAACAAGTCCAGCGGGCCATCGTATTGTTCTAAGTGGAAATTCAGCGGAGAAGCCACTACGGTCCAGGATACCATCGGCCCCCAAGCCGAACCCGCCTCAAGCCGCGCCAGCAGGCGCTTTCGGCACCCCCTGCCAACTTTCGTCCCACCCGGATTTTCGCGCGGTCTTCGGAAACCTTTCCTTGCCGGAGCCGTAGTACAACGGAGAGAGGCTCACGGATGTCCCCCTTCCTTCAAGACTTGCGCTATGCGATTCGTACCCTTCGCGGGAGCCCCGGCTTTACGCTGGTGGCGCTGCTCACGCTGGCCTTGGGCATCGGCGCGAATACCGCCATCTTCAGCTTCATCGACGGCGTCCTGCTCAACCCGCTCCCCTATCCCGACCCGGACCGCATCGTGCGCGTGCTCGAAAAGCGCCCCGACGGCGGGCCCAACGGCATTTCCACTCTGAATTATCTGGACTGGGTCAAGCACAACACCGTCTTCGAGTACATGGCCGCGCAAACCGGCTGGCAAGCGACCCTCACCGGCGTCGCCCAGCCGGCTCTGTTGAACGGCGCGCGCGTCTCGCCCCATTTCTTCGACATCCACGGCATCAAGCCCATCCTGGGACGCGCCTTCCGCGAGGATGAAGACCAGTTGGGGAAAGATAAAGTCGTCATCCTCAGTCACGCCCTGTGGCAGAGCCAGTTCGGATCGGATCCCTCCATCCTAAGCCGCACCATTCACCTCAATAACGACTCCTACCAAGTCATCGGCGTCATGCCCGAAGGCACCGTCTATGATCGCGGCTTCGCGCAATTCTGGAAGCCGCTGGCGTTCGAGCCTTCCAACATGACCCGCAACTTCCATTGGTTCGTAGCCCTCGCCAAACTGAAGCCCGGCGTCACCCTCGCACAGGCCCGCGCGCAGATGGACACCGTCGGCGCGAACATCGCGCAAGCCTATCCGGATTCGAACCAAGGCTGGGGCGTGGACATCCAGCCCCTTGCGGCGGCTCTGGTAAATAACAACCTGCGCACCGCGCTCTACGCGATGCTGGGCGCGGTCGGCATGGTGCTGCTGATCGGTTGCGCGAATCTCGCCAATCTTGCTCTGGCCCGCGGACTCTCGCGCGAACGCGAGGTCGCCGTACGAGCCGCCCTCGGCGCTGGCCGCTGGCGCTTGATCCGCCAGTTCCTCACCGAGAACGTGATCCTGTCCGTCGCCGGTGGAGTTCTCGGCGTCGGCTTTGGCTACGCCTTCATGACCGGTCTTAAGCTGCTGGTGCCACCGAATACGCTGCCCGCGGAGGCGGACGTGAAGCTCAATCTGCACGTGCTCCTGTTTTCGCTCGCCATCTCGCTGCTCACCGGCATCCTCTTCGGCATGGCCCCCGCGCTTCAAGCGAGCTCTCCCGATCTCGGCGGCGCGATGAAGGAAAGCGGACGCAGTTCCACCTCCAGCAAGACTAATCGAAGGTTGCGTGACGGTTTGGTCGTCGCCGAAATCGCGCTGGCCTTCGTTCTACTCGCCGGCTCCGGACTGCTGTTGCGCAGCTTTTCGAGCCTGCTGCACGTCGATCCCGGCTTCGACTCCACCAACGTCCTGACCATGAATTTTCCTCTCGCGCAGAGCCAATACCCCGACCCCGCTCAGCTCAATCGCTACCTGCGCGGGATTCAGGCCGCCATCGAAGCCGTTCCCGGAGTGCGCAACGCCGCCGTCGCCTCCGCGCTGCCCTTGCAGGGGTGGGGCTATGGCATGCCCTTCCAGATCGTCGGCCAGCCAGAGCTCGACCGCGCCCACCGGCCCGGCGGATTCTTCAAGATGGTGAGCCCCTCGTATTTCGCAGCCCTCGGGATCAAGCTTAGACAAGGCCGGGTCTTGAACGAGCACGACGTCCAAGGAGCGCCGCCTGTCACCGTCATCAACGAAACCTTCGCCAAGAAATATTTCCCCAGCCAGAACCCCATCGGCCAGCGCGTCCGCATCCAGCAGATTGTGCCCGGCCAGACCGCGCTGGGTCCCGAGATTCCCTGGGAAATCGTCGGCGTCATCGCCGATGAAAAAATCAGCAGCCTGGATGACGTCACCAGCGCCGGCTTCTATATGTCAAACCAGCAAAGCCCCGCCTACGGCGTCGGCCTGGTCGTCCGCGGAAATCTTGCGCCCACCGCGCTCGAAAAATCGATTCGCGTCGCCATCGACGGCGTCAACAAGGATCAGGCCCTCAGCAATGTCCGCACTCTCGATCAGGTTAAAGAAGCATCGCTCGGCCCGGATCATCTCGAAACTATGCTGCTTGCCGTCTTCGCCGGCCTCGCGCTGGTGCTGGCCGCTATCGGAATCTACGGAGTCATCTCCTACTCCGTCGTGCAGCGCACGCATGAGATCGGCATTCGCGCCGCCCTCGGCGCCAGCACCGGAAACCTGCTACGCATGGTCCTGGTGAACGGTCTCACCCTGATGCTGATCGGACTCGTTCTGGGCATCGCCGGTTCGCTCGCCGTGACCCGCCTGCTCTCGACGCTCCTGTTCGGCGTCGGCGCCCGCGATCCCCTGACGCTGGCTGCCGTCGCCGCTGTGCTCGCGCTCGTCTCCGTCGCCGCGTGCCTGCTCCCGGCCCTGCGAGCGACCCGGGTCGACCCGCTGGTGGCCCTGAGGTACGAATAGCCGTTGTCCGGCGCGGAATCAGAAGCGGAGCTTCACGCCCATCTGAATGTAGCGTGAGTTGCTGCTGAACACCTGGTTCCATTGCGCAAACAGAGGGTTGCTGGGGACCAGATAGGTGGTCGGCAGCACCGTGCTTGAGCGGTTCGTTGTGCTGATGTCATCCAGCAGTCCGGCGGTGTATTGCGGGTGATTGAAGGCGTTGAAGAAGTCGGCGCGGAATTGCAGGCTGTAGCGCTCGCGGAAAGAGAACATCTTGGACACGCTGAGGTCCCAGTTATTGATGCGCGGTGTGGCCAGCGTATTGCGCCCGGCGTCGGCCAGCGCTCCCGCCGCGGCGGTAATGTATTCCGCGTTGGGATTGGTCGCCAGATAGGCGACCGTCCCGCCGGAGCTGTTCTTCAACGCGGTCACGCCGCTTCCGGTGTTGGGAACGCCGCCGTTCGGGTTAATGATGGTGCGATCCGAAACCGTATCGCTGTTGAGGTTGGCATCGATCCCGCCCTGAGGCGTCACCAGCTCCCCGGACTCGACGATATAGCTGCCGGTCAGTTGATAGCCGCCCAGCGCCTCACGCAGGAATCCGTTCTGCGCGTGGCTGAACCACGGCGCCGTATAGATCCAGGTTGCCGTTCCGCGATTGGCATGGTCCAGCCCCGAATTGCCCCACTCCGACTTCAGATTGCCGAAATCCTGCGGCCGGCGCGGTGTCAGAGCCGTGGTGTTGGTCTCGGCGGTGGCGTCGTCGCGAAGGTGGCTCCAGGTGTAAGCGCCCAGGAACTGCAGGTTGTGCGAGAAGCGCTTGCGCAGCTCGGTCGCGGCGCCGTTGTAAATCGAGTTGCCCAGAGGCTGGTACGAGGTGATGGTGTTGGTGAATCCGTAGGGAGCCAGAGGATTGTTGGTAGGCACCAACGCCTTCAATTGCGTGAGCGTCACCGGGAGGCTGTTCAGCACCGCTTGCGAAGGCGCCTGCTCGAAGGTGGGCAGATACAGGTCCGGCGTCACGATGGCATTGCGGTTGAGCTCGGTCTGTTCGATCAGGTGCACGCCTTTGCTGCCGACGTCGCGCACCTCGAGAACCCAGTCATGAGCGAACTCGTGCTGGACGCCCAGGCTCCAGTTCATCGCGTAGCCTAGCTCCTGGTTGGGCAGCCATCCGGTCGAAAGCGCGCGGATCTGGGCCAGCGTTGCATTCGCGGGAAGTGCGGGAGTGGTGATGCCCCCGTTGCCCAGGAAGTTCGAAACACTGGGGTAGGTTTGGACCAGGGACGAATCCCCCGGCGGCCGTACATTCTCTCCGATGTTGTCGAAGATGGGATCGTAGGCAAGGGCGAAACCCCCGCGGAAGACGGTGCTGGCATTGTGGCCGGGCGAGTACGCAAATCCGAAGCGCGGCGCAAAGTTCAGTTTCTGCGCCTGCGGGGCGAAGAAGCCGATCACGCCGGGCACGCTGGCCTGGCTCTCCAGCGCAAAATCCTTCATGGACTGGGACACGCCGGTGTATTCATAGCGCAGGCCCAGGTTCAAGCTGAGATTATTGGTGACTCTCCAGTTGTCGTTGAAGAACGCGTAGTAGGAGTTGCCGTCGCCCGAATAGGGCTGATTCCCGACGGAGCGCCGCACCACATAGTTAGGCGTCGTATCCTGCAGGAACGGAGCCATGGTCAAGTATTCGTAGTCGCCGCGTGAATACTGGATGAAGGTGCTGGCGAAGAGCTGATCTCGTAAATCGACGCCGAATTTCAGCTCGTGCCGGCCCTTGACCCAGGTGATGTTGTCGACCAGTTGATACGAGTTCTGCGCGGTGGTCTGCGGAGCATTGGCGTCCGGGCCGATCTGTACGCCCAGATCGTCCCAAATCGCGATATTGGGGAACTGGCTCAAGCCCGGGTACTGCACGTTGGTAGAGGGCGTGTTGTTGTCGAAGCGGCTGTAGGCCAAGCGCACTTCATTCAGCAGGTGCGGAGTAAACGTGTGGAACTCAGAGAGCGAGGTCAGCTCATTGGTGGTCAGCGCCGGCGTCCAGAACTCCGGAAGAGCCGCGGTGGAATCGAGCCTGGAATAGCGGCTGGCCACGTAGCGCCAGCGAAATTGATCCGAGCTGGAGAGCGTGTAGTCGAGCGTGCCGACCCAATTGTAAAAGTTGTAATAGCTGGGCGAGATGATGGGCGTGAGGCCCAGCGGAATATTTTGACCTCCCACCGGCGTAGTGCCGGCATTAGCCACCGGTGCGGCAGGCAAGTATTTTTCGAGAATGCCCAGGTTGGTCTGCGAGAGGCTGGGCATGCTGTTCAGCATCTGGTAACCGGCCGCCGTCGGCGCGTCGAGGCCCTGCGAAGTCGTGCTTGCGTAACCCACCGGGTTGAACTCGAACAGTCCGTAGTAGAAGAGTTTGTTCTTGCGGATCGGGCCGCCGACGTCTCCGCCCATGCGGTTGTTGTCATAACGCGGGTTGGAGAGAACGCCCTGCCGCGCTACTGACTGATCTACTGCGTTCAGATGCCGGTTGAGCAGGTATTCGAACAGGGAGCCATGCAGATCGTTGGTGCCGTTCTTGAGCACGGTGTTGAATTGGCCGCCGCCGGAGTGACCGAACTCCGCGCTGTACTGGTTCTGCAGCAGAGTGAACTCCGCCACCGCTTCGTTGGGCGCGTTGGTGGTGGGGCCGGTGTTGTCCCTGCGATTATCGTCGGCGCCTTCGATGGTGAAGCTGTTCGAGCGCGGGCGTTGCCCGCCCACCGCCGGCCCAGCTCCCGCGCCGATGCCTCCGGAGCTGGCTACGCCGCCGCTGAGCAGGGAAAGATTGAGAGCGCCGTTGCCGGCGTTGGTCGCGATGGCGAGCTCCTCGGCCTCGCGCGAGGTGTACGTAGAGGCGATCTGCGCCGTGGTCGTGTCCAGCAGCACAGGCGCATCCACCACGCTGACATCCGTCTTCACGGAAGCCGGCTCGACGGTGGCGTTCACCGTTGTGGTCTTATTCAGTTCCACCTGGACGTTCTTAATGGAAGTCACGGCAAAACCGGCGGCCTGCGCCGTAAGGGTATAAACCCCAACCGGGACGTTATCGAAACGGTAGCTTCCCTTCGCGCCTGTTTGCGCCGCACTCCTGACTCCCGTAGCGATGTTCTCCAGGCTGACGGCGGCGTTCGACACCGCCGCTCCGGTCTTGTCGAATACCGTGCCGACAACATCTCCATCAATGGTCTGGCCCACCGCGGCCTGACCGGCCACTATCGCGGTAAGCAGCGCGATCGTGCAAAGTCCTTTCATGCTCTTCCCCTTGTCCCAGGAAATCCTGGCTCAATTGCATAGATCGGGCGAGGAGCGAAAAAACCGTACTAAGGCCGCAGAGAAAAGTATTGTAAGGCCTTACGGATTTGAAGAAAACCTTGAGGTTACGGGGCAGATGCCCACAAAAGGGTGCAATCGCCGTTCACCCCAATGCGGGCAGTACCGGAAGGCGCGTACCAAACCTGGCCCGCACGAACCGGATTTCCGTCCAGGACCGCAGCGCCTTGAACCACGATCAGCAGCGTGAAGCTCCCTACCGGGAGGGCCCATTCGCCGGATCCGGCAATGGTGTGTTTGCCTACGGTGAAATAGTCGCAGGAGACCAGGTGCGCTCCGCCGGCCTCCATGCGAGCTTCCACGCGCGCGGAGTGCGGGCCCAGCCGCGCAACCGCCAGGGACCGGTCAATGTGCAGCTCGCGGGGACGCCCGTAATCGTACAGGCGATAGGTGATGTCGGAGCGCTGCTGGATCTCGCACAGCACCAGCCCGGAACCGATGGCGTGCACCGTACCGGCGGGAATAAAGAACGTATCGCCAGGCGCGGCGTCGTGCCAGTCCAGAAGACCCTCGATTTCGCCGGACTGTGCGGCGGCGCGAAGGCGCTCGGCCGAGACAGGCTCACGCAGGCCCGCGGCAATCTGCGCGTCCGGCGCGGCCGCCAGCACGTGCCACATCTCGGTTTTACCGCGGCTATCGTGGTGCTTTCCGGCATAGACGTCGTCCGGATGCACCTGCACCGACAGCTTGCCGGAGGTGAACAGGAACTTCACCAAAACCGGCAGTTCCAGGGAGCCGGGCCCTTCAAACCAAACCTCGCCGATTTTGTTTTGGCTATCCGGAAACCACGGCTCCAGGCGCTCGGATCCCCAGACCTTCTCGAGGAAGCGGGGCGTCAGTGGCTCGATCGGCATCTAGTACTCTCGCGTATACCGCTCGCTAGCGGTCGCGGCTCGGAACGCCTTCGATACAGAGCCGCGACCGAAGGAAGCGGTTGGGCGCATGCTAGAGGACTCGCTGAGACAAGCCACTAGACCCGAGCCGTGATGAACTTCTGCAGCCGGTCCAGCCCGCGCTCCAGCTCCTTCATCGAAGTGGCGTAGGAGATGCGGATGTGATCGGTGGTTCCGAAAGCTTCGCCCGGCACCAGCGCGACATACTCCTCGGCCAGCAGTTTTTCGGAGAACTGGAAGGCGTTGGAGATCTCGCCGGTGAAGGCCGCGCTGACGTTAGGGTACGCGTAGAAAGCGCCCTGCGGAGTCTGCGCCTTGACGCCCGGCATCTTGCGCAACCGCTCCATGACGTAGTCCCGGCGCCGGCGGTACTCGGCGAGCATCGCCGCCACCGAGTCCTGCGGGCCATTCAGCGCCTCGATCGCCGCCTTCTGTGTGATGGAAGTGGGGTTCGACGTAGCGTGGCTCTGCAGCTTGTTGATTCCAGCAACCACCGCTGCCGGCCCCAGCACGAAGCCCATGCGCCAGCCGGTCATGGCGTAGGTCTTCGAAAGCGACCCGGCCACCACTACCGTATCCTTGGCGCCCGGAAGAGCAGCCAGCGAGAATGGTTCGCTCGAATACAGAAAGCGCTCGTAGCACTCGTCGGACATGATCCAGATGCCCTTATCCTTGGCCACCCGGAAGATGCGCTCCATCTCGCCGTGATCGAACACTGCGCCGCTGGGATTGGACGGCGAGTTGAGAATGATCATGCGCGTCTTGGGCGTGATGGCGCGTTCCACGTCAGAAGCGCGCAGCGTGAAACCCTTATCCTCCTCGGTTTCGACGAAGACGCATTTGCCGCCGGCGTAATTCACCACGTCCTTATAGGTCACCCAATAAGGAACCGGGATGATGACTTCATCGCCGGGATCGATGAGCGCCTGGGTCAGATTGAAGATGGCGTGCTTGCCGCCCATGTTGGCGATGCATTCTTTGAGGGTGTAAGAAGTGCCGTACAGGCGCTTGTGATGATCGCAGATGGCCTGCTTCAGCTCGACGGTCCCGCTGACCGGTGTGTACTTGGTGAAATTCTTCTCAATGGCCAGGATTGCCGCGCGCTTGACGTTATCCGGAGTCGGAAAATCCGGCTCTCCCGCGCTGAAGTCGACTACGTCGACTCCCTCGCGCCTCAAGCGGTCGGCCTCGGCGGCCACCTTCATCGTGGAGGATTCGCTGATCAGCGAAATCCGTTGCGCCAATTCTTGTACGGTTTGCATAAGACCTCGAAATCTCTATCTCAACCGCTCCCTGGCGGTCGCGGGTCAGAAGCCCTTTCAGAGCCGCGCGCGCCAGCAAGCGGTTTTCAACATCCTCTTAGACGCCCGGAAGCGCGTAGCGCCCTTTCAGCCGCTGTTCGACCACCGGCGGCACCAGCCCCGATACGTTTCCTCCCAGCGACACTACCTGCTTGACCAGGTGTGAGCTGATGAAGGAATATGCCTCGCCCGACATCAGAAACGCCGTCTCGATTTCCGGACGCAGCCGCCGGTTCATCAATGCCATCTGCAGCTCATGCTCGTAATCGGAAATCGCTCGAATGCCGCGAATGATCAGGTTTGCGCCGCACGCCGCGGCGTAGTCCACCAGCAGTCCGTCGAAGGATCCGACTTCGACGTTGGAATAACCCCCGACCACTTCCCGCAGCATCTCCACCCGCTCCTGGACGCTGAACAACGGGCGTTTGCTCTCGTTCCGCAGCACCGCCACAATCAGACGTCCCACCAGCCGGCTGCCGCGCGAAATCAGGTCCAGGTGCCCGTTGGTAATGGGGTCGAAAGAGCCAGGGTAGATCGCGACAAGATTCAGCGGCGCCATCCAGCTCCCAAGAAAACTTCATGGTAACAGGATTCCTCGCGCCGGTGCACGCGCGCGGGGTAATCACCCGCGAACCCGGCGCCGGAGGCCCGTGTATATCTTTTTACAATATGGCCTCCTATCCCCCGTGGTTCTTTTGATATACTTCCCTACCATGAAGGACAACCATCTCCATGCTGCGGCTCAAAAAACCGCTGCCGCGGGGGGAAGCGAGCGCGGCTGGCAATAGACCGACGGTTCACGATGCAGCGCCGCAAAGGAAAGGAAAATGAAGAATATATTTGTTGGGAATCTCAGCTTTCGGACTACCGAGGATGAGGTTCGGTCTCTGTTTGCGGCGTATGGCAGCGTGGAACGGGTGAATCTAATCACCGACCGTGAAACCGGCCAGCCCCGGGGGTTTGGATTCGTGGAAATGAACAACGACGGCGAAGCCGAACGAGCCATCGCCGAGTTGAACGGCCGCGAGTTCGGCGGACGCGCCATCAACGTCAATGAAGCCCGTCCCAAGGAGGATCGGGGCGGCGGTGGTGGGGGATCGCGCCGCGGCGGCGGGGGATATCGCCGCTAGCCAGCCCGCAACGGGCCGATCGCGGCCCTTGAGGCAGCCGAGCAATCGCGGTATGGACTTCCGCGATCCAGGCTCCGTTCTGCGGGCGATTATTTAGGAGCGCGGCTCTCGCGCGTCTTCTGGTTCCTTCTGAGTCCGGTGCTAAGGGCGGGCGTTCGCCTGATCGCTGGGATTCGTGCGCCGGCACGTTCGTGAGCCATCGTCTTAGTGTGCCAGCATGGCGCGAATCTGCGCGGCGGGCATGCGGATATCGGCTCGCAGCTCGAACGCCAGGCGCCCGGAGCCGGCGTCGGCGAATCGCGCGCTTACGATCGTGGCGACACGCTCGATCCCCGCCGGCAGCATAGCCTTCAGGTTGGTCCCTCCCAGCAGGGCGGACTCAATCGACTGTTCAACTCTCTCTCGCAGCCGGTCGCGCACTGGAGCCGAGCGCAATATCTCTCCCAGCGCTCCTCGGGCCACAATCGTTCCCACCGCCGCGATCAGCTTCAGATCGTTGTCCTGGACCGACGCCGTCAGGTTCACCGGAACGTCTCCGTCGCCGCCCACCAGCTTCTTGTTGACCGCCTTGCCCATGATCTTCACGCATACCCAGCGCTCGTAATGGATGGTCGCGGTGAGCGCGCCGGCGGGCGCTGCCGGCTTAAGCGCGGCGTTGACCACTGTAAGCCGGTCGCCGCATGGCTCCTGTGTGTCGAGCTCGGATTTGAGGATGGCGGTCATGTGCTCCTGCAGGTCGGACATGTCCGCGGTCACCAGCAGCCGGAAAATGTCTTCGAGCGAGTTGGGACGTCCGCTAATGACCGCGTCCGCGGCGATGATCACCGCCTGGCCGCCGAAATTGATCGAGGTCTTGGCAGGCGGCAGCCGCAGGTTCAGGTCCGCGCCGAAACATGCCGGGCCGGAGCTTGCAGCCGGGAGCGCGATGGCAAGCAGCAACATCCAGCGCAGCATAGACAACATTATGGACGATTCGCGCGCGGGAGCGACCTGTAGCGTCAGGCCCCCGCGAACAGCCTGCCCTGCGAACCCAAACTACATGGGCTCGTTTTCAGCGCAATGCTTTGTCGAGCCAGCGCCAAAGGCACACCAACGTTGAGTGAGACATTCCGCGGAAGGCCCTGGGAAAAGTTAAGTGATAGAAAACACGAGACAAGAATGGCGGGGACGACGGGGCTCGAACCCGCGACCTCCGACGTGACAGGCCGGCGTTCTAACCAACTGAACTACGTCCCCGCGTGTCAACGTGCGGCATCAACTAGATTAGCACGGCTAGTTCATCCGCGCGAGCCAGCGGATTTGCTGCACCACCACGTCGCGGTCTGCGGCGTCCGGGCTCATGGCGAGATACGTTTCAAAGTCGCGTCGCGCGGCCTGCCAGCGGTTGACTTCCATCAGCAGGACGCCGCGCGCGTGATACCAGGCGGCCGTCTCCGGCACACCGGCGATCATCAGATCCAGCGTTGCCACGGCGCGCTCGAAATCCTTGTTGCGGACATAGACGCGATGCAGATTCTGCAACATGCGCACCACGATCTGTTTTTTGCTGACGCGCTGCAGCAGCGAAGGGTCGCCCGATCCCGCCAGGACGAAGCAATCCCGCACGGAGATCACCCGCCCGCCGTGGAAGGGATCGATATAGGCGTTATAGTTGCCGTCGTCGAACTGCAGTACGAAGTGGCGTGGCAGGCCAATGCCGAACACCGGCATCTGCAAGCGCCGTGCGATCTCCATGTACATCACCGAAAGGGTGATGGGCAGGCCGGTGCGCCGTTCCAGCACCTGGTTGAGACAACTGTTGCGCGGATCGAAGAAATCCTCCTGGTTGCCGTGGAATCCCAGCTCTTCAAACAGGAAGCGTTGGGCCGCTTCGACGAAATCCCGGCCGTCGTTGAAGTTGCGCAGGCGATCGCCCAGGCGCGAGGCCAGCTCGTTCAACTGATCCAGAACCGGCTCCGGATTCAGATCCGGAAAGTGGATGGTGGCAAGGTCCAGAGCCGCCCGGTCGAGCCGTCCCGGCTTCTGTTCGTCTTCGAGCAACTGGCGTAAGTGCAGCACCTTGCTAGTTTCAATTTACCGCAGCCGTCAAGTAACGACCGGTAAAGCCTGATCGAGCCGGAAATGCAGACAGGCGTGCGCCTGGCGCAAAGCCTCCTCGACGCGATTCGCATCGCCAGACCGCGCAAAAAGAAAGCCCAGGTAGCTGGCGCCCTCCGGTAACGGCTGCAGGAACTGGCCCTCCTTGGCGGTGATTTCGACCGCTTCGATCCCGTTGACGGCGCGGGCTTGGTCCACGCCCTCGGCTCCGGAAAAAACCCCGGCGCGCGGGATTGGAAGCATCATCACGCCGTGTGCGCCTGGCGCTAGTCTCACAGCGGAGACATCTTGACCCAAGGCGCGCCGCAGCAGGATCTCCTCCAATCCGGCGTCGTCTCCGGTGCCGTCCGAAAAGCGCAACACGCGGGAGCAGAGCCCGCCGATGGGCCGCGCTGCGGCCTCCAGCATCCACACGCCCTGGGAGTTCACGCGCATCTCCGCATGCACCGGCCCGAAACGCAGACCCAACGCGGCGATGGCAACCTGCGCCGCCTCTTCGATCGAGCGCCGCACTACCGCGCTCTCGCGCGAGGGCGTGACGTAAATGGTCTCCTCAAAGAACGGTCCGTCCAGAGGATCTGGTTTCTCGAAGATCGCCAGAGTTTGCAACTTTCCGCCGGTGACCAGACCCTCCAGGGCAAACTCGCGGCCGGGAATGAAATCCTCCACCAGAATCGGCTCATCCGCTGGAATCATTTTGCGAATGCGAGCCTCCGCGACCACGAATTCTTCGGGAGTATCCGCGCGAATGACGCCGCGGCTGGCCGAAAAATGGAGCGGCTTCAGCATACACGGGCATTTCCATGCCGGGAGTTGGCCGGGCGGCAGGAGATCGTAATGCGGCACATTCAGCCCGACCACGCGAAAGCGCTCGCGAGTGCGATATTTGTCGTTGGCCGCGGTGACGGCGGCGCTGGGATGGAAAGCTATGCCCAAGCGCTCCGCGACGTACGCCGCGAGGAAGGCTGGTCGGTCGCCTACGGCAAGCACTCCACAAAAGGGCCCGCGCGCGCGCAAAGATTCGATGTCGCGATCTTCGGGAACCGTCTCAAAACGCAGAGGGGTCGCCCGATCCCCCCAGGGGTCCTCCAGAATGTGGCAACGATCTGTGGCGAGGACCAGGTCGATGCCCAGACGCTCGGCTGCGCCGAAGAACTCCCGCACCTGGTAGCCCGTCTTGGCAGCGACCAGTAGAATCCGCATGCTTACACCGGCAACGGCTCCGCGCAACAATACCACGGCTCATCCACGAACGGCGTTTCCACGCCTTTTGATTGCACCGCGGCGCCTTCCACCCCGGCAAGCTGACAAACCGCGTTGAAGATTTCCGCACGGGGCTGCTTGCGCGCGAGTTGCTCGCTCACCAGGCGGAACACGCGAGTTGCCAGCGCATCCATCTCCGGGTTCGAATGTTTCCACGGGTACACCAGAGCCTTGGAGTCGAACTGTCCGGCAACCTGGCGGATTTCCTCGAGCTCCAGCAAGCGTGAGCCCGCGGTGATCAGCAGCCGCAGCGCGAGTTGCAAAGGGGAAACCTGCTCGACCAAGTCGAGCGCAGCCAGCGTCCGCAGCAGTTCGCCGTAGCTGTCGAGCGTGGTCCAAGGGGTGAACGCGATGAAGGTGGGCTGCAGCGCCAGACCGAGGGCTCGCATGTGGGAGACGGCCTCTTCAAAATCGCGCCGGGTATGGTTCTTTTCGAGCTTGGCCAGCACCGCGTCATCCAGCGATTCGACGGCGCTGGTGACGAACAGGCATCCGGTGTGTTTGAGCGCCGGCAGCAGGTCACGATGCTTGAGCAGATGCTCGATCTTGATGGTGGCATCGTAGGTGACGGCGGGAAATTCGGCGTGCAGCGCTTCCACGATGGCCATGGCGTGGGTGGGGCCGTTGAAGAAATCGGGATCGCCGAAGGTGACGTGGCCGGCGCCCATCGCGATTTGCTGGCGGATATCGGCCGAAACGACGTCGCGCCCGACGACTCGAAATGCCCCGTTATAAACCGGCGTCACCGGGCAATGACGGCAGACGTGTTTGCAGCCGCGGCTGGCTTCGGTGTAGGCCACCAGCTTGGCGCCGGAGTTGTCGCGAAGTTTGGCGTAGCGCGAGAGCTCCGGCAAAGAGCCGCGCTCCGGCGTCACGAATTTCTGGCGCTCAAGCGAAACCGGAGGCGCGGTCTCGCCTGCAACCAGGCGCACCAGGCTGGATTCGAACTCGCCTCCGGCAATCGATTCCACGCCCAGGCCGCGCAGCAGATCCGCGTTGATAGGCGCGTACAATCCGTAGCAGGCCAGGCGCGCCTGCGGGTTCAGCTTCCGGACGCGTTCGATGACCGGCATGGCCAGACGAGTGGCGGTGTGCATGGGCAGGTAGAACGCGACCCAATCGGCCGTGCGGGCGGCATCCTCCGGCAAAGACTCGATGGCGAGATCGGCGCAGGTGACCTGGTGCCCGGCGCGAGTGAGCCAAGCCGCGGGCGACGCCAGCCCGAACGGCTGATGCCCCAGCTCATAGGTCGATAGAAGTAGAATCTGCACGGGCTGCCTTCAGTCTAACCAAGACTGCAGCCGGTTGCGGAAAAACTCGAAAACACCGCTTCCTCTGGGCGCGGCTCAGAATCGGCGCTGCCTGTTCACAGTCACTTACGGAGCCGCGACCAAAGGGAGCGGAGCCGGCACAGGCTTTTTCCGCAACCTGGTAGGCGCTTCAGCTATACTCAAATCCTTTCTATATTGAAAGTGATTCGGAGAGGAGCGGCCACATGGATTTGCTCTGGTTTCTGATCGTAGGCTTGATCGCGGGATGGCTGGCCGGAAAAATCATGAAAGGCAGCGGATACGGCATCCTCGGCGATCTGGTAGTCGGCATCATTGGCGCGATGATCGGAGGAGAAATCTTCGGGACCTTCGGTCTGATCGAGTCCATCTTTAGCGCCACCGTGGGCGCGATTCTACTGATCGCGCTGATACGCGTGATCAAAAAGGCATGAGTCCGCGATGCCTGACTTGCAGTTGGGGCTGCCGCAATACGACGGCCCGCTCACCAAATTCTTCCGCGGCCTTGTGCCGACGTTCCAATACTGGATGGAGACCGAGGTGCACGTCTACGCGTTTTCCATCGCGGCCAACGTGCTGTTGTCGTTCTTTCCCTTCCTGATTGTCTGCGTCACGCTTTCGCGTGTCCTGTTCGACCCCAAGACGGTCGCCTCCGCCATCAACTTCGCGCTGCACGACTATTTTCCAGAGGTCTTCAGCGATTTTCTGCAACGCAATCTTCTGATCCTGCCGCAGCAGCGGTCGCCGGAATTCATCTCGCTGTTTTTGTTGCTGTTCACGGCGAACGGAATCTTTGAGCCGCTGGAGGTCGCGCTGAACCGGGTCTGGGGCATCGCCAAGAACCGCAGCTTCGTGCGCAATCAGATGGTGAGCCTGGCGCTGATCTTCGCCTGCGGAGGCCTGGAGCTGTTCTCTCTGTGGCTGACGGCTCTGAACAGCCGGTCGCTGACCGGCAATATCGTGGAGCGCATGGTCTCCGGATTTTTTCTGAAGCTTTCGGCGGTGCCGATGACGGCCCTGATCCTGTTCCTGGTGTACCGTTTTCTGCCCAACGGAAAGCCTCCGTTGAAACGAGTGATCCCGGCGGCCATCGGCGCGGGGCTGCTGCTGGAGGCATTGAAGTTCGTGATCGCGCTGGTGTGGCCGTGGTTCGACTTGAAGCTGCAGCACGAATACGGCGTGTTCCGCTACTCGGCGACGCTGATTTTCCTGGCGTTTTTCTCCTCTATGATCGTGCTGGCCGGAGCGGAGTGGGCGGCGCGCGGCTGTCGTTTCGACCAAGCCAAGGCAGTTAATGCCGAAGCAGTCAAGGAAGGAGCGGACTAGACACCTTGCTGGCGGTGATCACCGGAGCCTCCAGCGGCATCGGCACGATGTTCGCGCGCAAGCTGGCACGGCGGGGAGCGAACCTGCTCCTGGTCGCCCGGCGCGAGGACCGCTTGCGAGCCATCACGAGCGAGTTGCGGGACCTGCACCATGTGACTGCGGACTATGTCGTCGCCGACCTGACCAGGGCCGCGGATCGCGACCGCGTTGCCGCGCGCATTCGCGAGGCTCCGGATTTGGGCATCCTGGTGAACAATGCCGGCTTCGGCACCATGGGAAATTTTTTCGAGGCCGATCTGGCAGGCCAGGAAGCCATGCAGGAGCTGCATGTGGTGGCCACCACGGTTCTGACCCACGCCGCGCTGGCCAATCTGGTGCCGCGCGGCGTGGCCGGGACCGGAGTCATTAATGTGTCCTCGGTGGCGGCGTTCCTCGTCGGACCGCAGAATGTCAGCTACTGCGCCAGCAAGGCGTGGATGAATATGTTCACCGAGGGGCTGGCCGTGGAACTGGCAGCGAAAGCGTCGCCGGTGACGGTGCAAGCACTGTGCCCCGGCTACACGCTCTCGGAGTTTCACGACGTGGTCGGAATGGACCGCGGCCGGATTCCCTCCTGGCTGTGGATGACCGCGGAATTCGTCGTGGAGGAGTCCTTGCGCGGGTTCGACCGGCGGCAGTTGATCGTGGTTCCGGGATGGCCTTACAAGCTGGTGGTGGCGGCAGCGAAGCTGATGCCGGCCTCGCTGCTCGGCCGTATGTCGGTTGCGGTGGCGCGGCGCTACAAGCTGCAAAGACCCCGAGGGCGCGCATCGCCCTGAAGTGCGTTGAGAGACAATTTTGAGTTGCCGCGCACTATGGCGTGGTCCTGCCACACTGCGGCCTATGCCGGCGAGTGATCGACCACCCAGATTCCACCGTGCCTCCTTCGGCAGGCCCGATAGAGCGAGTACGAATCGACGCTCTTGAGTCCGGCTCGGTCGGGCCCGGGATCGTAAATGTCGATCTCGACACCCGAGCCATTGATCGGCGGCACGCGGTAGACAATGGCGCAGTGCCCCTGACCAGCCTGAACCAGTTCCCCAAAGAGGGCGTTGTAGTCAAACCCGACAATGGGGAGGCGGCTTGATTCCGCAAGCTCCTTGAGCCGACTCTCAAACTCCCAATCCTCAAACCTAGAAATCGCCTCAAAGCTGCACTCCAGTGGGACCGCCATGGCCTGTAGGGCTGCATTTAGCGTCGAGACCACTGGGGCAATCCCCCCCCGAGTCCGCGTCTGCGTCAAAGCGAACTGATGTCACGCCACTGTCAGCCAGTGCTGAGGGATCACTTCCGACGGGCAGCGTTACGCCAAGATGATTAGCGATCGCTATAGGATCAACTTCTAGCCCTGCGGTCTCCCTTGCCACTATCTGAAGGCACACCGCAAAGCACAGATGTCGCGTATGCGGATTATCCAGCGGTTCCGGTACGTTCACGTCGAAGCCGGTTGCGCAGAAAGGAATCGTATACGATCTGGGACCATGTTTCCAGTCTGTCGTAGCTGTCGCTTAAGCGCCCTAGAAGAGCCCAATCTCCATCCATCTTGTAGGTCTCTCGAACCGTCACTTCAGGTGAAGCAGCTTCGATCTCGAAGAGGACTCCCAGATGAACACGACCCACTTCCGTCGTATCGTCGTTGATCAGCCCGATAAGGCGCTCTCGATACCCTGGAGCAATGTGAAGTTCCTCGTTGACCTCGCGGGTGAGGCCGTCTTGAATCAGGTCCTCCGCTGCTACGCCTTCAGATGGATTGATGTGCCCCCCAATACCAATGGACAGCTTGTCATGCAGTCGCTGTTCGCTCTGCGCACTCTTTCGGCGCAGCAAGAAATAGGCCCCGGAGTGAGACACTACGGCATATGGGATGATCTGCTTGTAGCTCGGGTCCGTCTCGGCGGCTGCTCTACTCACAAAGCTGCCGCAAGTAGCGACCACCGAGGCGAGTTGCTCAAGACCGTCCGTAATCAGGCCCTTGTCCGTGTATGTCACGCGATCCCATAGGCATCTCGTAGGGACGACAAGCACCTTCTCTGTATTCATGATTCTCTTCGGTACTGTAGGCCGGAAGGGGCTCGACATTCTCGCATGCTGCGTTTTATCCACAGTATTTCAACACCACTGTAGCTCTAAGGCGCAGATGCTACAAGGGAAGCATCTGTGGAAAACGCTCGAAAAACGTCCTGTTGATAACTGTCTCGCAAGTTCGCAAAACATTTTATCACGAAAATGTTCGAGGCCCCTTGTTTACTTTTTTTCGGGATATGCCTGCCCCAGTTCTGAATCGACGCGGTACGAATCAATGCAGCTTAGGACAGACGGGTACGGGGCTTCCGGAACAGCGTAGAATGAAGGCATGGGCCGGCTGGTAAGCGATCGTGCAGAGCGGACCGCTGGCGTGGTGGTTCTTCCCTCCTCGCTCGAAGACCCCAAGAAAGCGCCCCCAGGCTTATACCGCATCAGTCTGCTCTCTATCTGCGTCTCGATTTTCGCTTTCTTCACGGCGCTGATCATCGCCTACGTGTGGCGCTCCCGTACGGCTCCTTTCTGGGATCCGATCATGCTGCCGCCTACGCTGTGGCTTTCCACGGTGGTCATCCTGGCCAGCAGCGTGGTGTTCGAGCTAGGGCGCCGGAGGTTCGGGCGCGGTGAGTATCGCGATGCCTCGCACCTGTTTCTGGCGACGGGATGCCTGGGAGCGGCGTTTCTGGCGTCGCAACTGACCGCCTGGCGCCAGTTGGTGCGTGCCGGGGCGTACCTTTCACAGAACCCTCACAGCTCCTTCTTCTATTTGTTCACCGGACTCCACGCCTTGCACCTGGTGGGCGGGCTGGGCGCGCTGCTGGTGCTGCTGCTACGCAAGAACCCGCGCAGGGAGCTGGTGGACATGGTCACCTACTACTGGCACTTCCTGGGCGTGCTGTGGCTGGTCCTGTTCGGCGTGCTAGAGCTGATATCCTGAGCGCGCCTTCGTTCTGATGCAGACCGTCTGATGCCAATAGACTCCTCCGCCCGCATCGCGCCGACCGCGCGCGTCCATCCCGATGCTGTGATCGGAGCCGGAGTTCAGGTGGGCGAATTCGCCATCGTGGAGCAGGACGTGATCATCGGCGCGGGGACGGTGATCGAACCGTATGTTTACGTGAAACGTTGGACCACGCTGGGGGAGCGCAATACGATCTCGGCTTCCACCGTGCTGGGGACCGATCCTCTTGACAAGGCTTTCGCGGGTGCGCGGAGCTACCTGCGCATCGGCAACGGGAACACCATTCGCGAGCACTACACCATCTCACGCGGAACCGCGCCGGAATCGGAGACCGTGATCGGGGACGGCAATTACATCATGACCTCCGGCCACATTGCGCACAATTGCCGGATCGGGAATCGCACGGTGATCGCGAGCTGCTCCCTGGTGGCGGGAAATGTGGTGGTGGAGGACGAGGCGTTCATCTCCGGCGGCGTCGGAGTTCACCAGTATTGCCGGATCGGGCGGCTGGCGATGGTGGGCGGCAACGCCGGCGTCAACACCGATCTCCCGCCGTTTTTCCTGTACGAGGGAGATCGAGTGGAGGCGAAAGGGCTGAATCGCGTGGGCTTGAAACGAGCCGGATTTAGCGCCGCCGAGATTCAGGCGATCAAGAACGCGTACCGGATTCTGTACCGGTCCAAGCTCAAGCTGAAGGATGCGCTGGAACGGATCGAACTCGAGATTCCGGGTCCGCACGCCCGGCACCTGGTTGAGTTCATCCGCTCCAGCAAGCGGGGCATCTGCCGCCCCGGGTCTTCTACTGCTGCGGCTTTGTTTGAAACGGAGCAGCCGGGGTCTGAGACGGAATAACCGGCCGGATCTGCCGCTTCGGCGAAAGCTTTGTCGGAACCTGCTGCTTCGAAAGCATGGCGTGCGGCGGACGCATCCGGGCGGGACGCGAAAACAGACTCTGGACCGGCGGGGCTGACTTTCTGGATAAAGCCGATTTAACAGCCGAATTCGCGCTGCCGCCCACCGGAATCGCTACCTGTACGTCGTCGGCATAGGGCGTGATGATTTCCAGGTAGATGTCGTCTCCGGGACCTACCGTAGCGGGAACCGTGATATTCATCTGATATTCGCCGGGGAAGCCGGCGTAGGTGCAGGCGTAATCGACCGTTGCGGGCTGGTAGTAGACGCCGTTGTCGTAATCCTGGAAGTAGACGTTCAGGTATTCGTTGGTGAAGTCGTCGACGCAACTGCTGGCGCTAGGGGCTGGGATAGCGCCGTCGCCGATCTGCGGCGTGACGGTTCCCATGCCGCCCAGGCCGAGCACGATCTCCTCGTTCGGCTGCGCCGGCGTACTGGTGCAGGCGTCGGCAGACGGATCGCATACCAGGGAGCCATCCCCATGCTCGGCAATCGCGTTGCCGATGCCACTCGGTTGGCCGGTGCAGCCGATGCCGCAGGCCCAGACTCCTGAATTGGCGTCGGTGAGCAGGAGCACGGAGATGGAATTCGAAACTGAGGTGCCGTTTTCAACCGAGACCTCGGCCGTAATCGAGCCAGTGCCCGTGTTTTCATCGTAGGGAGTGGCGGCAGCCAGTTCAAACGGGGCGATGACGTTGATCTGGTTCTGGTCGGCGTAGTGGATGGGCGCAGCCTGACCATTGATGAAGACCTGCAGGGGCCCCAGTTGGGTGGAGAAGGGCTGGCCGGCCGGGGAAGTCAAGCCTGCTCCCGGGGCCGGTAGGTTGCTGCCGAACGAACCGTACAGAGTGATGTACTCGCCGGGCGCGACGCTGGCGGTGATGGGCTGGATGCTGGCTGCGTTGTACACGCCAACGGGATCCAGCCAGATTCCTCCGGGCGAGGTGTAATTGGGCGCGTGTACTCCGATGGTGAGGTTGAAAATGCTGGGAGTATTGGAAATCGCCACGAAAGCGCAGGCCAGCGTCGCTCCGGACGCGCAGCCGCCGCCCGCATCTCCGAAGGCGTAGGCGCTCCCGCCGGTTACGAAGCCCAACGGCGAATCGACCCCGGCGCCATTGAACAGCGGGGATCCATCAGGGAGCGTTTGTCCGGACGGGTTGATGGCCGTTTCATCCCAGGTCTCCAGGTCGTAGGCAAGGGGTCCATATTGACCTTCGTAATTCGCGCAGGCCCACAGAAGACGCTGGTGCATCCATTCATCCTCATTACCGTCCGCATACAAAGAGCCCCAGAAGGAGTCCGGGCCGCAGTTTTCGGTACCACCCACGGTGGGGTTGTCGCCGAATCCGCTTTGGAAGTACACGCCGGAATAGAGCCTGTCGGCGCCGTTGACCGAGCTTGGCAGCGCCTTTACGCCGAACAGAATGTCGTAGCCGTTGGGCGTCCAACCCAGCAGAAAGTTGCCATCGCTCGATTCGTACACGGTGCGGCTTCCCGACACCAGAACCTGAGTGGTCGGGACCGAGGGTGTGGGAGTGGGAATCGAGAACTGGGCGTTGCCGTCGCTGCCAAAGCTATACGTGGCGCCGCTCACGGTTTGCGTCATCTCCGTGCCGCTATTGCTGTTGGCCCAACCCATGATGCTGAGAGCGCCGAGACTGCCGGATCCATTAGGAGTAATCTCAAACAGCGAGTTTTTCACATCCAGGTCGCTGGCCGCGGCCAAATCGAGACTGCCGATCCAATATGGCGAGGTGAAGGTGGAGTTGGTGGGCGGAGTTCCCGCCGCAATCGCGACAAAAAAGTCATTGATGCCATTTTCGGTACCGGAGCCGGTGATTACCCCCTGCGCGAAGGTGATGTTGACATACGCGCCGCCCAGGTCCAGGTTCGGATCCGGATCGGGCACCTCCAGGAGGCCGACGCCGCTGGGGCTGAGGTAGTAGGTGCCGGAAAAGTTCGCCGGGATGGATTGAAACGCGCCGTTGCTTTGCAGCGGATCGTTCCACTGGCTGCCCGCGGTGATGGTGTAGGTCCCGTTGCCCTGGAAGCTGATCACCCCTTCTTCGGCGCTGACCGCGGTGACTTGACCGTTAGTGGATTCGTTGGCGATGGCCAGGTAACGGAAGCGGAAGCTGGCGTTCAAAAGCGAATCGCCGCTGGAATCCTGCGCGAAAACTGCCGTGGTGCTGAGCAGGGCGCAGGCGGCGAATGCCGCGGACAGGATCGAACGCCCAAAAGGCTGGTGAAGTTTTCTCATCTTTTGTTTCCTAGGCTGTTGGATGCGCGGTGAGGCGATTCGCGTTTCCAGGAGTTCAAAATCGCACGAAGACTTTTTACAGTTTAGTGCTTCTTCGGGTATTTTATCCCCTCCAGAAAAAGTCCCGAGGCCGGAGCGGTCCAGGTGGCTATATCGGAAGAGAGGATCGGCGAAGCGCCTGAGCCGGAGCCATCCTTCTGCGCCCCGTTCAACAAGACATGGACCTGCTCTACCGTCACGTCCCCCTTACCGATTTTGACGAGAGTCCCCGCCAAGCGTCTTACCATCTTCCACAAAAAGTGCGAGGCTTCAATGCGAAACACGATCATGGGGCCGTCTACGCCGACCTCCGCCGCCTCCACCACAACTATAGTCGATTCCCCGGGTTTAGAAGGATCGGGCGCGCGAAACGCGGCGAAGTCGTGCCGGCCGGCCAGCAGCGCCGCAGCCTGCTGCATGGAGTGTAGATCGAGAGGCTCCTTCACCCACCATACATAACGCTTGGCCAAGGCGTTTTTGCGGGTCGAAATCTGATAGAAGTAGGCTCGCGAGAGGGCATCGTGGCGGGCGTGAAAGCGCGGCGGCGCGGAGACCAGCTCCACGATGGCGATGCTGGAAGGAAGACGGTCGTTCAGCTCGCGCAGGAGCTGTTCCTCGGACAGGCGCGTGGGAGTCTTCAGCTTCAGGTGCGCCACCTGCCCCAGCGCGTGCACGCCGGAATCGGTGCGGCCGGCGCCCTGTACGTCCAACTCAGCGCGCAACACTTCCCGGCACGCCTCCAGTAGTTCGCCCTGTACGGTGCGGGCGTTGATCTGCTGCTGCCAGCCGGAGAATCTGGAACCGTCGTATTCCAGGGTGAGCTTAAAGGTTTGAGACACTGCTTTTGATGTTAGCTGACCAGCCGGTGATGTTAGCCGAGCGGCCGGCCCGTTGCCCTTCTACACGCGGGTGAAACGGCGGTAGAGTAACATATGCTTCATGGCCCAACCACAAAGCTACAAGAATCACGCGAAGTTCGATCCGTCGTTTCATTTCTTCCTGGCGCCGGTCGCACTGTTTCTGGTGATCGGCACAGTGGTCCAATGCATCCGTAACCCCAGTTGGATGAATGCGGCGCACATCCTGGTGGCCCTGTGGGCCCTGGTCGCCACCTTCAAGATCCGCATCTACGCGCTGAAGGTGCAGGACCGCCTGATTCGCCTGGAGGAAAGGTTGCGGCTGAAGGAATTGGCTCCGGCGCTGCAGGGCAGGATCAACGATTTGACTGAAGACCAGTTGATCGGGCTGCGGTTTGCCTCCGACGGAGAGGTCGCGGGTCTGGCGGCCCAGGCGCTGGCCAGCAATTGGAATCGCAAGCAGATCAAGGAATCCATCAAGAACTGGCGCGCGGACCACTGGCGCGTCTGAACGCCGGGCATTGGGTTAATCTAGGGGAAGTGAGCGCGACAACCTCTCCGATTGTCTCCATCGAGACCCCGCACTGCGAGCCCGGCATCGGGCGGATTCTCCGCACCCCCGATTCCCCGGATCGAATCGATGGCGTACGCATCAAGCCTTACGATCTGTGGCCCGACGACCGCGGGTATTTTCTCGAAGTCGCTCGCCTGCAACAGGGCCTGGCGGCCGATTTCGCGCCGTCCACCACCCAAGTCTCCGCGGCTTTGAGTTATTCGGGCACCATCAAGGCGTTTCATTTTCACCGTTTTCAAACCGACCTGTGGGTTCCGGCCCAGGGGATGTTTCAGGTGGCATTGGTGGACATGCGCCCCGATTCGCCCACCTACGGCGTCAAGAACACCATGTATGTGGGAGCGCTCAAACCCTGGCAGATCCTGATTCCACCCGGGGTGGGGCACGGCTACAAGGTGGTGGGCGAAAGCGCGGCGATGCTGGTCTACGTTACCAACCAGCTCTACAACCCCAAGGATGAGGGCCGCATTCCCTATAACGATTCCTCCATCGCCTACGACTGGGAGTTGCAGCACAAATAATGCAATTTCTGGTGACCGGAGGCGCCGGTTTCATCGGCAGCGCGTTTGTGCGGATGCTCCTGCGCGGGTCTCA
>CAWISY010000034.1:0-8809 GCA_963838455.1 Bryobacterales bacterium
GAGCACTCGCGCATCTGCTTCGACGCCAATGACCATCGCATGCTGCGCATCCAGGAATTGCGCATGAGCGCGCAAGCCGCAGCCGAGCGCGTCAAGAAAACCCGCGTGCCGTTCCACTTCAGCCCCATGAACAGCCGGGAGCGGCGCATTCTGCATTTGTCCCTTCGCGGGGAAACCGAAGTGCGCAGCGAAAGCGTCGGCGAAGGACCCATTCGCCAGGTGGTTGTGGTTCCTGCCGACATGAAGACTCTGCCGGAGCCCATTCGTCCTCCGCGCCCGCGTCCGGAAGACGATCGCCCTCGGGATCGCGACCGTCGCGGCGGCGGCCGCGGTGGACCTGGTGGAGGCCGCGGCGGATTTGGCCGCGACCGTCGAGGCGGATCAGGCAATCGCGACCGCGGTCCGCGTCGCTAGTATTTGCGCCATTCGTAATTGCAACTTAGGGACACTATCGCCGCCGTCTCTACTCCGGCCGGCCGCGGCGGACTCGGCGTCATCCGTCTGTCGGGTGAGCAGGCCCGCGAAATCGCCGCGCGGATGTTGCGCTTCCCTCACCCTCCGGCCTGGAAGCCCTGGACCGTAACTATGGCCGACCTGCCCGACGAAAACGGCGCGACCGTCGATCGCGTCATCGTCACCTTCTTTGCTGCGCCGAAATCCTACACTGCTGAGGACGTGGTCGAAATCTCCTGCCACGGCTCGCCCGCGGTGCTGCGCTACGCTCTCGAACGCGCCTGCTCGAGCGGCGCGCGCCTGGCTGAGCCCGGTGAGTTTACCCTGCGCGCCTATCTACGCGGCCGCATCGATCTCCCGCAAGCCGAAGCCGTCCGCGATCTGATCGAAGCCACCACGCTGTATCAGGCCCGCATCGCCGCGCGCCAGGCCGAAGGCTCGGTCTCGCGGCGGCTGCAACCCGTGAAGGAATATCTGCTGGAGTTGATCGCGCTGCTGGAAGCTGGAATCGATTTCGCTGAGGACGACATTGACGTCGCTCCGCAGCAGGAAATCCTCCAGCGCATTGAGCCGGTTCATTCCGCTGTCTGCGCGCTGATTGCGAGCTTCGCCTACGGCAAGCTGGTGCACAACGGCTTCACGCTGGCCATCGTCGGCCGCCCCAACGTCGGCAAGAGCAGCTTGTTCAACCGGCTTCTGGAGCAGGACCGCGCCATCGTGACCGAAATCCCCGGCACCACGCGCGATCTGGTTTCGGAGAATGCCGCCATCGAAGGCATTCCGGTGCGCTTTCTCGACACCGCGGGAATTCGATCGAGTGATGATCGCGTGGAATCGCTGGGCATCGAGCGCAGCTACCAAGCCATGGCTGACGCCGATCTGACGCTGGTGGTGGTCGACGCGTCTGTGCCGCTCGAAGCCGCGGATCGGGAACTTCTAGAGCGGGCCCGTGCGCAAGGGCGTCATCTGATCGCGGCGAACAAGTCCGACCTCCCGCACAGCGCCGCCGTCGAGGGCTCGATTGCCGTTTCGGCCCTGACCGGCTCAGGAATCGCCGCGCTGCGCGGCGCTATCATTCAAACGCTGGCTCCGCGCGGACATATCGAACAGGAAGGCGGCTTCATCACCAGCCTGCGTCACGAGCAACTGCTGCAGGAATCGCGCGAGGCGCTGGAGCAAGCCCGCCGCGCCACCGAGCTGGGCATCCCGCATGAGATGCTGCTGCTGGATCTCTACGCCGCGCTGCGGCCGATTGATGCGATCACCGGCGCGACCACGGCCGACGACATCTTGAACCGGATCTTTTCGACCTTCTGTATCGGAAAGTAACGTGCCAGTCGCCGAATCAGAGCTGCGCGGGACGCTGCGGTTAGCCGGCCCCATTGTGCTCGCGGAGTTGGGCTGGATCGCCATGGGCAACGTGGACGTGATGATGGTGGGCCGCCTGGGCGGAGAGGCCATCGCGGCGGTCAGCCTGGGAGGCGCGGTCTTCTATACCGTGGCCATCTGCGCCAGCAACGTTCTGCTCGGCATGGACACTCTGGTATCGCACGCTGTCGGCGCGCAGGATGGGAATCGCGCACGCCGCTCGCTGATCCAGAGCCTGTGGATCGTGCTCGCGCTCATTCCCCTGGTCATGGGGATTGTGGCTGGCTGCGACGCCCTTTTGGCCCAGTTCGGCGTCGACCCTGCGGTGCTGCGTGGAGCTCGCCCCTACCTGCGCACGCTCAATTGGAGCACGCCGCCGTTAATCCTCTATTTTTGCCTGCGCCGTTATTTGCAAGCCATCGGCGTGGTCCGGCCGATCATGTGGGTGTTGCTCACCGCCAACGCGGTGAACCTGGCCGGAAATTGGGTGCTGGTGTTCGGGCGCTTCGGGATTCCCGCCTTGGGCGTGGAGGGTTCGGCTTGGGCTACGTGTTTGTCGCGGCTGTATCTGGCCGTGGGCCTGGGTGCGATCCTGGCGCGCCGCGATCCTCACCTGGCCGCTTTTCTGAAATCGAACCAATGGCGTCCCCACTTGGACGGAATGCGCGCGCTGTTCCAACTGGGACTTCCCGCGGCGGGACAGACCGGCGTCGAGTACCTGGTTTACACGGTTGCCACGGTGCTGGTGGGACGATTGAACGCAACTTCGCTGGCCGCGCACCAGCTCGCCTTGAGCACGGTCTACACGACTTACATGCTTCCGCTCGGCATTAGCTCGGCAGCCGCGGTACGAGTGGGACAGGCGCTGGGGCGTGGCGATTCGCGCGGCGCGGCGCGATCGGGCTGGACCGCCGTGGGGTTAGGAGCCGCCGTCATGTCCTGCGCGGCGCTGGCGCTGGTGACTGTGCCGCGTTCGATCGCACGTTTGTTCACCCCACAGGCGGAGGTGATCGCGCAAGCAGCGACCCTGCTGCGCATCGCCGCGTTCTTCCAACTGTTCGACGGATTGCAGGTGGTAACCACCGGAGCGTTGCGCGGCGCGGGCGATACTCGCACGCCGATGCTATTCCACTTCGCCGGATACTGGTTGATCGGATTGCCGCTCGGAACATGGCTGTGCTTCGGGAGATCGTGGGGCGCGCCTGGGCTGTGGACCGGCCTGTCGGCCGGTCTGATTCTGATCGGCTGCGCCCTCACGCTCCGCTGGCGGCATGCGGTCCAGCGCCTGGCAATGTTAAAATGTTGAGAGTTCTTTCCTGCAAGGCTCCGGCCAGGTAGCTCAGTTGGTAGAGCGCAGCCCTGAAAAGGCTGGCGTCGGCGGTTCAATTCCGTCCCTGGCCACCACATTCTAAAGCACTTAGCGGCGAGCCAAAAACGGCGGGCTTCATTCAACCGAACAATAACCGAACATCCTCAAACGGCGTTCGCCTGTTCGGCATTCCTTGCTTCCATCAGTCTCCAGATTTCCCGCGCCGTGCTGCCGGTCCTGGCGATGTGTTGCCGCGCCAGCTTGGCATAGCGTTCGGTCATCTTGATATTCGAGTGGCCCAGGATCTTGGCGAGCTCGTAAAGATCGCCGCCGTTCATCATGTACCAGGACGCGAAAGTATGCCGCAGATCGTGAAACCGGAAGTTTTCGATTTTCCCACGTTTGAGCAGATCCTCGAAACTCCCTTCCACGCGCTGCCGCCCGCTTGACGCTCCCGCCTTCGGCGGAAAAATCCGATCCTCACCCATAACGACGGGAAACCGCCGCAGCTCGCCGGCAAGCTCGCTCGGCATCGGGACGTACCGCATCTTGCCGCCCTTCAGCTTCGCTCTTACCGCCATTAAGCCCTCGCTGTACATCACGTCCGGCCAGCAGAGCCCGAAGATCTCCGACGCGCGCATCCCAGTGGTAACCGCGATGAGCACGATGAGCCGCAGCCGGTAGAACTTTTTGTTGAGTTTGTTGGTGCCTTTGCAATAGGTCTTGTCGTCGAGCGATTGCTTCAGCCTCCGAAGCTCGTCTTCCGAGAGATACCGGTCTCGCTGATCATCGGGACGTCTGACCTCGACCAGGTCTGCCGGATTCCGGTCGATGCCGGTTTCCCTGGACCAGATCGTCGCCGCCTTCTCCATCATGTGATGCATGACATTGAAGTGCCGGACCGCCGTCCCGGCCGATAAGCCGCGGACAGCGGTGAGATCTTCATACCAGCGCGACACGGCGCTGCCGTCGACCTCACCAACAAAGGCGCGTCCCAGGGTTTCCCGAATGCCTTCGATCACGCTCTTCTCACGGCTGGACGAGCGCTTCTTCGCGCCGTAATGCGTCCAGTAGCGATCAAGCAGCGCCGACATCCGGAAATTCACCTCGCGCTTGATGTCGAGATGCCGGTTCTCATCGCGAGCCGACATCTTCTTGCGCTCGATCTTGCGCGCGAGCTCATGCGAGCCGTGCACCCACACGCTCTTGTTACGACCTCCTTCCCTCCAACGGACTTCAAACACTCCATCGGACTTCTTGTGAATAGACACTCATGCTTCTCCTTTCAGTCAATGGTTTCGATTGTGTGCTGCTCAATGAAGCGCTCTAGCGCGTTTACATCGAACCGCAACGCTCGACCAACCTTGACGCAGGGAAGCTCCCGCAACCTGGCTTTCTTGTAGACCGTGTCCACTTCGAGCCCCAGATATTGGGCGGCCTCCCTGACATTCAGGAGCCGCCTACCGATGAGTCCATTTAACACACCATGGCGGATGGATTGGGGGAGGGCATAATACGCTTGCAGCCGCCATCACGCGACGGAAGGTTCCTCCGGCCGGAAGGGGAGGGGGCGCTTAACCTCTTTCGTCAGCACCTCGTTCCAGTCTTTCCCCGCGACGGGTTCGTCCCGGCGAAAAGTTAGATCCGCGCGGCCGCACTCGTCGAAGATCTCTTTCATTCCTACTGCCAAATTTCTTCCAGCCTCGTCCGCATCGGTCGCCGCGACGATCACGGAGCCGCCCGGCATGGCCAGCATCGCGCTTTGGATAATCGACCGCTGTCCCAAGGTCGGCTTGCCGCCGATTGAAACATACCGCGTGGATGGGTCATTGAAGAGCGCGAAGTGGGACAGACAGTCAATGCCGGACTCGGTTATTACCAGGCTTCTGTCCGAGGGAAATGCGTTGCTGATGAACGCGCCCTTGCGGCCTCCCGGCGCATATCCAGTAAACGTTCGCCTATCGGGGTATCTGTTCTTCAATTCGTATCCGCACATTTCACCGTCGGCGTCAACGTGACCGAAGACCGCCGCGCCGCGCCGGTCGATCTTCACTTTCCCGGCGAACCGCGCATGTTGCAGAACCTCGACCGGAATGCCTCTCTCGTTTTCCAGATACGGATGCTGACCGGCGGCCGGCATCGCGGCATAGCGCATGCGCACTGACTCAACGTCCTTCTTCATCGCGGTGAGCACGGGGAGACAGGGCAGGGGCGGCGAAGGCAACTTGCTCCACGTGCGCATTTCCTTCCGAACGGCCCCGAGCGTCAATCCCTTCCGACGCTGCAGGAAATCGATCACGGTTCCCCGGTCGCTCTCGTCGCGTGGGGACCAGTAAGTGTAATGTCCGTCCGGCTTTCGCGAAATGATGATCTTGTCGCGATCCTTCCGCATCACGGTTGAATTCCGGCTGCTTTCGCGCCCCGAGACGGCGTACCCCATCGAGACCGCGATCTGGCGAAGATCCAGCTGCTTGAAGCGGTCGAGCTCCTCGTCGATCATTGTCAATCCCGGGCGGCAAGGCTGAAAGTTTCGACATACAGCAGATCAATTCCACGGACAAGGGGGCGATTCCGGGAGGAGCCATGAAGACCCTATTCCTTCGGCATGGCCACTTCTCTGATATGTTCCGGCCAAAGGTGGTGTGAATTAATCCCGCTCGTGTTGATGAAGGGAACTGCAAAGAGGCGCACCTGCTCTCGCCACTTCTCCGCGTACGCCACAGCCAGCGTCCGTGCCTCATCATCGGACTTGCACTCGATGACCGCCGCGCCGGCAACGCCTGAGGCGATAACCTCGTAAACGATCAGCCTGGATTTATAGATTCCCATAGCTTTCCTCCCGGCCTTCTCTTCCCATAGTCGGAACGCGCCCGCCTCGCGGACTTTCGTCTCGCCACTGGCGGCATTGCCGTCTTCGCGCGACTCCAAAGCGAAGCACATGCCTCAATCAATGGAAAGGCTCATCCTGAACGTCCCTTCTCGCGAAATGCTCGACGATCACCGGCGCGGGCATTCCGTGAAATTCGAAATACAGCTTGACGCCGCAGGCGATGGCCCACACCACAAAACGGCCGACAGCTTCAATGACCCGCAGCATAGATAGGACGGGGCGGCGCCGCGCCGCCCCGTCTCCCTTACTTTTGCTTTGCTGACTTCTCTTGGTGAGAACGCTCCTGCTGATACTTCTCTTGGAGCGTCGAGGGCAGATTGGACAGGTTCACGGGTTGAACCCCGTTCCTTGCGTCGTTCTGCGCCTGATTGATCACGGTGTTATACGTCGGTTGGTTCATACACATAAATGTGCCTCCTTAAGCACATACGGACACTCGTTTGCCTCGAAAGGCGAAAATCGATTACATCTGGCGACCACCGCTCCAACGGCTGCCGCCCCAGGTGCGCCCAGCGCCAGAGCTTCCCGTCCAATCGCTATCAAGATGCCGCCCTTCATCACCCGTAATCCGAACCCGCGAATAGAAATCACGGGCTTGGTATTGTTGCTGCACCGGTGATGGAGCTGCTGCCTCTTGGCGAACGTGTTGAAGAAACCGCTCTTGATATTCTTCTCTGGTCATTTGAAATGTCCTTTCATCGAATCCATGAACCGGAACGGGTGATCGAGAAAACGCTGACTATGGTAGAGTCCATAAACGCAGAAGGACGACGCGGCGAGCAGGAGCGTAAGGACAGCCAGCCCGCAGGCGATAACCATCGTGCGCGCGTCTATCGGTTTGATACGCCCTTCCCAGATACCGCCCCCGCTGAGCACATGCGCCGCAGTTATCAGGCCAAGAACGATCAGGATCGCCCGCGCGAACACCAGCCACTGATTGACGATCCAATCCACCCGGAAATATTGGTACAGCATCACGATGGCGATGCCGCCGAAGATCACGTCCGAGGCAATTCCCTCGACCCATGCCTTCCGGCCAAAGTCTTCAATGAAGGCAAATAGGAGAGCCTTCCCGACCACTGCGGGTACAAGGATCAGAAGGAACAGTTCGCCGCGGCGCAGAAACGCCAGTATCGGGATTGCCCTCAGATCACACTCCTGCGCTGTTTCCAGTGCGCCGGCGGACCCCATCGGTTGCAGCCCGAAATCTCTAGGCTCACCCTCTTCAAAATTCATCTGGTTGCCTGGTCTTCGTGGCATTTATTTACCTCTCAGCATTGGATTGTTCTGGATGCGGTATCGAGCGGCTGTCTTGAAATATGGGGCCTTCTTGCAAAGCACCGGTCTTGAAACACCTTCAAGCCAGCAGATTTGCAGGGAACGATCGAGCGCCGTCACCTCGGCCTCGGTCATAAATCGGCGCCGCTGTTGCGAGTACGACTGACTGACATGGAGATGCTGCAATTCGCGCCATTCCGGGATGCGGCTCGGCTCGAACCGGTCAGAATTTCCAGAGAACGGTGCTATATTGAATTGCGTCTGATGATAGCTCACGGACTTGTTGTAGGCCCACACTTCCGTGTCGCCCAAGATCGCGCTAACGAAACTGGCATCCTCGTGGTTACCGGGAGCCACGCCCATCACCTGAAGCGTTCCTGCGTTCCCTAGCACCGTCGAGAACGTGCGCTCGGTCATCTGGCGAAGCTCACTGAAATCCTGCACGAGACCCCAAATGGCGACGCCGAAACGGCGGCTTGTGGCGAACAGCCGAGGCAGATCGGGCAAATCCAGGACGAATAGCTCATCCAAAATTGCCTGCACTCGGGTACGCGCAAACGGGTCATACCGCATCGTTTCGGCGAAAAAGCATCCCGTGAGGAAGCTGAGGAACTTGGCGACCGGGCCATCCAGTAATTCGCCAGGGAAGACCGGGTACACAGTCTGAACGGATCGGCGCATCGCCGTCGGCGAAAAGTTCGCTGACCCCGAAAGAACCTCCATGACGGCCGGGTCTCGCGCCCACGCAAGTTCTGCTCTAAGGTTTTCGATAACCTCGTTGAGGCTGCGGATGTCCTCGCCTCGTGGATTCGCCCACGGCACGAGCAAACTTCGAATTACTGGGTCGTCGCAGCGGCGCACGATGTACTTTGCAAAAGCGGGAAGGTCGTCACTGACGATCCTCGCCACAAAAGGAAAATCCACAAGCTTCGGATCGCAGTATTTGCGCACAGCCATGAGGGCACCCTGAAATCCCGCTCTGCTCTTCAGACTCCAGTAAGGGGATTCCCTGCCGCTGCCCTTTGAGATCGCGAGGGAGCTTATTTTCGCGCTCCTGGCGAAGAAATATGGACTCACCGGGTTCAGCCATTCCAGACGAACAACGTCGTAGAACGCGCGCTTCACGCCCGGAATGCGAGCAATGTCATAAGGGTCGATCCTAAACACCTCTCCGCACCGCCGCCTGAAGTTCGCGGTCATGTAGCTTAGTTCCGGCGCGACTTCGGGAATGAAAAGACTCGTTCCCGTCATGCTGTCATCCACAGTGGCAGCCGCCGCCGTAGAGGTTTTTCCGCCGGACGTTGTCCCGCCTGAAATGCGGTTCGGTGATGTGACGCCGCCAAAGATCGGGATGTTGGAGTCAACCGTCAGGCCAACTAACAGCCCCTCTTTCCTGAACCTGCCTGTCTCCCGAAGCATGGCGTCGGTTGCCCATTGCTGCCAATAGATAGGCTGAGGGTTGTACGAGGATGCTTCCTTCAGTGTTTCCAGCCGCCTCACTGATCTCTCTC
>CAWISY010000035.1:0-36051 GCA_963838455.1 Bryobacterales bacterium
CCATCGTAAGGTGTTTTCGCAGATAGTCCGGGATTGGACGATTACCGGCTTTCTCCAGTATGCGAGCGGGACGCTCTTTGCTGTCCCCGCCGCGAACACTGTAGGCTATCCTTCGAACCTCAATACCGCTACGATGGCTGGTCTTACATTCCAGCCCGACGCCAACCCGCAGTACGAGGTGTCGGGCCAGCCTTTGTTCCTGCAAAACCTGAATTGCCACTGTTTCAATCCCAATAAGTCGTTTGTGTTGAATCCTGCGGCGTGGGCCAACCCCGCCCCCGGTCAGTTTGGTGGTGCGGCGAATGCGACCAATTTCAGCGGGGAGCGCCGCCCCGTGGAGAACATGGGCCTGGGGCGGATGTTCCAGATCAAAGAGAAAATCAGCATGAACCTTCGGGTGGAGTTCGTCAACATATTCAACCGCACGTATTTGAACAACCCAAGCCTCGCCAGTCCGCAGACGGCGCCGGTCTGTGTAGAGCCGAACGGCACGAACGGAGCCTGTAACCAGTCTGGCTTGCAGACTGTTTCCGGTTTTGGAACCATCAACACAACGACTACGGCCTTTCCGCCGCGGGTCGGCCAGATCATCGCGCGTTTCCAGTTTTAGAGCCGGAGGTCAGAAGGCAACCCAGAATGTACGAGCATTTCGGCGTCGTCGCGGATCTCGGGGATTCCAAGCTGCCCCTCGACTCAGATCCGTAAATCGATTATGATAAACCGCTAGTGGCCAGCATAGGATGCTCGATCGCGGGACGGTGGTGCTCGATAAACGAGCATGCGAAAAGGAGTTCGAAAATGCTAGATCGCTTGATGGGTGCGATGGTTGCCATCACAGTAGTGCTAGCCTTGCCGTCAGCCGCTTTAGCTCAGAACGGCAAGCAGGGACCACAAAAAGCCAAGGCCCCGGCGGCCGCGAACAAGCCTTTTGATGCGCATGATCTGTCGGGATTTTGGGATATCACCAACATCGGGATACCACCTGGCGCCTTGAACGAAACAAGCAACAATCGGCCGCCGATGACGCCGTGGGGTTTGGAAAAGTTTCACAAGGCGAAGACGGGATACGATGGCAAGGTATTAGGCAACGGAGTTTACCCGAACGAAAAAGATTGGAATGATCCTGTCCTGTTGTGTGATCCGACGGGCTTTCCGCGCATCATGTGGCACCCCACGCCGCCCGGAATGAGGTTTGCCCAGACGGCTGACGAAGTGATCCAGTTCTTCTCGGATGGCCGCACTTGGCGCGACATATGGACAGATGGGCGAAAACTCCCGGGCGACGACGCGGACTCGCGCTGGTACGGATACGCAGTTGGCCATTGGGAGGGAGACACGTTTGTCGTCAACTCGAACAACTTTGATGAGTCCTCGTGGCTCGACCAATATGGCTCCCCACACAGCGATCAGATGACTGTGGAAGAGCGTTACCGTCGCGTGGACCACGACCATCTGGAGATGATCTTGAATATCACTGACCCCAAGACCTATGTCGGGACTTGGAAAGGCGATAAGAAGATCTTTCAATTGGCAGAAAAGCCAGCCGGCTCGGAGTTCAACGATCTGCCCGAGGATATCTGTGCATATTCGGAGGTTAAGCTCCACGGCAAGGCTTGGCAACAGATACACCCGTAGCATTCTAGATTGAGGAGATATAACATGACGCGTAAGCTGGTAGTTTGCTTTTTTGTAATGACACTGGGCCTTCTGACGTTTTGTACCGCGATGTTCGCGCATCATGGAACGGCGGGGGTGTATGACTACACTCATCGCATCACCACCAAGGCGACAGTGACGCAATATATATGGGCCAATCCCCATGTCCAAATTTATTTCACCTTGAAGAATGATAAGGGCGAAGAGCAGACCTGGGGCGTCGAAACAGTGAGTCCCGGAAACGCGCTCGCGAATGGCTGGACCAAGAATTCATTCAAGCCTGGGGACCAACTCCTGGTGAGCTTCGTTCCGGCCAAGGGCGATAGGACTTTCGGGACATGTACTCAATTTGTTTTTGTTACCGATGGCCACAGGCTCGGCGGTAACGGCAGATGCGGCATGGGATCGGGGGTCGTCGACATGAACACGCTCCCGGTAAAACCAGGCTACACGGAAGTTGAAGTTCAGATGCCGAAAGACGACCGAACCAGGCCCGAGTCTGAGCAAGAGAAGTAAGGAAGCGAGACCTGCTTACAGGAAGAGAGACTCCACATGAAATATAGTTTCATGGCCTCGTTCGTTGCTCTTGTGGCTGGATTGGCTTTGACGCAGATCCTTTTTGCGCAGGGCCGTGGGCAAAGAGCGCAGGAACCTTCGACGCCATCGAACCTGCCCTTTGATCCGCATGACATCTCCGGCATTTGGAAGAACCCCGGAGGATTCGATGTCGCGTTAGGCACCGATCGTCCTCCCATGACGGATTGGGGAAAGGAGAAGTGGAGTAAGACGAGAGCGTCCGCCAGAAATTCGCCGCTGGCTTTTGGACTCTTTCCGGACCAAAAAGATTGGAATGATCCGCTGTTCCAGTGCGACCCTTCAGGTTACCCCCGCAACCTGGACTATAGTAACTATCGATTCGTTAAGCTTCCTAATGAATTTGTCGAGTTCTTCGAACGGGACCACATGTGGCGCGACCTTTGGACCGACGGGCGCAAGCTCCCGGGGGCTGACGCAAAGCCGCGCTGGTACGGATATGCGACTGCGCATTGGGACGGAGACACCTTTGTGGTTGAATCTTCCGGATACGATGACCGAACCTGGGTCGATCCCAACGGCTCAATCCACAGCGACCAGATGCATCTGGAGGAGCGTTACAGGCGCTTGGACCACGATAATTTAGAGTTCAGCATGACGCTTACCGACCCGAAGGCGTACACCGGAGCCTGGGGTGGCAAAAAGCTAAAGTTGAAGCTGATAAACAGCTCACAGCAAATCCAGAAGGGTCTCTGGGGTAAAAGGGCGGATGGGACGGCATACGGGGACATGCGAGAAGAATATTGTGTCTATTCTATTGAGCGCCGTTTCTGGGAAGGACGGCCCCTGGAGGGAATAGGTGGGGACGCTAAGAAGTAGACGATGAAGCTCGGATCCAGGCCACTTGTACTCAGGACCACGGCGACGATTGCGCTCTTGCTGCTGAGTATTACATCGGCAGCCGGTCAAGCTGCCCCGGCAAAGCAGCTTATGTCGGAACAGGCCTTCAAAAACGTTACCGTGCTTAAGGGAATCCCGGTGGATGAATTCATGGACACGATGGGGTTCATTGCCGCCTCCACGAACTATAACTGCATCGATTGCCATGTCGAACCGAAAGTGGAGGGCGATTGGAGCGTCTACGCCGAAGAGACCCCCCGCAAAGCGATAGCACGCCGAATGATTCTGATGGTGCAGGACATCAATAAGACCAACTTCGGGGGAGCGCGCGTCGTGACCTGCTACACCTGCCATCGCAATGTGCAAGGCGCTCCCAAGATCACGCCGAGTTTGGCGGACCAGTACGGCGAGCCGCCCACGCCAGACCCGAATGAAGTCGAGATTACCCGGCAAGCGCCTGGGGCGCTTTCCGCCGATCAGATCTTTGACAAGTATCTGCAGGCGGTTGGAGGAGCGCAGAAGGCATCCGCCGTCACCAGCGTCGTCTTCAAGGGCACATACCAAGGGTATGCAGAAGCGAAGGCGCCTGTGGACATTTATGTTAAGGCTCCAAACCAGCGCACCATGATCGTGCATACGGACGGCGGAGACCGGACCACAACCTGTGATGGCAGCAACGGATGGACGGCGGCTCCGGCCACGGATAAACCATTTCCCGTGATCAGGTATACCGGCGGGGACCTGGATGGCGTCCGGCTGGACGCAGTGCTCTCCTTTCCGGCGGGAATCAAGCAGGCCATAGCGAAACCGCTAGTAGGTTCGGGCAGCATTGACGATAAGGATATGGTCGTCGTGCAGGGGACCGCCAGCGGCGGACGCTCTTCCATAAAGCTGTACTTCGATAAGCAGTCCGGCCTGCTGGTGCGGCAGGTGCGCTACGCCGATACGATCATCGGGCGGGTACCGATACAGGTGGACTACAGTGATTACCGGGATGTCGCCGGAGCTGGAGTGAAGCTGCCCTTTCACGTCATTACGACATGGACGGACGGCCGGTCAGACGTACTCCTGACTGCGGCGGAAACGAATGTGGCGATTGACCCTGCGAAGTTCAATCAGCCGCCCCCGTCGGCGCCACCCAAACAATAGGCAGGGCGCTCATCGATTGGAGGCCAAGTGTCCCTACCGGAAACTCCGGGAACTCCCAGCCTACTTGCTGACTCAGACTGGCAGGACCCTGGACCCGTGGACGAACTCCGAAAAGTTCTGCCGTCATTCGTGATCGGGATGGATTCATATGGCTCGACATCGGGATTCATCGGTAGTCGGCAGAACCTTGCCCGTGAACCTGCGGCATAGTATTGCTGCCCCCCCCGGTTCGCCTGCCGCGCAAACTCATCAAAATCGGGGTTGCGGGCAACCGCCCTCGGGGAGTTTTAGCCGCGTCTCCGACTTTGCTCATGATGGTCGCCGTGCGCCGCTGAAGTTCCGTCAGCAACGACCGGATGCCTTCGACCGAATCGGCCATTGGTCAAATGAAGGCGGCGGGCGAGATGTGGAAGAAGTCCCCGAGCTTCTTGGCCTGATTCTTGCTCACGCTGCGCTTTCCTGAAAGGATCTCAGAAACGTGGCCTTTGGAGGTGAGGACCGGCCATAGCGCAGATCCCGTGAGTCCTCGTTGTTCCAGCAGAAAGCTGATTACTTCAGCCGGTGAGGTCTTCTCTTGCGGATAGGCACGGGTTTCATAGCTCTCAACCAAGCGCGTGAGCAATTCGAGCAAAGCATCCTCCTCGGGCGTGAGGTGATCTTCGCCTTTCGCCATAAGCTTCTCGATTTCAGCCAAGAGACGTTCGTTCTCCTCTTCGGTCTGAACTACAGTAGGCCCCTCCGTGCCAGCAGGCGTCCGTATTTGTGCCGGTCGATCTTGGGAAGTGCTGGGGCTGACATTACTTCCAATCTCCTTTATCGTATTCCTGTGTGAGGACGTGCTTTACGTAAACGATCTGGCGGCGATAGTGGACGTACGCGATCAGACGAAACTTATTTCCACCAAGATCGAAGACTGTCTTATCACCGGCGAAATCGGCGGTCCACTCCTAACAGAGCACCAATCCCTTACGAGCTGCGTCCCTCGAACGCCGTGTCTTCGTGTCGAACTACGGTCAGCAGGGCGTCAGAGCGTCAGCGGGCAGCGGCCGGTTTGACCTTGGCGGGATCACGGCGGCGGATTATGGCTCGCTCCGGAAATGGCCTCCCAACTGCATTGGATCACGCGATGACTACCTCTACGTCCGCACGATTGCTGCAACCAGTAACCGATCGCGATCATGTTCGCGGCTCCGTCAGCGCGCCGGTGATGATCGTCGAATATGGAGATTTCGAATGCCCCCACTGTGGCTTGGCGCACCGCGTGTTTGAGGAGCTGTGGCAGCGGCTCAGCGGCTACTTTCGGCTGGCGTATCGTCACTTCCCTTTGACCCAGGTGCATCCGCACGCCGCTACGGCCGCGGAAGCTTCCGAAGCCGCGGAGGACCGGCTGAAATTCTGGGAAATGCACGATCTGCTGTACACCCACCAAACGACGCTGGACGTGCCGCATCTGGTCGAGTTGGCTTCGGAAATCGACATCGAGACGAAATGGTTCGCCGCGCAGCTTGCGTCCCACGCCTTTTCCGGGCGCGTTCGCGACGATTACGCCGGCGGAGTCCGCAGTGGTGTCCAGGGCACGCCAACCCTGTTCATCAACGGCGTGCTTCATCAGGAGGCGGTGACCGTGCCGCTGCTCGACCGCGCTATCCGCAAGGCCGCGGAATTATGAACTCTTGAATCGATGGGGAGGATGGAAATGCACACACTGTTGGCGAAGAACTGGTGGTCGCTGGTGTTTCGCGGTCTGGTTGGAATTGGGATGGGCCTGCTTACGTTCTTGTGGCCCGGAATCACGCTGGCCGCGCTGGTATTGCTGTTCGGCGCATATTCGTTTGTCGACGGCGTGTTCAATCTGACCAGCGTATGGAAAGCGGCGCAAGCGCATGAGCGCTGGGGCGCGCTGGCGTTTTCCGGTGTGGTTGGGATCGGGGTGGGAGTCTTGACCGTCCTATGGCCGGCGATCACCACACTGGCGCTGATTTACGTGATCGCGGCCTGGGCGGTGGTCACGGGGATCTTTGAGATTGTCGCGGCGGTGCGGCTGCGGCGCCACGTCCAAGGCGAGTGGCTGCTGGCCCTGAGCGGCATCGCCTCGCTGGTGTTTGGAGGGCTGGTCATGTTCATGCCCCTCACTGGCGCCCTGGTGATCGCGGTCTGGGTGGGCGCCTACGCGCTGGTCTCCGGAGTTGTTCTGGTGTTGCTCGGCATCCGGCTGCGGGCTTGGGGACGCCGGCACTTGAGCGGCGGCGGAATACCGGTCCCGGCGCAGTAACACGCCGTCCGGCGAATCACGGTCTGCCGGAGGATTGCCCTGACGGCGAGCTCGAAATGCGTATCAGGTATCCGCCGTCGGTGTCCGGCTTTTCGCTGGGATCGGGCGGATTTTCGCCCTCGTATTGATACCGGATAACGGCCCGCACGGTCTTGCCGGCGCACTCCGGCTTGACCTTGGACGCGCGCAGGGCCTGCTCCACTGCCGGCGTCAGCAGCTTAGCTCCTTCCGGCCACATCGAAACCACCTGCGTATCGATTTTCTCCGAAACACCCTGCGCGTTGACTTGAATCCAGGCCCACACCGAACCATCCACGTGCGCTTGAAGGGCGGCCTTCGGATATTCGGGCGTCACCAGGTGTGCGAAGCACGACAAGCCGTCGGTGACCGGGGTTTGCTGCGCCTTCAGGCCGGCCTCAGGCAGAAGAGCGGCCATGGCGAGCAAGAGGACGTTACGCATTTCTGACCCTCCTTTAGATCCGGAGGGCCGGCGCTTCGACCGATGAGTGGAGCGCCGTGCTCCTCCAAAAATAGAGACGAGTATCTGCGCTCGAGTGTGGAAGCCCCAGGAAGGACCTGCGCTTCGGCAGGTCCTCCCAGAGCCGCCGTCGGGACTAGAAGGTGAATCGACCGACCAATTGGCCTGACCGCGGGAGGTTGGCGCCCGACGACGTCGCCGTATTGATCCATCCAAAGCCGGAAGCGTACGCCTGGCCCGCCGAGCAGGCGCCGACGGCGCCAGTGGAGCCATAGCAGGTGGGCGCAGTCTGCGGGCTGGCCGTGCTCGGGTTGACCAATTGAGTGCGATTGAAGATGTCGGTGAACTCCGCCCGGACAGAGAGGTTGTAGCGTTCCTTGATGCGGAAGATGCGTCCCCCTCCGAAATTCTCTATGGGCCGGCGCTGTTGCCGCAAGGCGGTGTAGTACTCCGACCCCCCGATCTGGCCGGGAGCAGGATTGGCCCACGCCGCCGGATTCAACACGATGGTTTTATTCGGATCGAAGCAGTGGCAGTTGACGTTTGTGAGGTAGAGCGGCTGGCCCGTCGGAAGCTGATATTGGTTGGTCAGGAAGGTGAGGTTGGCCATCGTAGCCGAGGAGAGGGAGCCCGAGTAGCCGGGGCCGGCGGCAGTGGCCGCCGGAGCCGCCAGAGGCAGTCCGCTGGCATACGCACCGAATGCGTCCAAGGTCCAGTCACGGACGATGTACGACACGATCTTGGGCCCCCATTTCGGCAACTTGTAGTCGAGGGCTATCTTAGTGATGAAAGGCTGATCGTACTCCCCAATGCACTTCGCCAAGGCGTAGTCTTCGGGGTTGGGGGTTCCGCAGAAGCTGGTGAGCGATTTGGACCAGGCGAAGCTAAACGTGGCCTGAAGGCCGTGAGAAACCCGCTTGGTGGCCGTCGTCTGCAGCGAGTTATACCAAGTCTCGCCAAGGGGCGCTTCGATCGGGCCGAGGCCGGCGTTGAACTGCGGGTACGGCCTCAAGGACTGGGCTACGGTGGCGGTCAGCGGGAAGCCGGCGAAGGGAATTCTACCGGCGAAGGGTCCCGCGGCAGGCGAATTGAGGGGCGCCAGCAGCTCCGCCAAATTGGCCGGATTTTTGAGACTCAGTCCGTAATTGTTCAGCAGTTGCGGGGTCAGGTAATTGAAGTTCTCCATGGCCCCGCCCGTGTCGTTATAGGTCGGCCACCAGACTCCGCGGTTGCCGACATAGGCCGCGTCGACCACCAGATCGGTAGTGAGTTCGCGCTGGACGGTGAAACTGTATTGGTACTGCCGGGCCGGTCTTCCGGCGTTCTGATCCATATATTGCGGGCCGGTGCCGGGAACGACTCCGCCGATCGGATAGTAGCCGGAGCTCAAATTCGGCCATGCGATCTGAGCGGCCGTGAGCGGCGATCCACCGATCGTCACGCCCTGGCCCCAGGTCATGATTCCCTGGCCGGCAACGGTCGGGCCAAAAGGATTGCTGGCGGAGGCGCTGCCGGAGGCGTTGGTGAAGAGAGCGCCCGCGCCCACGCCGGAGTAGACCACGCCGAAGCCGCCGCGAAGCACCGTCTTTGGCGCCACCTGATAGGCAAAGCCGAGCCGCGGTCCGAAGGCCAAGGGGTAGTTGTGCGCGAACTGGCAGTTACAGGTGGCCTGATAAATCGTCGCTCCGGGATGGCCTCCGGCGTTGGGGTTGGGCAGGGTCGGGTCGAATTGCGGCGAACGGCCGTATTGCTCCGTATAATACGTCGAGTAATCGTAGCGCAGGCCGTAATCCAACGTGAATTTCCGCGTGATCTTCCAGCTATCCTGCGCGTACAGTCCCAATTGGTATTTCCCGTAGCGCGCGTCGTAGGGAGGATCGATGTTGACGTGGTCCACCGAGCCCAACAGGAAACTGGCATAGGGGAAGCCCAGGCTATAGCCTGCGACCGAAGCGGCGCCCACCCCGGCTGTAATCGTCGACACGTACGGTTCGGCGGTTTCCGCGGCGGAGTAGCCAAAGGTTTCTGCCGTGCGGCCTTGCACGTAAAATCCCTCGAAGTCCAGGCTTCCGCCGAACTTGTAGGTGTGATTGCCCTTGACCCAGGTCAAGGAGGCGATGTTGTTGAAGTTCGAAAAAAGGTCGTCGGCGCGCGCGGGGGGGCCGAGCGTGGTGGCGCCGCCGCCAAGGGTATTGAGGAGGCCGGTGACGTCGGGGAATGTGGTCAGGCCCGCGAACGCCTGGCTGCACAGCCCCGTGTTGGAGCAGACATTGTATTGCGGGGTCACGGATGGGCGTCCCAGATCGTCGCGGTTGAAGCCGACGCCCAAATGCAACAGAAGCGTCGGCTTGAGGGTGCGATCGTAGTTCAGGCGCTCGTCATGCGAGTAAATCCCCGCGCCGAAGGTGCCGGAAATGGGTTGAGGCAGACCGTCCTCGCCGTAGCAGGTCAGGCAGTAACTGCCCGTGCGGCTCCAGTAGAAAGAAAGCTTGTTTTTGGGTCCCATGTTCTGGTCGAGTTTCAGCGAGGGAATAAAGGTGCTCCGGTGTAGATACTCGGTGTTCTGAAAATCATTGATGGCTGCATTGACATTGCAGGTGCCGCCCGCTACGCAGAGCGGCTTGGGGTACAGAGCCTGCATCTTCAGAGACACCGGGTCCATTCGCGTGGCCGGGATGGAGTTGTTCGTAAACGGAGTGGTGACGATTTGTCCGTTCGGGGCGGCTGCCCGGCTCAGCGGATCGAAGATCTCATTGGCGAAGATGGTGGCGCCGGTGGGATCGGTTCCGAGAGAGTGATTCCCTGCGGCCGTGATCGCTTGGCTGAAATTGCCGCCCTGGTACGCCGCTGTAGGAATTGTGATCGGGGATGGCAGGTAGTTATTATCCTGAATGTACTGCTCCCAGCCGAAAAAGAAAAACGTGCGGTTGCGGCCATTGTAGACTTTCGGGATCCATACCGGCCCGCCCACCGTGAAGCCATAGTCGTTGCGCGTGGTCTGAGGGCGCGACAAGTGGCCATTGCCGTTATTGGTGAACGGCACTCCGCCGTTCAAATCGGCATTCTGCAGATACTCATAAAGGCTGCCATGAAACTCATTGGTGCCCGACTTCATCACCATGTTCACCACCGTGCCGCCGGTTTGCCCGTACTCGGCCGAGTAGTTGCTGGTTTGATAGGTTTGCTCCGCGATGGAGTCCTGACTGGGCGCGTTTTCCTGCTGGGATTCCTGCGCCATGATGTTGGTGTTGTTCATGCCGTCAATCAGCCCCGTCTCCGTCGCATACGGGTTGCCGTTGATGTGCACAAAGAGCCCCAGGTTATTGAAGTTCGGACCTAAAGCCAGCGACCCGGCCAGCATTTCCGAGGACGCATACGGGTTGCGAATGCCGGAATTGTCCCCGCCGACCTGGAGCACCGGCAATTGATCCATGCTCTGCGTCGAGACCGTCTGGCTTAGCTCGCCGCTTTCGGTTTTGAGCAACGTAGCCTCCGTGGTCACCGTCACCGATTCCGTTGCTTGGCCGACCTGCAAGGTGGCGTCCACGCGGATGGTCTGAGCATTCTGCACCACCAGCGCCGACCGGACAAACTTCTTGAATCCGGGCGCGGTGATATCGAGTTCATAAGTACCCGCCGGCAGATCCGGCATTGTGTAGTTTCCGGTGCTTGAGCTCGCCACCGGGTATCGGGCATTGGTTTCGGTGTTGCGGGCTTCGAGCGCGGCGTTGGCAATCACCGCTCCCGCAGGATCGACTACCGTGCCTGTGATCGTGCCACCGCTTTGAGCCAATAGCATCCCCGAAGTGAGGAACAAACTGAAGGCTAGACTTGAAAATCGCATTTTCTCCCCCTCTTGCTGGTCCAGACCAAAGACCAACCTGGCTAGGACCGGCCTCATGGCCGATCCGAGTGCTTGAATCGCGCCAATCTTATTACTCGTGATCGCCGGTGTCTATCCCGAATTCATTGATATAAAACATCAATGCTGACGATAATGAATTGGGCTGCTGTAGCCGCACTGTAACGCGGATGGCACAATGGCTTGCTACAAGGCCGGTACGCCGTTCTTGGACGGTTTCCATTTCCCGTTGCCGGGGAGTCCGAAGAACCTTCGGGCTTCCAGCTCAGGAGCGGTGGCGACGCTGCGTACGAACGCCCAGGGAATCATCAATTCCAGTCCTTGCGCCGACTCCGGGGAGATCCAAATGCCGGCTCCATGATTGATCTCGGCGAGCCTGCCCTCGAGAGCGAAACCGCCGGTTTCCGTGGCGGAGCGGATGAACTCCTCCCACTTGTTCTCGGCCACCGGCAGGAGTTCGGCTTCGTGGAGAATCCGGAGAATGCCGGGGGATTGGAGGAACTCGGGGGCGATCCACACCAAAACTTGCCGCCGCCGGTCGCCTCTTGCCCCGTTCTTTGCACCCGCAGCCTCGCTTGCCGTATACGCCACAGCCGCCTCCACGCTGCTGATATCAGCACCGCAGGGGCCTCGTGTTGTATTGATTCTACAGGGGGATTTTCATTGCGTTCGCCCTGGGTGCGCCATTTCCCGCGATTCTATTGAGCGAAAATGCGCGGCGATTTATCGCTCGAACAGAGTACTGAGCACGGGATAGGATCCCTGCGCCAAGGTGAGAGCTGCCGAGGTGGTGTCTTCATCGCTGCGGCCCGAGTTCCACACCACCACGCGAACCAGAGATGTGTCGGTTCGATGTTCCTTGAGCCGGTCCACAATCACCCAGAACTTGGCGGACCATTCGCTGGTCATGATCCGGCTGCGCGTTTGATACCAGTACAGCACCACCACTTTTTCAGCGCCCAGATTCGCGATGTAGCGATTGACCTGCACCGGACCGGCGGCGGTGTTCATCGCAATGCGATCGGAAACAGTGGGAACCCATCCGGCCGCAGGCAGACATACCTGCGGAGAATGCGGCTGGCTGGCGCCGCCGCGCTGCGACTGGAACCACGCCACGAAGAGACTGCCCAGCCACGCGTCTTTGGGCCGCGCATAGATCGAACTCAGCGTGCTGTCCGCACCGAGTTGCTGCAGTGTATCGGGCGCGACGGGATCGTCACCCGTTTTGATCCAATCTCCCACCATCTGCGGAAATTTAGAAAACTCGGGCTTGGCCGGAGGCTTTTCACCACTGGCGGCCCAATACGTCAACCCGGTCTGCGCGGCGAGAAAAAATGGAACAATCGCAGCGGCCTTGCTAAGCATGCGACCCTCCCTCCAGCGCACCGTACAGTGCGTTCACTGCGCCGCGTAGAGGCAGCAGCAGCACCAGTGCGACGGAAAAAATCACCCAACCCAAAATCTGGTGCGGAGTTCCGGAATCGAAGGCCGGCACCCACGCCGATGCGGCCACACGAAACGCATTCGCGAGGATGGCCAAGGGAACCGTCAGCGCCAGAATCGCCACGCGCATCCATGGCTTCGGGTCCGCCAGGTACGCGAACAGGACCGACACAAATCCGAGCGGGAGCAAAAAGCGGATGCCGTTGCAAGCCTCCGCAACGGCCACGCGATGCCCGTTCACATCCAGAATGTTGCCTTCGCGAATGACGCCGATGCCTGCCGCGGTCAGCATCCCCGTAGCCAGCTTGCTGGCGGCCAGTTGCAGCGGCAGCGTCACCTGGTTATAGACGATGGCCAGCTTGGGCAGCATGAACAGCGCCATCAGCATCGGAAAGGTCCAGGAGCGCAGCAGCGCGAAGCCTCCGAAGCAGACCACCACTCCGGCGATGCTCACCAGGAGCGCAACGGAGCTGGCGAACAACCCCACTCCCAGAGTTCCCGCCAGTTGCATGGCCGCACCGGCGGCCAGAAGGGCCAGGCCCCACGCGCTCGGCTGGAGCGGAAGTTTCTTCCACCGCGTCCGTTCCCTCCAGATGATCCACAGCACCACGAAAGGCACGATCGCACCGTGGCCCATGTCCTCATCACTCATCCACTGGTCGAACATCCCGCGGATGGTGGAGGCGTAGCAAACGAGCAGTAGCAGGATGGTGGCGCCGGCCAGAGCTGCAGGCTTCTTGTGAGGGACTCGCCCGCACAACGAAGCCTGTCTCGGCGGAACGGCAGCGGCTTCCTGATGTTTTGGAGGGCCGAGCCGGCCCTGTGCGGGCTTCGGTATGTCCATTCCTCTTCTTGCATGGTAGCCGATTCGTGTCAGTAGCCGGCACAGGGCCAGCGCGGCCCCGAATCGGGAGAGGAGTTCGCCGTGTTTGGCCGCGCTAGGCTCCGTTGTGCGCGGGTTCCTCAATAGCCGGCACAGGGCCGCGGCGGCCCTCCAAACGGGAAAGGAACGCACATGGTCCGCCCGCCGCAGGCTCCGTTGTGCCGGCGAGCCCTCAAAAGTGTTCCGTTCGCGCACGGCGCGCCAGAAGACCGGTGGCCGCATCCAGATCGACGTCGGCAACCAGCAGTCCTTCTTTGCCGTAGGCCTGGTAGCACAGCAGCGTTCCATCGGGCGCGACGACGGCCGAGGTGGTGGAGGATCCGAAGCTGGCGGTATTCACCGTCGCGTAATAGCAGGTGTTCTCCGCGGCGCGGCACAGGGCCGCTTTCTCATGGAAGGAGTTCGCCGGGTCGGCGTAGCTGGAGGCCGCGTAGCCGCCCGGTTCGCCTTCATGAAAGTGCGGATGAAACACCACCTGCGCGCCGCGCTGCGCGGCCCATCGGACTGTCTCCGGATAGCGGAAGCCCTCATGGCAGATGGCTATGCCGAACTTGAGCCGGCCGGTTTCAAAAATATGCCGTCCGGCGCCAGGAACATAGGTTGCGTCTTCGGAAGGGTCCAGTTGCACTTTGTCTTGAAACCCTGCGATGCTTCCGTCGGCGTCGATCACCATGGCAGTGATCCGAAGACCGCCGTCAGCGGTGTGCTCTGTGACGCTGTGCTCTGTGGCGATGCGCTCTGTGCCGAGGATCACCGCGACCTTCGCGTTTCGCGCGGCGGCCGCGATCGCGGACCAGGCGGTCTCCAGAAAAACGGCATCGGGACGCGGTATCGTTCTGCGTCCGCATCGATAGCCCGGAACGTAGCACTCCGGAAAGCAGATGATGCCGGCACGTTCCCGCGCCGCCTCCGCTATGGCTTGCTCCGCCAGATCCACGGACTCCTCGGGAGTCTCTGGAATGCGCGAATTGGCCAGTGCGATTCGGAACACGTTCACGGGAACTATATTGTAGCCTGCCCTTAGCGCGGCCCGTTAACGTGGAAGCACCTGCAACTGGACCGGCATGGCGACTGCATTCACATCCGGATCGTAGTATTCGTAGACGCGCGAAGCGAACGTCCGCGCGCGTACCGGATACTTCGCGCGCAGGCGGAATTTCAGCGCGACCGAGTCGCCCGCGGAGATCGAGTCGAAGTACAGAATCGCCTGCGTCGCCGTGAGGCTGAATTTTTCCAGGCGGCCGCTCGACTTGCCCGCGCTCTTCTCCTGGTAGGTCTGCAGATCCTCCGCCAGCAGGTCGAACCCCGGAGGTATCCCGAGATCGACCATCACCATATTCGCCGTTTTGCCCAGATTATTCTTGACCGTCGCGGTGGCGGTGGCGATATCGTCCTCGGCCAGGCTGGTGCGGTCGTACTTCACGTCGATCGAGAGAGCCTCCGCGCGCGCCGCCTGCCGCCACGGCGTGAAGTAGCTGCCCGCGACTTGATACGCCAGGCTCCCCGTGCCCGTGAATTTGATGCTCACACGATTAGCCGCCGCCACGTCGGCATTCTTGTACACGAATTGGTGTAGCAGGTCATTGTTATCCGGCGCGAGCGTCAGCTTCTGAACGACTTTCCCGTTGAGCGAGATCTCGACGGCGCCGCGAACATCGGAGGAGCCCTTCGATGCTGAAAGAAGCGCTGCCCGCAGAGCCATGATGGTGGCCTGCGTCGTGCCCCAGGTTCCTTGGGCGTTCTTCTTCGAGGCTAGATACGCCAGCGCCTTAGATGCGACCGCAGAGTTTTCCCCGGATTTGAGCAGCGCTTGCACCGCCAGCCCGGTCGTTTCGATGGCGGCGCTCGATCCAGTCGAATAGATTGCAGTCTCCGGCGCATCCCACCAGACCAGCTCGCCCTTTTCGGTCTTAGCGTCCAGCAACCGCGTGATCGCTTGTTGCGCGAACGCCCGGTCTTTGCTGTAGTCAGTCGCGAAGTTGGCGAGCACGGCGAGCGTGTAGGAGTCCGCCTTGCCGTCATTATGTTGCGTGATGAACTGCTTGGCTCGCTCGACCGCCGGACCTTGGTAGCCGGTGTTCTCAAGAGCCCACGCAATGTAGGCGCTGATGCGCAGCACATCGCTGTTGAACCGATTGGTCGCGCCCTCATTGATGAAGTTCGTATCCGGCTTCCAGCTTCCGTCAGGCTGCTGTTGCGACACCAGCCATTGCTGGGTGCGCTGGATCAGCTTGGGGTCCACGTCATGGACCTTGGACATGTCGGAGAACTCCATCAGTCCGTACGCGGTCAGGACCTTGTTCGCCGGGGCTTGGCCGAACCAGGAGAATCCCCCGCCCGGGACTTCGAAAGTGAGCAGCCGCTGATAGCCGGTGACAATGAAGCCTTCGGCCTTGGCATGGACCTCGGGCGTCAGCTTCTTGGTGGTCTTCATGTAATCCAGCGCAAGCACGTTCGGGTAGGTGGCGGAGGAGGTCTGTTCGAAGCAACCGTTGGGCATGCGCAGAATCGCGTCCATGCCTTCGATGACCTGGCTCAGCGGACCCGGATACAGCCGGACGAAGAGCTTGCTCGCATCCGGAATCGCCGTGGCCGGAAAATCGACTTCGTGCTCGACGGAGGAATCCACGCGGCCGTTGAAGACTTGGGTCTGTTCGCGTCCGTTCGGCACCACCTCGATTTCGCGAACCACGATGTCTGCGCCGCCCTTCATGCTGGCCGAAAGCGTGAGCTTGAATTTGCCGATGCGCTTGGCCTCGATCGTGAACTGCGCCGCGCCCACGCGGCCGGAGTCGACAGCGACGGTCTTCGTGCCCGTGTCGGAGACCAGCGAGAACCAGTCTTCGGGATGCAGCTCCAGGCGGGCGTCGCCGCTCGAGCCGGAATAATTGTAGACCGCGACAGGAATCGAAACGCGGTCGCCTTGCGTCAGAGTGACGGGAAGATCGAGATCGACGAAGAAATCCTGGAACACTTTGATGCCGGATGTGGCGCTGCCCAGCGCACCCTTGACCGTGGACGCCAGCATGGCCATCCGCCAGGTGGTGATGGAATCGGCCATCGGGATCTCGATGCTGGCGCGGCCGTCCTTATCGGTGATGATTTCCGGATTGATGTAGAGCGCCTCCGGGAAGTAGGACCGCACGTGCGCCTCCGGTTGCGGCGGGAGCGATCCGGTGCCGAGCATCGCCATCTGCTTGGGAACCTCTAACCTGTCGAGAGCGCGCGGCGCAGCGAACGCCAGAGCTCCACCACGCCCGCCGCGGCCACCGCCCCCTCCGCCGCCAATTCCGCCGGCCACGCCGCCGATGCCGGCACGGTTGGCAAGCATCACGTCCACTAGGGGAACCGGCGGAACGGAGACAACCACCGTCTCCGCCGTGGAACCAACGGTAAGAGAAATGGAAGCAACCGCGCGGTCGCGCGCCTGTAGCGTCGTCTTTGCCGTCCAGATTCTGACCCCTTGCGAGGAGACCGTGATCTGGTAGTCGCCAGGTTGAAGACTGGACACGCCGAAGTTGCAGGACGCGGCGGTCAGAGCGGAGTGCACGGCTCCGGTCGCCGTATTCTTCACCTCCACGCTCACTCCAGCCATGCTCGTTCCGGCGGGATCCATCACGCAGCCCGCCACCGCCGCCATCCCGTTGAAAGGTCCGCGATCGTGTTCCACCACCAGATCGCCCTTACCGGTATCGGCCGCATCGACCACCGTTGCCGTTCGCACCTGGAGGTAACCCGTCTGATCGTCCGCAGTGTCGAAGCGTTTGTCGGGACCAGCACTGCGCACCAGGTAGTAATTCGACCGCCCGACCGCGTCGACCCGCAAGTCCGTGCTCCAAGCGTCGCGGCGCGAGTCCGCATCCAGCTTCGCGATGATTGTTGGAAGATCACGTGAAGACTTCCCGGCGAACGCGCGATTGGCGCTCTCGGCCAGCTTGCCGAGTTGCGCCTGAAACTGCGTGCGATATTGGCTCGAGTAAAGTGCGAACTTCGTTTGCGGTGCGGTCCTGCCGATCTCCGTCTCGAAGCGATTGGTGCTGACCAGCTCCGTAGCGGCGAACAAGGCTTGGGCCGCGCGGTCCCTCCGCTGGGCCTCGCCGCCGACGGCGCCGCGACCCGCGGGCATGGGCGCCACAACCTGCTCCATACCCAAGGAGTGGATCTCGTAGCGAGGCTTCATCGCCTCCTGCTCCAGGTAAAAGAACACCTCGGCGAAGCCCGGTTGTTTTTCGGCCAGAGCGAACACGGCTTCGTCCACCACTTGCAATCCCAGCGCAGCTTCGACGCCCTGCCCATTCGCATTGGTGACGCGGAAGCGGATGCGTGCGTCCTCGCCGGGTCTGTAAGATTCGCGGTCGGCTGTGGTTTCAATCTTCAGCTCGTCTGCAGGTTGGATGAAGAGGATGCGGTGATCCGCCGCGGGTCGTCCGTCACCACTAAATTGATACGCATTCACTTCGACCGTTCCCGCCAGCTCCGGCGTGGCGGTCAGCGTCAGCTCGCCTTGACCGTTTGCGATGTCAATGTCGCGGGTCAGAATCGACTGCCCTTCCTTGATCACGTCCACGTAAACGGAGCCTCGGTTCTTGGTGGACAGAACCCGCAGCACCATACGATCGCCCGTTCTGTAAATCGCCCGCTCCGGACGCAGCAGAACCTGATCCTGTCCGGAGCGCGTCTCGATCGTCACTTTGCTGGTGGACTTATTGCCGGCGCGGTCTGCCGCTTCAATTTGAACTGTCTGACCGGCTCCCGCGGGCAGGCGCACCACCGCTACGCCGCCGTCGTCGGCTGCCGCAGTTTGATCCCCAATTCCATCGCCATGGACCCGCACGGTGGCCGCAGCCGGCTGTCCATCCGCGTAAGAAGTCAGCACGAAGAGCTGGTTCTCCAGGTGCGGGATCAGCGTGCCTCCTTCCGGCACGGCGGTGATGATGAGAGGCGATTCACTCACCACAATCGGCTCGCCGCGAGTCTCAGAGTGCTCGGCCGAATCCTTCACCGTGGCTCCCACCAGCACGCGCGCCGCGCCCTGGCTCAGCGGCCTCCCCGCGAAATACGCCGGCAAAGTGAAGTCGAAGCGATAGACGCCGTCGCCATCGGTCTTGCCCTTAGCCGAGCCCGCCTCGAACTTCGCCACGTCCATCCCCGACGCCTGAATCGCGACGTCGGCGTGGTCCACCGGTTTGCCGAAGAAATAACTCGCGCGGACGGTTCCAGTTACGTGTTCCCCGGGACGGTAGCCGTGCCGGTTGTTCCCTCCCGTGAATTCGACCGCGACCTTGAACTTCGGCAGAACATAGCGCTCCACGTCGAGAGTCAACTCCTGCATGTTTGTCTGCATCGTCGCCCGCAAATGATACGCGCCAAGATTCACTTCATCGGCCAGCGGAAATTCGGCGGAGGCCACCCCGAAAGCGTCGGTCTGCGTGGCTTTCTTGAAGACTTTGTTGCCGCGCGGGTCGTCCATTTCAAATGTGAGTGCGCGGTTCGCCGTAGCCTGATGGTTCAAACGATCCAGTGCGAGCGCCCGCACATGGATGGTCTGCCCCGGCTGATACATCGGTTTTTCCGTAGTCAGCAAAATCGAAGCCTTGTCTTCCAGGCGAATCTGCTGCGTGTATTCGGCGCCGCCCAGCGGAGTGTCGAGCGCATAGTGCAGCGGAAAACTCCCCGTCAGGCCAGCGGGAAATTGAAACTGCGCCTGCGTGGTCCCGCGAGGATTCAACGCGCCCGTGAACAGAACTTTGTCGTTGAGCTCAATCCGCACGGAGCCGGACGCAATAGGCTCACCCGCCGTATCCGTCACCACCACGCGCACCGCAGCCTGCCCGCCGGCGAAGTAGGACTGCTGGCCCAGAATATGAACCACGGGCATGCGCAGGATCTGCGAAATGGACTCGATGTCTTCGGCCGCCGGCGCGTTCTGGCCGTCATCGTGCCCATCGGGGGTGAACCGGTAGCGCAACCGCTGCCAGGCCAGATCCTCAAGCGGCAGAGGCTTCGCGAGCGCGACGTCCACTTGCCACGCGCCTGCTCCAATGCTCTGTACGCGTCTCTCTGTCTGCCCGAGAACCGCGTCCGCCGGATCGAGCACCTCCACGGTCAGCCTTCCCGATCCGGACCTCGCTGGGATCGGAATGCTCGCGTGTACCACTCCGTGCGAATAAGTGACGCTCAGTGTGCCCTGCGTGTCTTGAAAGGATTTGAGCGCAGTCACTGTAAGAATGAGCGATCCGGCCAGAACCACAAGCCCAAATCGCGACACCTGTGCCGACTGACGGTAGGTCATTCTGCCTCCCTGTTGCCTGTCACTGGTGGAATGCCGCCAGAAGCGACATCCTTTCAGAATTTGGCGAGGGGTGGTTACGGCTCGACTACGATGGCGTGGTTGCCGTCGTCTAGGTTGGAGATGCGGACGATCTGAGGTTCGGAAGGATCTGGGTCTTGCTTAACAACGGCGGCACTCTGTTTTCCGTCCTGGTTGGTCACCAGCGTGTTCGTGATGACCGCGGGAGGAAGCACGATCTCGCGAGTGCCCTCATCCAGGTAGCAGATGCGCACGACTTGAGGCTTGCTGGACTCCACGTGGGTCAGGGTGAAGGTGACGGGCTTGGTTGGCTGAACGGGCGCGGGGGTGGATTCGGCCGCCGGCGAGGGAGACGGGGCAGGCTCGGGCGCAGGGGACTCGGCAAACGCCAAGCTCGCGGCCACGAAGCTCGCAAAAAGCAGTGTCAGGAACACGGGCCTCACCTGCATCTCATCGGCGGTCGCCTTCCTCTGCATTAGACCTGCCGGGCCCTTAGTACCAGCGTCGATGCAACGCCGGACCGGCCGGCTGCGTCCCTTTCAAAGGAGAGATGCGCGCCAGGAGTGTAGCTTTAGTAGCCGTGGCGGCAGCGCTGCTCGCTCCGCTCGCGCGAGCCTCGGAGGCGGATGCGCTGGCTATCTCAGCCAATATCCAGGCCCTTCACGTTCCGTACGGGAGCATTCTCGATCCCATTTTCGCCGGCCTGGGGAACACGCAGATCGCCGACTATACCCGCTGCGGCGATTCGGCCATCTGGACCGGACATTATCTGGCCGCGGAGGCGTTTCGTTATAAAGTCACCGGCTCGGCTGAGGCGCTGACCAACGTGCAGAACGCCGTCAGCGCGATCAACAATATGATCCAGGTCACCGGCATGAACCTGCTGGCGCGTTGCGCGATTCCGCTCGACTCGCCCTACGCCGCCAGCATCCAGAGCCAGGAAGCGGCCAACGGGATCTACACCAACGCCTCGGCCAACGAGTTCTGGGTGGGCAACACCTCGCGCGACCAGTACATCGGCGTGGCCTTCGGTTTGGCCGTAGCTTATGACATGGTGAACAATGCGGACTTGCAAAGCTCGATCAGCAATCTGGCGTGGCTGCTGATTGGATTCCTGACCGGGCACGATTGGTCGGTAGTCATGCCGGACGGCAGTTCCAGCACCACTTTCCTGATCCGGCCGGATGAAATGCTGACGCTATTGCAGATCGGCCGCCATCTGCATCCGGCGAAATTCAACACGGAGTACGAAATCCAGCGCGTCCTGCTCTCCGCCAGCGTGGCACTGCCCATCACCGTGGACATCGCCAGCGACAGTTCGTACTTCAAATTCAACCTGGACTACATTTCCTTCTACAACCTGATCCGGCTGGAATCGAGCTCGTTTGGTTCGCTCTATCGCGGCGCCTACGATGAGTTGAGCGACGCGACGCTGAGCCAGGAGAACGCGATCTTCGATATGGTGGACCTGGCGCTGAACGGCGTCAATTCCGGTCGCGCTGCCGATGCCGTCGCGCTGATCAATCAAACGCTGCAGCGTTCGAGCTATGACAACAGCGTGAACCTCCAGGGCGTGGTTCCTTCCTGCGACGGCGCCGCCTGCAACCCGATTCCGGTGGTGCTGCGCCCGCCCGATGAATATTTGTGGGAGGAGACTCCGTTCCAATTGAGCGCCGGCGGAAGCGGCGTGATTCAAAGCTCCGGCATCGATTACATCCTGCCCTACTGGATGGCGCGCTACTACGGCGTGATCCCGCCGGTGGAAGTGCACTCGGCCGCCGCGCCCAACGGAGCCGTAGCGCAAGGGTCGATCGCCTCGATCTTCGGCTCGCAATCGGTGGCGCATCTCGCGCCGGTGACCACGACCGCTCCCAGCCAACCGGTGACCTCGCTCGGCGGCGTTACGGTGACGGTGACCGATGCGAACGGCGCATCCGCGGTTGCTCCGCTGCTGTACGTCTCGCCCTCGCAGATCAACTTCGTGGTGCCTGGGAGCCTCGCCTCCGGCGTGGCAACGTTTTCCATAAACACCGGCTCCTCACTTATCACTACTACAGCAATTCTTCAAGCCGTGGCGCCGACGCTCTTCAGCATGAGCGGCGATGGACGCGGCGTCGCGGCGGCGCAGGCGGTTCAAACTGCCCAGAATCTGGCTCAGACCACGGTTCCGGTGTTCCAATGCGGCTCCTCTGGATGTGCCGCGGTTCCTCTGGCGCTGAGTTCCAGCTACACCACCACGCTGGTCTTATACGGCACTGGCATTCGTAACGCCGGTTCGCTCGGGATTGTGACCGCGAACATCAACGGAACCAACCTTCCCGTCGCCTATGCCGGAGCGCAGCCGACGTCCGAAGGGCTCGACCAGGTGAACCTCACCCTCCCGCCGAGCCTCAGCGGAAGCGGTGCCGTCAACGTCGTCCTCACCGTCGACGGGCAGACCGCGAACGTGGTGAGCATCGATATTCGATAACTCCGCTTGCTGGCGCGCGCGGCTCGGTAAGGGTTTCTGATCTGTGACTAGCCGCGACCGGAGGAAGCGGTTGCCTGCGACGAATGACCGAACCTCCGCTGGGCCGGAGGCAGGGCTGAGCCGCGACCGCAGGAAGCGGTAAGTTCTAATTTGCCGGCTCGATCCGCAGCAGCGCGCCGTCGTCCTGATCGGTCAGGATGTAGAGCAGGCCGGAACGCCGGTCACCGGAGCCGGCTCCAGCTTGCCGTTGCGCCCGGGGCTGTTATTGGACCCGGGCTGTTATTGGAAAAGACGCGCAAGCGGCCGGGCCGTTCCGTGATCAGCATGCTGCCGTCGGGGAGAAACGCCAGGCTCCAGGGGTGCACCGGGCCTCGCGCCAGAACGGTGGCGCGGATTTTGTGCGGCGGTGTCAAAGACGAAGGGCCCGGCGCCGAGCGGAGGCAACGGAATTCCAATCGGAGCCTGCTGGCCACGCGCCAAAGCAGCCGCCAGCATCAACAATGGGCGATCCGCATACTTCAGATCATATTCCCTTCCGCACGGCATGACGAATCCGCTCCGGCGGAGTCTAATGTAAAATCTCGGTAGTTCACCCGGCAAGGGAGGGCCGAAATGAAGCGCATTGCGATGTTCGCAGTTTTCTCAGCGGCCATGTTTTCCGGGACCGCCGTAGCGCAGACGGCCCGGCCCGCGTTTCAGATCGCCGACGTGCATGTGAGCGCGCCCAGCATGCGGAATCAAGGGATGCAAGGCGCGGCGCTGGTCGGAACCCGCTACGAAATCCGCAAGGCCACCATGCTGGATCTGATCAAGACCGCGTACAACATGGATGCCGACCTGGTGGTGGGCGGGCCGAGCTGGCTCGAATGGGACCGCTTCGACATCCTCGCCAAAGCGCCCGCCGGGACTCCTCCCGCGACGTTGCGGCTGATGCTGCAATCGCTATTGGCTGACCGCTTCAAGGTCGCGGTCCACAGAGACACCCGCCCGGTGCAGGGCTTCGTGCTGTCGATGGGCAAGGGCCAGCACAAGCTGAAGCAAGCAACCGGTTCTGGCGAGCCAGGCTGTCAGAGCCCGTTCCTGCCTCCGCCGGAGAACGGCGTCCCCCCGCCCCAAGTTTTCTCCTGCCACGGCGTGACCATGGAGGAGTTCGCGTCTTTGCTGCGCAACCCGGCGGGCGGGTATCTCACCGGTCCCGTGCTGGATTCGACTGGCCTCAAGGGAAGCTGGGATTTCGACCTCAGATTCACGATCAAGGTGCTGCTCAACCTGGCCGGCCCCGACGGCATTAATCTGTTCGATGCCATCGACAGACAGCTCGGTCTGAAGCTCGAGCCGGGCAAGGTTCCCATGCCGGTCCTGGTTGTCGATGCCGCGAATCAGAAACCATCGCCCAACTCGCCACAAGTCGCCACGGAACTTCCGCCATCTCCTCCGCCGCAGTTTGAGGTCGCCTCCGTACGGCTGAGCGGTCCTGGCACCGACCTCGGACCGCCCCCGCGGTTCTTGCCCGGCGGCCGCTACGAGGCCCACGGATTTCCCATGTGGATCATGATCGATTTCGCTTGGGGTTTGCCCGGCCCCGGATACGATGTTCCCGGCATGCCCAAATGGCTGACGCTGCTTTCTCCGCTGGTGGACATCGTAGCCAAAGTGCCGGAATCGGCCATGGCCAGTTCCACGCAGCTCTATGCCGACGACCAAAATGCAATGCTGCGGAGCCTGTTGGCCGATCGCTTCAAGATGAAAGCGCACTATGAGGACCGGCCCATGGACGCCTACACGCTTGTGGCGGACAAGCCCAAGCTCAAAGCCGCCGACCCATCGAGCCGTTCGTGGTGCCGGGCGCAAATCTCGCAGGCCCCGCGCGATCCTTCGAACACCAGCCCGCCGCCGCTGGTCGCCACTTGCCAGAACGTCACCATGACGCAATTTGCGGAAAGACTCTCCACGCTTGCGCCGAGTTACCTTCGCTATCCGGTCCTCGACGCAACGGGAATTCAGGGTAGTTGGGACATCAACGTCAGCTTTAGCGGTGTCGACCCGAATCGCGTCGGCAGCGGAGGCGGCCGTGGTGGCGGAGGGAAAGGTCCCTCGCCGGCCGCCGTCGCAGCCGCAGCCAACGGACCGTCCGATCCTGTCGGAGGGGTGGCGTTGTTTGATGCACTCGAAAAGCAGCTCGGATTGAAGCTCGAAAAGCACCAGCGCCCCGAGCCGGTCCTGGTGATCGACCACGTGGAACCAACGCCTACGGAGAATTAAAATGCGAAGTAACGCGGGGCTGCTCGGGATCCTCGCCTTGTTCACTCGAATGGCTTGCGCCCAGCCCGCGCCTCAACCGCATTTCGAAGTCGCAACCGTAAAGCTGGCCGGGCCCATCCTCTCCACCAAGCCGGAGCTCGCGCCCGGTAGATTTCAGTGGACCACTCAGATTGCCTACCTCGCTGGATACGCCTACAGTCTGGATACTTCCCGCGTCTCCGGCCAGCAACTGGGAGGAGCCGTCTACGAAATTTCGGCCGTGTTCGAACCGGCCGCCACCGATGATCAGGTCCGCCTCATGCTCCAGTCGCTGCTCGCTGAGCGGTTCAAGATGCGGGTTCATCGCAAGACCGCGGAGGTTGACGGTTACGGCATCATCGTCGCCAAGGGCGGGATCAAGATCAAGGAAGCCGCAGCCACCGAGCCTCCTGAGAAACTCGTCTTCGCCACCAGCCCGAGCAAAGGCGTCATCGCGATCAACGGCAAACAGGGATCGATCGCGCAATTGGCCGTGACGCTGGGCCGGGTCACGGGAAAGGCGATCTGGGACCGGACTGGTCTTGCCGGAGCCTACGATTTCTCATTTCGCTTCTCGCAGGATCTTAGCGCCGGCTCTCCCTCCGAGGCTCCCTCGATCGAGACCGCATTGCGCGATCTCGGTCTCAGCCTCCAGAAGCAGAAGGGCCCGCGCGATACGCTGGTGATCGATAGCATCGAACAGCCCTCTGATAATTAAGACCCAAAGGGACGCGCCTCCCCGACGATTCGTTTCAGCTTTAATCCATCCCTCCTGGCGCGCCCACTGGCAGGCGAAGTGCATTGTCACAGGCCGGAGGTGAGTATTATGCGAGTGTTAACGTTTGCAGGGTTAGCCGCTGTGGTGGGACTTGGTCTGATGGCCACCGCGCCCTCAGCGCGAGCCCAGGTCTCGGTGGGAGTCGATATCGGCGTTCCTCCCGTATGTCCCTATGGCTATTACGACGTTCCTCCATATCAGTGCGCGCCCTACGGTTATTACGGGCCGGAGTGGTTCGCGGGCGGAATCTTCATCGGCGCGGGCCCGTGGTTCCATGGCCCGGAGCGCTTTATGGGCCACGTCGACAACCGTTTCCATCCGGACCACGGCTATAAAGGACCGTTCCCGGGAAGGGGCGAAGCGGCGGCGCACTCGGTCGGTAAAATCGAGCACTTCAAGGGGAACGAGATGCGCGACGGCCGCGGCCACGTAGCGCGCAAGTAACCCTTACCGCAACTTAGACCCGACCCGGCAAAAAACGCCCTGTAATCCGGCCTCCGCAAGCGGGCGTCTATAGTAGCAGCTATGCTCGAAAAGCCGTCTTGCTTGCGCGCCGGGTTATTGCTGGCGATTTTTGTCGGGACGCAGAACGCGGCTCCTCAAAAAGATCCCACTCAAATCGAGTTCGTCAAAATCAGTCCCGGCGAATTCGTGATGGGTTGTGCGGAAGGAGACGCCCAGTGCGGCAACGACGAAAAGCCTGCCCACCAGATTCAGATCACCAAGGCCTTTGAAATCGGTAAGTACGAAGTCACGCAGGCCCAGTGGCAGGCGGTGATGGGGTCGAATCCCAGCACCATCAAAGGCGACAATCATCCGGTCGAGACTGTATCGAAGAACGACGTGCACGATTTTCTGGCCAAGCTGAACGAGAAAAATGACGGCTACCAGTACCGTCTACCGACCGAGGCCGAGTGGGAGTTCGCCGCTCGCGCAGGGGACTCGGGCGAGCCTGCCTCGCTGGATGAAGTGGCCTGGTATGGGGCGAATTCTGGAGATACAACGCACCCGGTGGGGAGCAAGAAACCCAACGCCTGGGGCCTATACGACACGCTGGGCAACGTGCGCGAGTGGGTGGAGGATCTGTACACCGCCAATTACTACGCCAACAGTCCGGCAGCCGATCCCACCGGTCCCGCGGCCGGACAAGGTGGTCGAGGCGGCTTCGGGCGCGGACGCGAGAATGTCCAAGGCGGCGGCAATTCGCAAGCGCCGAATTTCCAAGCCGGAGGATTCCAAGGACGAGGGCGCCGCGGCAACTTCGGCCGGGGCGGCGGTATGCGCCAACTGCCGATCATGCGCGGCGGCGGATGGGATAACAACGCCGATTTCCTCCGCTACTCCTCGCGCTACCACTACTACGGTCCGACTTTGCGCGTCAGCGATATCGGGTTTCGCGTCGTTCGTGTCCAGATGTAAATACCTGTCCGGATATAAAGAAGAAGGCTCTGAAAATGAAAAAAACGTCCCTGATGATTCTCGGTTTGGGCCTGGTATGGGCCTGGCTGCCTGCTTCCGCCCACCACTCCTTCCAAGCCGAATATGACCAGTCCAAGCCGCTTACCTTGGTCGGCAAAGTCACCAAGGTCCTCACCGACAATCCTCACGGATGGATTTACCTCGACACCCAGAATGCCGACGGGCATGTGGTGAACTGGGCCCTGGAGCTGCCCGCGCCGAATGTGCTGCGCCGCAACGGCTTCGACCGCGGCATCTATGAGACGCTGGAGAGCAGCGGCGAGGACGTCACCGTCACCGCCTACGCCGCCAAGGACGGCTCCAAGCACGCCTGGGCCGGCGGCCTCACCCGCGCCGACGGAAAGACCGTAATCCCGTTGGGCGGGATTCCCTCGCGAGGCGGCCGAGGCCGCGGTCCGCAGGGCGGCGGTCAGCAATAAACGGGTCCTATTCACGCTGGGCTCTTTGGATCAGCGCCGCAGCAGCGGCGGCCAGTCTCACTCTGCTCGGCGCATTAGTGGCGAGGGCGCTGCCCACCGGCGACGACTTCTGCTATGCCAGCCTGCGCCTCCGCGATGCCTGGCCCTTCGTCGTCCACGTGTACCAGCAACAGGGCGGACGCTGGTCGGCCACGGCGGTGGAAGCGCTGGCGGTTGCCTTTGTGCCTGACATTGTCCGTTTCTATCCCGCAATTCTCGCCGCGTTCTTGGCTGTTCGCCTCGCTGCCGCCTACGCCCTGGTGCGAGCCGTCCTTGACCCCGCGCTCAGCCGCACGCGTTGTTTCCTCGCCGCAGCATCCTTCTGTCTCTTGTATTGGTGCGCCATGCCCTCCATCGGCGACTCCCTGTACTGGATGACCGGAGCTCTCTTCTATGAACTGGCGGCCTCGGGCGTCATGTTCTTCCTGGCCGTGCTGTGGCGCAGCCGGTTGACTACCCGGCGCGCGATAGCCTTGGGCGCAGCCGCGTTCCTGTTGACCGGAATGAACGAGCTGGTGGCGTTGACCTTGCTTGCGGTAGCCGGCGCGGGATGGGTCCTGAGCTGGCGCGATCAGGAGCGCACTCAGTGGCCTATCCTGACGATATTCACCCTCGCCGGCGTGCTGGTGGCGCTGGCGGCGCCGGGAAATTTCGTGCGAGCGGGACACCTTGGCCAGTCGCACGATCCTCCTCGCACCGTGCTTCTGGCCGGGTCGGTCCTGCTGGGCCGGGTTCCCCGCTGGGTATTCGATGCGCCGCTGCTGCTGGCTTGCGTAGCCGTGCTGATGGATCCGGACCTGCGTCTGCGGCGGGAATTCACCGGAAGCGGAAGCATCCGGCGCACCGTTGCCACTCTCGCCGTGGCCGGCTTCGGCATTGCCGCCGGTTTCCTGATTCCGGCGTGGGCTTCGGGCGGAGTGATGCCGGGACGGCTGCTGAACTGGCTGTACCTGATTCTGATCACCGCAGTGCTTGGAAGCGCGCTCCTGCTCAAGCCGGTATGGGTTCACCCGCGCTGGCTCCGGTCCGCGGCTCTCGCCGCGACTTTCCTTGCAGCCGCCTACGTAGGCAATCCACGGCCGGCGGCATCAGACCTGGCCTCGCGCGTAAGGCCATGGTCTGAGGCGAAGCTCGACGCGCTGCACCGGCTCTCGCAAGGAAGCCGCGCTTTTCCGCAGCTCCCCGAGGTTCCGCACTTATTCTTCGACTACGACGTGAACACCAACCCGTCCAGCCATCCCAACGTCTGCGTGGCGCGCTACTACGGCTTGCCGTCTGTGGCCGGGCCCGAAGCTCTTACTACGCCCGATGGGGCGGAGTTGACGGGGCGGCTGTACCGCCGTCGCTAAGTGTCCACTTGCCCCGGCCCTCAGGGCCTTTGGGCAAAGTTGACAGACTAGACTTCGCCTGCTCACGGTTCCGAAGTCACGCATTGATGAACTGGTCCAAGAGGCCAAGAATCCCTCCCACGGAAGAACAACCGTTAGGCGTCGGGAAGCAAACGGGTGCCCAAAGCGCACCTCGCGACAGCAGCCCCGAAGTTACTTTTTGCACATCTTATAAACATTCAATCCACATAAGTATCCACCCTGTAATCAGTAATATGCACGGTTCTCTAGCCGCTAGCATTAGTTCTTGGATTCCATTCTATCCAAGCACGTGTTAGCCTTATAGTGAAAGGAGGTGAATCCTAAATGGACGCCAAACAGATCGGTACATTGAAAGAGGAACTTCGAAAGGATCTGGAAGCCCTCGAACGCGTGGAGCGATTGATGGCCGCCAAAAACGGATCGGCAGCGCCGGTGAGCGAGAACCAATTGCCGCTGTTGCAGGTTTCGGAGGCCGACGAATTCGATTCGGAAGCACCGGCGAGTTCCCTGCGAGGGACAATCGAACAGATTGTCAACGGAGATCCCTCTTCGCGATGGACCACTCAGAAGGTTCTGGCTCGCCTGAAAGAGATGAAATATGATCTCAGAGCCAAGCAGCCAATATACTCCGTGGGGCAAACCCTCAACGTCCTCGTGAAAAAGGGTCGTATTCGACTCGCACGAAAAGGCGCTGGAAGCGCACCCAATATCTACAAGGCCAAGGTGCAGGATGTGCCACGCGGGGCACAGGGAGGAGACATAGCGCATGAAGCGCCATTAACGCAATAAAAGCGGGGCTTGGTGAGGGCCCCGCTAGAGTCTATCGCGAAATCCCAGCCCCTTGCTCCCGGAAACCGGGAGAGCCGTTCGGGTGCTACAACACCCCAGCCAAGCGCGGACTGGCGACCGGAGCAACCTAATGAGATTTACCCTCATGGTTCTCCCGATCCCTGCCAGCCAAACAGCAGTTCTGCTGGTCGGGATCTTCATTACCGCCTCCCAGTTTGGGGGAGGCGGTTCACCAATTGCAGGATAGTCAATGACTTCCGAAATCGTCAAGATCTAAAGAACCAGTTTCGTTCGTCGCTAGAGTGAGAGAGTGTACAAAGTACCGTGATGCGGGGGCGTTCCTGAGCTACCAGCGCTTATAGCGCTCAAACAGGCTCTTGGTCCGCTCTAAGGCTTCACGCCACATAGGCTGACGAGTTCCTACCTCAAAGACATCGACTAACATTCTTACAAAATCCTCAAAGGCCACCCGGCCGGTTGGGAAGTGCGCCTTCGCATCCAGTTCGCTTCTCCCGATTTGGGCGCCGGGACCCAAGTGCAAATGCGCATATCTGATTGGACTTACGCCGTCAGGATGACCAGTGATAGCCGACGATCTCAACAGCCTCGTCTGTTTCCAGAGTGTACTTGTAGTAGGTGGTTGTAACTCTCATGGGGCCGTTCCTGGGGTCCTTGATGATTTTATATTGTTGGGCGAATCCAATCAGCAAATCCGGGCGTCCGCGCAGAGGAGCCGGGTCGGGTAAGCGCAGGACACTCAGTTCTTCGAGACGGTCGCGATTGCTGCATTACAGAACCCCATCCGACACTAAGGACAAGGACTTTTGAAGCGGCTCGACATAAGCCTGTACGGCCTCGCGAGGAGTCTTACCGGGCACTCAGGAGAGGAAGCAAAAGCGCGACATCGGCGGCTCTGTGCGCTAGTTCTGGGTGTTTTTGAAAATACCCAGAGCCCATATTGTGGAGAAATTCCGCAGTGGACATGTGTAGGTAACGCTGACAAGCGCGCTCGAATTCTGCCTTGGATTCTTCGAGCTCTGGTTTCTCGGAACTTACTGGAGCTAGCATCTCGGCGGCCATAGGGAGAACCTAACAACAGCTTAGGTTTCTCAGCCAGCACATCTCAAGAGCTAATGCAACAGTTTTTTACGCCTAATCACTTCATCAACTTACCAATCTACATTGTCCTTCAAGCCCTGTCACGCTCCCGGCCATGGCTTCGTGGGGGCCCAGCGACGATTCTCCATCTCGCCGCTAGACTCTATTCGCGCGCCCGTCCGTTAGAGTCTACGTGTAGTGCCAGCCCCAGTTAAGCGGGGGGGGGGCAAGATTTTACCACAAAGAGAATCTAGAGGCACAGCTTCGGGCGACCATCCGACCATCCGACCATCGACCTATGGTCTGTCAACTCTATTACCGCCCTCATTTGCCCCGGCCCTTCGGGCCTTGCGCGATCATTGGGATCGTCATGATGTGATCGTTCCTTTGGTCATTACTGACCGCGTACAGCGTCTTGCGGTCCGGTCCGCTGAAGGTGACGGTGATCACTCCCCGCGGAGTTGGAATCGCGCCCAGCACTTTGCCTTCCGGTGAGATGACTTCGATCCCGGCGCTATCGGTGACGTACATCCGCCCGGCCGCATCGAACGTGCTGCCGTCGCCGCCTCCTGCCAGCTTCGCAAACTCGTGCTGATTGGTGAGGGAGCCGTCTTTCTGCACATCGAACTCGGCCAGCGTTCCGTTGTTGGTCACCCACAGGTGCTTCTCGTCGGGGCTCAACATGATCCCATTGGTGAACAGATTCTGGCCGTACTTGGTGATGACGCCTTTGGCGTCGGCGTGATAGACCGAGCCCATGGTGAAGTAGACGCCGCCCTTGCTATCGGCTGTCAGGTCGTTGAGCACGCCCCCGCCCGCGCAATCGATCGGGTCGCCGTTGGGCATCTTGTTTGCGAGAACCCTACGCTTGGGCGCGAGCTGTTCGATCGACATATTCAGGCCGCGGTTTACGACAAACAACGCGCCTTTCGAGCTCATCGCGACCGAACCGGAAGTGTTCAAGCCCGAGTAAGCCACGGAGGTCTTTCCATCCTTATCCAGCTTGAGCACGTCGCTGTTGTCATTCTGCGCGATCAGGATGCCGCCGTCGCTGGTGGCGATGATGCCGTCAGAGTTGTTGCCTTCCCCGGTCCAGACCTCGGTCCACTTCGCCCCCGCGGCGATCACGCCCGGAATCTCGGTGACGGTGTAGTCGCGCGGGGCTTGTCCACCGGCGCCGCCGGGTCCACCTTTCGCCCCACGTGCTCCTCCACCAGGGCCGCCAGGCCCACCTTTCGGAGCCCCGCCGCCACGAGCCGCCGGCGCAGGAGGCGGAGTCTTACACGTCTTTAATAGATCGGCCTCCTTCGGATCTCTCGTCGCTTGCACGCCCGGCCCCGACTTTGCATTCGCCGCCGGCGGAGCTTGCGCCCCCGCGTTCTGCAACAGCAGCGCTCCGCCCAATCCGCCCACAACAACTGCAAGCACTCCGGCTGATCTCATCCCAAGCTTCCTCGCTTTCCGCGTTCCAGGATATCGCTTTGGAAGCCGTTTGTGTAAAGGGTGATTTCATTGAGTAGCTTTAATTGGGGGTCGAGGCGTGCTGTGCGCTAAAATGTGGACAAACGGGCCATGGAACAGATTGGCCGGTATCACATCATCGGCGAGCTGGGGCGAGGAGCCATGGGCATCGTTTATCGTGCCCAGGACCCCGCTATCGGCCGCACCATCGCGATCAAAAGCATCCGCCTGAAGGACTTGACCGACGATGCCGAGCGTGAGCGGCTGCGCGAACGGCTGTTCCGCGAAGCCCAGTCGGCCGGCATTCTCTCCCACCCCGGCATCGTCACCATCTACGACATCGCCGAAGAAAACGGCATGGCGTACATCTTCATGGAGTTCGTCAACGGGCCGCCGCTCGAAAAAATGCTGCTGGCCTCGCGCACTCCGGACAAGGAAACGCTGCTCAGCATTTTCCGGCAGACCGCCGCGGCTCTCGATTACGCCCACAAGAAGGGCATCGTCCACCGCGACATCAAGCCCGCCAACATCATGATCCATGAGGATGGCGCGGCCAAGGTCACGGATTTCGGCGTAGCCAAAATCGTCTCCCAGCACATGACCGTGGCGGGAACCATGATGGGCACTCCCAGCTACATGTCGCCGGAACAGGTGCAGGGCGGCGAAATCACCGGGCGCACGGATCAGTTCTCGCTCGCGGTCATGACTTACGAAGTCCTCACCGGCGAAAAGCCGTTCACCGCGGAATATCTGCCGACGCTGCTGTACCGCATCGTGCGCGAAGAACCGGTGCCGCCGCAGCGGCTGAACACCACGTTGACACCGCAGATCGAAGCGGTGCTGCGCAAGGGACTTTCGAAAGACCCCGCCGGCCGCTACGAAACCTGCACCGAGTTTGTCTCCGCCCTGGCCATCGCCTGCAATGCCGCGCCCGGCTGGATTCCGCTGCCTCGCGGCGCGAGCCAGAATCTGCCCACCGCCGGCTCTTCGGAAGGGCTCACCGAGACCGTGGCCGAGATCGACACGCAGGATTTCAGGACGGCATCGTATCGTGCCGCCTCGAGCACAGCCGTGGCTCCGCCGCCTCCTCCTCCGCCGCCTCCGCCCGAATTGGTTCCCGAAGCGGCTCCCATCGTTGCTGCCGACGATGCAGCGGCGCCGCCGCGGGCCGAGCATCCGTTGCCCAAACTGCCCGATGCGCCGCCGCCGGTTTGGGAGCCGCGCCGCCGCCTTGAGGAGCCCAGTCACACCGGCCGCAACATCTTTCTCGGGCTCGCCGGATTCGCGGTGGTGGCAGCGGTGCTGTTCGTGTCCTACCAGCGCTACAACGCCAGCCTATCGTCACAAGCGACTGCCCAACCTCAAGCAGCGGCACAAGCGGCGCCGCAGCCCGCCGCTCAGGCAACGACTCCGCCGCCGGCCGCGAACCCGCCCGCGCCGGAACCCGCTCCGCCTGCGCCAGAACCCGCCCCTCTGCCGCCGCAAGCAGCCGCTCCCGTGGAGGCGCCAGCGCCCGCCGCTGTCCCTGCGCCGGATAAGAAGGAGGCCCGCAGCAGCGCACCCCGAGCTCCGGCGCTTCCCGCCGACGGCGTCTTCCAACTCACGGCCACCCCAGCCGGGGCCACGGCGACGTTCGACAACGACCGCGGGCTCAGATGCGTCACGCCCTGCAGTATGACGCTGCCCTCCGGCCGTCACACGTTTGTGGTGCAGTCGCCGGGCTTCCGCGATGCCTATCGCATCATCGACATTCCGCGCGATTCCGGCCTCATCGTCAACCTGGACCGCCTCTCGGGACTGCTCACCGTGAGCACCAATCCCTCAGGCTTGACCATCGTCATCGACGGGCAGGAGCAAGCGCGCAAGTCTCCGGCGACGTTCAATCTGCCGCCGGGCCAGCATACGCTCGAAATTGTGAAGGGAACCGAGCGGCATCCGCTGCAGGTCGAAATCCGCGATGGATCTACCATGGAGCGGCACATCGACTTGTCGCAGTAGAACTCCGAACCCACTCCTTTAGTCGCGGCTTTGCCCCCGGTGGGACCGGATGGGGCAACCTGTGACGTCGCTCGGCGCTTTTCTTTCAGAGCCGCGACCGGGGTGCCCCCTGGGCCGAGCGGTGTTAAACTAAGCCGCCGTCAGAGCCAGCTTCTGGCGCAAGCCCTGGCGAATCCGCAGCAAGCGGACGCGGATGCCGGTGGAAGTGATGCCTTCGGCCTGCGCGATCTCTTCGGCCGAATAGCCTTCGAGACTGCGCTTCAGCAACTGCCGGTCCCGCCGGGAACACCGGTCCAGCAGGCGGTGAAGCTCAATCTCCTCCAGGTTCATCCAGTAGGGCGCTTCCACTCCGTCCATCGGAGCGGTTGCCTTGGACCGGAATTTAGCCCGAAACAGATTGCGCGCGATCGAATTGACCCAGAATCCTACCAGGCCCGGATCTCGCAGTTGATCCCGGAATTCCCAGCCGCGCACCCAGGCTGCTTGCGCAATCTCCTCAGCTTCTTCCAGTGCTGCGCCTCGGGAAAGCAAAAACCGGCGCGTTGCCGGATATCCGGCTTCAAAAGCTTCGGCGTACTCACTCCCTTTCATCATGACGCCGCTCCAAGTGCAACCGCCGTGCCACTATCTATCCCACGCACAATCAAAAACTTAGAGGGCTGCGGCAGGCTTCGGCCTGCAAAAATTACCGCCGCAGCGCAGTTTTTCGAATTTCTGTGTCACGGCTTCGACACTAAACTATCCTCGGGTGCCATCCGATGAAAGAAGCGTGAAGCTGCTTTCTGTGTTCGCGCTGACCACATCTTTTGCGCTTACGGCGTTCTTTGTTCCCACAGCCGCCGCTGAGTCTCATCCAAGCTGGTGGGCCTACGCGTCGCCTGACGCCACCGCGCTGGTGGGGATTCACTGGGACGCCCTGCGCAACTCGCCCTTCGGCGACGCCGTCGAGGCCGAGCTTTCCAGTTCCGGACCTCTGGGGTTCCCGGATCTCGATTGCCTGAATCACGCGCGGGAAGTGGTGATCTCGTCGCCGGAGCTGCTGGCGGCCGAGGCGGGAAGCTTCCCTTCCGCCACTCTGAAGGAGCAGGCTCCGCGCGCCGGCTTGCACCGCCTGGTTTATCGCGGCGTCACCCTGTGGATCCCGGACTCGCCCGCGGCCATCGGGATCGCGCAGATCAGCGAGCAACTGATCCTGGTAGGAGCGCGCAAGACCTTGCAATCGGCAGTCGACCGCAGCCTGATGGAGTCCGGCCGCTCCTACTCGAGCCTGCTTCCGCGCGCCGCGCACTTCTCTCACACCGGCGATCTGTGGGTGGTTGCGGTCCGGCTTCCCGATCCGCTGGCGAACCTGTTCGTGCCGCTGGATGTGGAAGGATGGGGATTCACCGGCCAGGTTTCTGTGCATGACGGTCTGGCGGTTGAGGCCTCCTTCGATGCGTCTTCCATCAATGCCGCCGCGGCGATCGCCGAGCAGGTGAAGGAACAGGCGCAAGCCCTCCCGGCCCTGGCTCGCGGACTGGAAGCGACTTCGGATCGGCGCACGGTCAATATCGAGTTGCAAGCCAGCGCCGAGGAAATCGCAGGCGCCCTGCGTTCCGCACCAGTCGTTCCCGCTCCCGCTCCTCCGGCCCCGGCTCCTGCCGCAGGCGTTTCTGTTGCCGCAAAACCAGCGGCTCCCACGGTGGTCGCCTCGATGCCTGTTAAAGCGAAGTTCGCTGAGCGCAAACCAGAGCCGGCGGCGATGGTGGCTCAACCCACGCCTCGACCCGTGGCGCAAGCGGCTCCATTACCCCAACCGGCTCCGGCGCCCCAACCAGCGCCAGCGCCGCCTCCGCCACCTAAGCCGACCGGTCCTCAAGTGGTCCACATCATCGGGCTCGACGACGGCCCGCGCGAGATCGTTCTGCCGGCTCTACCGGAACCGGTCAACTGAAAACAAAAGCCGCGTCATCCCTCGGGTAACTGTCCGGCACGGAGGTGAGCCGCCGCGTTTGGTGTCACCGTGAGCCCCGCGACTGACCCAATGTTGAGCATTCCGCCTTGTCCGCACCTGACCATGCCGGGCGCCAGCGCCGAGGCACGTTGGGCCATAGCGAGTATGTTTGTGCGCAAGAGCTGTCTGGTCGGCGTCCAATCGGAGCGATCAAACAGCACCGAATCGCCCAAGCCGGCGTTGATTCACCAGCACGTCAACCGGTCCGGCCTGGTCGGATACTTGCCCGAGCAGCCTTTCGACGTCGCGCTCGCCAGACAAGTCCATGAAATAGTCGTTCACGCAAAAGAGGAGTGGGCGCACGGCGAAGTTCACACCTAGGGGGATCGAGAATTTCTGGAGCTTATTGAAGCGCCAGATCGTCGGCCAACATCGCTCACAAAGAGATGC
>CAWISY010000036.1:0-27693 GCA_963838455.1 Bryobacterales bacterium
ATGAATTTCACGGGGAGCTGTTCGAATTCCTGCGGAACAACGTTCTGAACGCGAATTCGTTCTTTGCCAACGAGGCCGGTCTTGCCCAACCGCACTCCACCCGCAACGACTTCGGCGGGACGGTGGGCGGTCCAGTCCTGAAGAACAAGCTGTTTTTCTTTTTCGACTTCAACGGGATTCGAGCGCTGACGGGCGCCACTTCGTCGCTGGCCGGAGTTCCAGATGCGGCCGAACGATCCGGAAATTTCGGCGAGTTGTGTGCGCGCGTGCAGGGCACCTTCAACTCCGCCGGCACTTGCTCCAACCCCGCTGGACAAATCTATGACCCCTATACCGGTCAACCGAACGCACAGAACATCGCCGTCAACCGCGCGCCGGTCCCGTTCAACAATCTGGCCACCTATGTGAGTCCCGGAAATCCGCAAATCCCTTTCGGACTGGGAAACTTGCCCGCCACGCCCGGGAACCTGATCGATCCGGCCGGCGCCAAGCTGATCCAAGCCTTCCCGCTCCCCAATCTCCACGTTGGCTCCGCAGCCTATGATCCGTACCACAACTGGGTCGCCACCGGAAGCAGCCCTTTGAATCAGCAGTCGTTCGACATCAAGTTGGATCAGCATTTCAGATCGAGAGATATCGTGAACGTCCGCTTCTCGCACGAATGGGACTCCGGTGAGAACGCGAACTTCTTTGGAAGCGTTTACGACACCAATACGCAAGGGCCCACCAAGCACGACGCGCTGGTCGGCGACGTCAATTATGTCCACACGTTCACGCCGCGCACCCTGATGACGATTTCGCTCGGATACGGGCACAACTGGTATCCCACCGACGGCGTGGCTGCTTCGTTCGGCGGCTACGACCCGGTCAAGGCTCTGGGGATGCCGTCCTACATCGATTCCTCGGGACTCTTGACTCCGCCCTCGATTTGGCTCTTCAGCGCTTACGGCTGCAACGGTTTCAACGGGTGCCTGGGCGGACAAGCCTGGTCCGTCTTGAGGTTCGCGAGCGAGACCGGGCACCTGGTGGGTGCGGTCGATCACGTTTTCGGAAAACATGAGCTCAAGATCGGCGGAGAACTGCGCAGGCACCGGATCTATTTCATGCAAGCCGGCACTCCCAATGGCCTGTTCGCGTTCACCAACAGCGGAACGGCGTCAGGCACGGCGGGCGCCGGAGGAGACGCGCTGGCGGGTCTCATGACCGGCTACGTGGACAACTGGAGCCGCTACGAGATCCCGCCCTTCACCGCGACGCAGGACTTTCAGATGGGGGGCTTTGTTCAAGACAACTGGCGCGCGACGCCGCACCTGACTTTCAACCTGGGATTCCGCTACGACGTGGAGACGCCGCGCACGGAACGCTTCAACCAGATGACCTACTTCGATCCCTCCGCGCCGGCTCCCATCTCAGTTCCCGGTTTAAATCTCCAGGGCGCGGTGGAGTTCGCCGGCGTCGATGGAAACCCGAGAACGGAGTTCAATACCTACTGGGGCGAAGTGGGCCCGCGATTCGGCTTCGCTTACGCGTTGCCCAAGCGGACAAGCATTCGCGGCGGGTATGGGATCTACTACGATCCGTCGGACGTGGGCGTAGTCGGTAACGCGGTAACCGGCGATTTTCTGGGGAACGACCCGGTCACCAACGGAGTTAACAACGTGCCTTCGGAGCCCTGGCTTCCGCTGGAGTTCTTGCGAAATCCTTTTCCCTTCGGCATCCAGACCGCGACCGGAAGCAGCCAGGGCGCCTCCACAATGCTAGGCCAAGGGTTGACCGACATTCCCGTTCGCAGTCTGAACCAGGCGCCGCAGGAACAAAGCTGGAGCCTGGACATAGAGCATGAGTTGCCGGGGTCGATTGTGGTGGACGTGGGGTACGTGGGAAGAAAAGGAACGCACCTCTACGCGATGGGGTACGGGAACCAGATCGATGCGCTTCCTCCCGCGGTTGCGTCGGCTTTTCGCGCCGACCCCTCCTACTACCTGCAGCAGGTTCCCAACCCGTTTTACGGAGTGATTCAGGGCAGCGCCGATCTCTCCGGCCCGACCCTTCCGCGTTGGAAGCTGGACGTTCCCTATCCGCAGTACAGCAACGGCACGGAACCGGGAATCAGCAGCAGCTTCGTTCCGTGGGCTGACTCGATTTACAACGCGGCGCAGTTGCGCATCGAGAAGCGCTTTTCGCAAGGCCTGCAGTTCCTGTTCACCTACGTCTTCCAGAAGAGTCTTGACGATTCCTCCTTGGGATCGAGCGGCTACTCCTTCCTCACCGGCGGTTTGGCGACCGCGGAGGCGGACGCGCGCGATCCCAACAATCTGCGCCTGGACCGGTCGCTTTCCACCTTCAGCATTCCGCAGATCGCACAGTTCAGTTTTACCTACCGGTTGCCGTTCGGCCACGGCCAGAGATTTGGATCGCATCTGCATGGGGCGGCAGAGGCTGCGTTGGGGGGATGGCAGGTGAACGGGATTTATCGCATCGACGATGGGCTGCCGATCCAACTGGATCTATGCGGCGGATGCAGCGTGAGCCTACCCACGTATGGCAATCAGTATCCGAATCTGCTAGCGCCTCTACAAGTGGCTGGGACGGGGAATCTGAACCAATACTTCAAGAACCCGCAAGTGGCCGTGCGACCCGCGCCCTACACCGACGGGGATGCTCCACGGGTTTTGCCCAACGCCCGCATGCCTGGCGCCAACAACCTGACGGCGTCGCTGTTCAAAGAAGTTCCCTTGCGATTCCGGGAAGGCGCCCGGCTCCAGATCCGCCTGGAGGCCTTCAACGTGTTCAACCACGTTCAGTTTGCCGCCCCCGACACCAACGCCGGCGACGCTACCTTCGGCCAGATCACGGCGCAAGCCAACCAGGCGCGGCAGGTGCAGGGCGCACTAAAGTTGTATTTTTGAGAAGAGACTGTGCTGGCTCTGGTTCATCAACGGCTCTCAACGGCTGCCGGTTTGGTTTCAGCGGCGGCGGTTTGTGTTCTGCTCATTTGTCTTCTGCTCAGCGGTTGCCGGTCCGTTCGCGCCGCGGGCGAGGCGTCGATTGAGATTACGCGCATTCCGGTGGCCTCCCAGGGCACTCCCGACAAGCTTCTGCAGATCGAGGGCCACGCCCGGGGCGCGCGCAACGGAGAGCGGGTTGTCTTATACGCGCTCAGTGGCGTGTGGTGGGTGCAGCCGCTCGAGGACCAGCCGTTCACCTCGATTCAGCCGGATTCCACTTGGAAAAATAGCACGCATCCCGGATCTGCGTATGCCGCTTTACTGGTCGATGCCCGTTATCGGCCTCCCGCTACCGTGAACGCGCTGCCCGAAAAGGGCGGACTGGTGCTCGCCAAGGCGGTAATGCAGGGAGCTCCGTCCAACGCGGTTTCAACGGCAATTCAGTTCAGCGGGTATCAATGGGAGATTCGCGAAACCGTAAGCGATGACAACGGAACCGTGAATACCGATCCGCCCGCGAACGCCTGGGTGGACCGGAGCGGGTTTTTGCATCTGCGGGTTTCCAAGCGTGCGAACCACTGGGTGAATGTGACAGCGACGCTCTCTCGCAGCTTGGGATACGGATCGTACAAATTCGTGGTGCATGATGTGTCGCAACTGGAGCCGGCCGCTGTTTTCGCACTGTATACGTGGGATGAACTGGGACCTCCCCGTGAAATGGACATCGAAATCAGCCGCTGGGGAGAACCGCAAGACAAGAATGCGCAGTTTGTGATTCAACCCTACGTGGTGCCCGCCAATACCGTCCGGTTCGACGCGCCTGCGGGGCCGCTCACGTACTGGATGGATTGGCTGCCCGGGAGGGTCGCGTTCAAAACCACCCGGGGCTCGGCGTCGAATGGTTCCGCATCGGGCGGCAATTCCGCCATCGTGGCAGAGCACGTATTCACCTCCGGCGTTCCGTCCGCGGGCAATGAAAAAATCCACATGAACCTGTACGTGTACGGCAATCAGCGGCATCCCTTGCAGAATGAATTCGAGGTCGTCATTGAGAAATTCGAGTTCCTTCCCTGAGCCGCGGCCCAGGCGTGGGTCGCCCATGTCGCCGCGCCGGGCGCCCGCGTGGCCGCTCGGGATCGCGCTCGCCGCCGGCGCGAGCCTGCTCTCTACTGCTGCGTACGCGGTCGATCCCGACCGCGCGATGTCGCAGTACGTCCACGATCAGTGGGGCGCCGAGCAAGGATTTCCGAAGGGTCCGGTGTACGCCATCACACAAACTCCCGACGGCTATCTCTGGATCGGGGCGGAAGCAGGTTTGGTACGTTTCGACGGCTGGAACTTCCGCCTCATCAAGGACGACTCCGGGGCGTTCACCATCACCAGTGTGCTCGGGCTGGCAGCGGACGAAGAGGGTTGCCTGTGGGTGCGCCTGCAGGACTTGAGCATGCTTCGCTACTGCCACGGCAAGTTCGAGCAGCCGGCGGGGGATGCCGCGCCGTACTCCAGGATCGAGGCCATGAGCCAGGCGAATCGCGGAAAACTGGTGGTCTGGAAGGCGGAAGACGGCGCATACACTTTCCACGGGGGCGTATTCCAGAAGCTGGCGGCTGCGGCCGAGCTCCCGCCGTCTCCGGTCGTTTCCGTGGCGCAAACGCCCCAAGGCGACCTTTGGATGGGCACGCGCGACGCGGGACTGTACCACGACGCCGGCGGCAAGACGGTATCCATCCGCTACGGCCTTCCCGACTTGAAGGTGAATTGCCTGCTTCCGGACGGCGAAGGAGGCCTGTGGGTGGGCACGGATAACGGCATCGCCCGCTGGAACGGGAGGGAGTTGACCGCCGCCGACAATACTCTGGGCGCCAATATGGACCACCTTCGCCACTTTCAGACCCTGGCCCTGGTGCTCGATCGCGACGGCAACATCTGGGCCGGCACCGATTCGCGCGGTCTATTGCGGCTGAATGCGCATGGCGTCTCCGTGCTCGGCGTTGGCGACGGCGCTTCTCCCCAAGCCGTAACGGCGCTGTTCGAAGACCGGGAGGGCGACCTGTGGGTGGGTCACGCCGACGGCATCGAACGGCTCCGCGACAGCGTTTTTGTTACCTATTCGAACGCGGAGGGGCTGCCCACGGACGGAAGCAATCCGGTCTACGTCGACTCCCAGAATCGGATGTGGTTTCCACCTGTGTCGGGAGGGCTGTGGTGGGTCAAGGGCCAGCAACACGGCCCGGTCAGCAACGACGGAATCAACCAGGACGTCGTCTATTCGATAGACGGCGGGCCAGGCGGATTGTGGGTGGGCAGGCAGCGCGGCGGTTTAACGCAACTGCGCTTCGACGGCGCTGCGATCACTGCCAAAACATACACGGAATCCGATGGGCTCGCGCAAAATAGCGTCTACTCCGTTTACCAGGCTCGCGACGGGACGGTGTGGGCGGGAACGCTCAGCGCCGGCGTCAGCATGCTGCGCAACGGCAGGTTCACCAACTTCAGCATGGCTAACGGTCTGGTGTCCAACACGATTGCATCCATCCTGGAAGGCTCGGACGGAACCGTGTGGTTCGCCACGCCCAGCGGTGTCAGTGCGATCTTGCGCGAACATTGGACATCTTATGGGACCGGCGACGGGTTGCCGTCGCAGAACGTGAACTGTCTGTTTGAGGATTCGCGCGGCGTGCTGTGGGCCGGAACCGCGTCCGGAATCGCGTTCCTGAAGGGCGGAGCGTTTCACGTCCCTTCGCACGAACCCGACGCGCTGCGCACCCAGATTCTGGGCATGGCGGAAGACCGCTACGGGTCCCTATGGATGGCCACATCGAGCCGCGTCTTGCGCGTGAATGCCGAGAGACTTGCCGCGGGGACCTTAGGCGAAGGCGACCTGCGCGAGTATGGACTAGCCGATGGTCTGCGCGGAGTGGAAGGCGTAAAGCGGCACAGGTCGGTGGTGAGCGATTCCGCCGGGCGGATCTGGTTCTCTCTGAACCGCGGCATTTCCGTTGTCGATCCAGTCCGGCTCACTCGCGATTCGGCGCCGGCCTTCGTTCACATCCAGACTCTTTCCGCCGATGGCGAACCGGTCGCGTTGGGAAACTCGGTGCACATTCGCGGGGGCCGGCAAAGAATCACTTTGGGTTTCTCCGGACTGAGCCTCGCCGAGCCGGAGCGCGTTCGTTATCGCTATCTCCTGGAAGGTTATGATCGCGACTGGACCGAGTCGACGGCTTCGCGGGAGGCCGGCTACACCAACCTTCCGCCCCGCGTGTATCGCTTCCGCGTGATGGCCACCAATCCGGACGGCGTCTGGAATGCGCAGGAAGCCTCGATCATTTTTGAAGTGGATCCGTTGTATTGGCAGACCTGGTGGTTCCAGATGGCCGCCGCGCTCGTCTGTGTCGCCGGCGTTCTCGCTTTGTACGCTCTTCGCCTGAACGAACTCACCCGGCGGATCAACGTCCGGTTTCAGGAGCGGCTTGCGGAACGCACCCGCATCGCCCAGGAACTGCACGACACACTGCTGCAAGGGTTCCTGAGCGCCTCCCTCCAGGTGCATGTGGCGGCGGATCGCCTGCCGGAAGATTCCAGCGTGAAGCCGGCCCTCAATCGTGCCATGGAACTGATGCGGCAGGTGATCGATGAGGGCCGCAACGCCGTGCGCGGACTCCGCTCGTCCCACAGCGCCTCGCTTGACCTGGAGCACGCCTTCTCCGGAATCCAGCAGGAACTCGCCGCCGATGAACGCGAGCAAATTGACTTTCGGGTGATCGTGGAAGGGGAACGCAGGCTGCTTCATCCCGTGCTGCGGGACGAGGTGTATCGCATCGGCCGGGAGGCGCTGCTCAATGCGTTTCGCCATGCGCACGCCAGAAAGATTGAAATGGAGCTCAAGTACTCCTCCAACCGTCTGAGCGTGGTGGTGCGGGACGATGGATGCGGCATCGACCCCAACGTCCTCGAAACCGGGCGGGACGGGCATTGGGGCCTTTCCGGAATGCGCGAGCGGGCGGATCGGATCGGCGCCCGCTTGCATGTCATGAGTAGCGTATCGGCCGGCACAGAGGTGGAACTGACCATTCCCGGCAACGTCGCGTTTCAGGATCACCCGCACGCGAAACCGGGGACGAAATTGGGATGGTTCAGGTAGCGTAGCGGGCGAACGTCAGCGCTGACTTGCCCACGGCTACCCGCGGCGGATGAGGCCGATCCCCCGAACGTGTTATTCAAGCATCACAAGACCTCGGGATTCAAAAAAAAGCAGGGTTCTTTACGATGTTTGCAGGGTCCTCTCACCAGCCCCGAGGGAATCCGAGGAGAACGGAACTGAGACGCCTATTTTTTGGGTTCCCGGCTGGTTGGCCTGGAATCGCTCTGCTCCTGCTGCGAGCGGTACCTGGGATGGCGATACTGGCGGAGGGCGGGTTCTACCTGGGCGAGCCCGGTTCTACGCCGGGGAATTGGATTGCCGGCCTGGCGGCCATCGCCGCGGGCGTTTTATTGGTGGCGGGTTTCCTGACGCCGATCGCGGGAGCCACGGTAGTAGCGGGAGGCGTAGCGGTCGCGATCTCGCTGCTTCCGGTGTGTACGCCGAACCTGTTCGATTCCAGGTCGGCTGCGGTTTTTGGGTTGACGATGCTGCTGAGCGTCATCGGGCTGGGGCCCGGAGCCTTCTCCGTGGACGCGCGCATGTTCGGACGCCGCGAGATTATCATCCCGCCCAGCCATCATCGCGCGGAGTAGCGTGTAGCCCCCGGTTCCTACTGAGCGACGCTCCTACTCAGCGGCCATTCTGGCCAGAGCCTCCACGCCGGCGATATTCTTGACCAGGTCCTCCGGCAGGCCGTGCCGCTTCTGGAGATAGGCGGGGTCATTGTAGGAAATCCAGACCTTGCCGCCGCCGTCCTCCCAAACCAGAATCTTGAGCGGCAGATCGATGGCGATGCCGGGGGCGGCGATCATCAGCGGCGTTCCCGCCTTCGGACTGCCGAAGATCAGCAGCTTGGTGGGACGCATTTTCATCCCGGCCTTTTCCGCTTCACCGCTGTGATCGATCAACGTGAACAGCTTGATTCCTCTTTCCTGGAGTACCGTCTCCAGTTTATGAACCGCATGGTCGACGGACTGATCCGCCGGTATGGTCACGATCCCGCTTGCTGAGTCTGAATTCATAGGGATAATGCTCTCCGTTTTATTCGCTTGGAGGAATGATAATCTCGCGGCGGCCGATGACTCGCGCGTCCACCGAAAACGCTCCCGGCCCCAGGCCGCCGATGGAGAGCAGCATCGCGAGTCCAAGCACCAGGCTCAGCTTCGACTCGAAGAGATCCGGTACCGGAGAAGGAATCAGCGCCAAGGCCACAGCGGCCGTGTACATGAGGGTGACCCCCACTGCGATCGGCGTCAGAAACCCAACCACGACCAGGCATCCCGCGACCAAGGTCACCAACGCGCACAACCAAACTGCGGATGCGGGGCTCGGCTGAACGATGCACAACCCGCCCTGGATCAACAGCGCCGAACCAATCACGACCCGCAAAACAGCTAGGGCCATTCCCGGCAATCCGCCGGGAAACCCCGAGTAGAGACGTTGCAGCAGCTTCTTTTTCTCGCTTCTCCGGCCGCATGGAGCGGCCTGAATTTAGCTTAGTAATTTGAAAAGGCGAACGAATCCCGAAGACTAGGGACGGCCGGATACCACTTTGGAGTGATTGGGTTTTAGAGCTGAATCATGCCTCGGCGCACGCCAATCGCGATGGCTTGCGTGCGGTCTTTAGCCCCGAGCTTGTCCATGAGATGTTTGACGTGGACCTTCACCGTTTCCTCAGATATGCACAGCAGGTCCGCGATGTCGCGATTCCGGTTTCCGCCGGCCACGTGCTGCAGCACTTCCAGCTCGCGAACGGTCAGGTCCTCGTCGCTCATATGCTCCGCCAAACGGGACGCGATTTCCGGGGGCACCCGCTTTTTGCCGGCGTGGACCTGGCGGATGGCCTGCACCAGCTCACTGGGAGGCATGTTCTTCAGCAGGTAACCGCGCGCTCCCGCCTCCAGGGACCGCTGGATCTCAACGTCGCCCTCGAAGGTGGTCAGCATCACAATGCGCGCTTCTGGGAACTCCGCTCGAATGGCGATCAGGGCGTCGATGCCGCTCAATTCGGGCATGCGCAGGTCCATCAACGTGACATCCGGCCGATGCTCGCGATAGCGCTGAATGGCCTCATGGCCGTTGGCCGCCTGGCACACGACCGACATGTCGGATTGATTATTGATGATGGCCGCAATACCTTCGCGCAGCAGCGGGTGGTCGTCAACACTCAGAACTCGAATTGGGGTTTCGCCGTCCATTTTGGCAGTCCTTTCGTCGCTTTTTGAAATAGCCGAAGCGAGGGAGACCCTGCTGGGAACTATTCTACTGGTTCCTTGAAGCCGGCGGCCGTAGCGCGGTCTGAATTTTAGAGTAGCGGCTGCCGTTCGTCCGCGCGTCCCCAGGAGGCGGAATGGCCCGATACCTCAATGGTGTTACGGCCGTTTGGAGCGTCACGTGCCCGTGGAAACGATATGAGAAAGAAGGATATGAGAAAGCAACCCACCAAACCAAGCCGCACCAGCCGGGAACCTGGGAGCAGTAGAAGGAGTGGACTCGGACCCGACTCCGCCGGCCAGTCGGGAGACGATCAAGGGCTGTCCGCAGCGGCCGAGGCCGATTCGGAGAGCGTCGAAGAGCTGCTCGAAGAAGGGCAATACTTCGAAGCCGGAATCGTCAGCGGGGTCGAGAAGGCATCCGAGGCACGAGAGGTTCGCACCAAACAACTCCCGGAGGACGATGTGCCTCCCGAATATCAGGATTCCGGGTCGGATTAGCGCGTGACCGTCAGGCCGGGGCGCAGGTCTGGGCCAGCCCTGCCAAGGAGATACCTCGAAAGAAGGATGCCCGCCCCCCGCTGAATGGGGATTCGGTGTCCAGGCGGTTCGAGTTAACCTAGCGTATAACATAGCGTTATGCCGCCTGCGTATTCCGGGATCGTAGAGTGAAGCCATTTTCTTCTTGCGCGCTTATCTGGCTGGCCAGCGCTGGCCTGATTCCCGGGCAGCAGTTCCAGGCGCGCGCCGCCGCCGCCAGCCCTCCGGTCTCGGGAATCACGGATTTTCATCACACCGAGTGGAACGGGATTGGCGCAGTCTTCGACATCAAGCAGTCCTCCGAAGGATATCTGTGGCTGACCACATCGAAAGGGGTCCTGCGCTTCGACGGCGTCCAGTTCCAGACGGTCGAGCAGGTGACGCGCGGATCCGCGCAGGAGAGTGAGATCGACTCCGTGTTCCTCTCTTCTACCGGCGGTCTGTGGCTGACGACGGAGGGCGGGGGATTGCTGTTTTGGAAGGATGGACGCCTGTCTACCTACCCGGACCGGCGCTGCACTCCGACCCGGAAGCAGGGAAAACTCGTCGAGGATCAGGATGGCTCGCTCTGGGTTCAGGCGACGGCGGGCCTGTTCCGTTTGCGCGGGTCGGTATGCGAGCAGATCGGCGCCGAACAGGGATATCCGGGCGGCTTCCCGGCCGGCATCCTTTTGGACAGCGAGGGAACCCTGTGGATCAAGCGGCAGACGGGTCCTCTCTTGTTTCTGCCGCATGGCCAGTCGAAGTTCCAGGTCAGCGAGTATGGCGAAGGAACCTCGTCCAGCTACGGGGAACGAACCTCGACCAGCTACGCCTATCTGCATGAGGCGCCGGATGGCACGATCTGGCTCTCGGACGATCAAGGACTCCGCAGGGTGACGAGCAAGCCCGGCGCTCCTGCTTTCGAGCCGCCCCGTAAAGGCTACCGAGCCAGTTCCCAGTTCGGAGACTTCACCTTTGCCCCCGACGGCTCGCTGTGGGCTGTTTCGGCCAAAGGCGTGCAACGGTTCGATCACGTGGAGCAATGGCAAACCCCTCTGGCGGTGGAATCCGCCCCCGGCGAGAGTTTTACGCCGGAGCAAGGACTCAGCTCCGACGCTGTCTGGAGAGTGCTGATCGACCGGGAGGGCGTGTGGGTGGCGACCAATTCCGGCCTCGACCGCCTGCGCCGCGCGGCGCTCATCGCCGTCGGCCTGCCGCATGCGCCGGAACGTGAGTTCGGCGTCGCCGCCGGAGATCGAGGTTCGGTGTGGACCGGCAACAGCGGCATGCCGCTCACCCATGTGACCACCGACGGCGCGATCACAACCATCCCCGGAACCCGGCAGACGCTCAGCCTTCGACGCGATCATAACGGGACCATCTGGTCAGCCGGGGCGGGCGATTTCTACCTGTGGCATTCCACCAGCCAGGGGTTTTCGCCGCTCCACTACCCGGAAGAGAAGCTGAACTCCGTGGTGTTCGTCGCGGTGGATCGAAACAACGACCCATGGATCACTACCACCGGCGGCCGAGCCTATCACCTCTACGGCGGCGTGTGGAGCGACCAGACCGAAGCCCTGGGCAAGAAATCCGGCATCACGGGGACCATGACGGATGACGCCGCGGGTAACGTTTGGTTCGCGTTCTCGAACAAAGTGGTGGAGTGGGACGGATCGGCCTACCATCGCTTCTCCTTTCCCGACGGCAAGCGCGGGGTCTCGGAGAATACGATGTCGGTGCGGGGCGATCACGTATGGCTGGCGGGCGCCGGCGGCGTGCAGCTATTCACGCAGGGGAATTTCTACCTGATGCGCTGGAAGGATCAGAGTTTGCCGGGGCGGCTGTCCGGCATTGTGGAGACGGAGACCGGCGATCTTTGGGTAAATGGATTCTCGGGCGTCGCGCACGTTTCCGCTGCCGACTTGAACAAGTGGCTCAAGGACCCCTCTTATGCGGTTTCCGCGGAGCGGCTGGATGAGCTCGACGGCCTTCCGGGACTCTCAGGCGAGAATCTGCCGGAGCCCTCGGTGGTGGAGGCGCCCGACGGCCGGCTGTGGTTTGCGACCACCAAGGGGATCGCGTGGCTGGATCCGGCGGCGCTCGAAAAAAATCGCAATCGCGTGCCGCCGCCGGTGTTCATCTCATCCGTCGTTTCGAACGGACAATCCTACGCGCCCTCGAACGATCTGACTCTTCCCGCCCGCACCGAGAATGTGGAGATCGACTACACGGCCTTGAGCCTGGCGATTCCGGAGCGCGTGCTGTTCCGCTATAAACTCGACGGTGTCGATAAGGACTGGCAGAGTGTAGGCACACGCCGCGAAGCGTTTTACACCAAGCTGCGTCCGGGACATTACAAGTTTCATGTGACCGCCTGCAACAACGACGGGGTTTGGAATGAAGAGGGTGCAACCCTGGATCTGAGCGTATCTCCGGCGTGGTTCCAGACCAGTTGGTTTTATCTGCTGTGCGCGGGCGCGGGCACCCTGCTGGTGTCCGCGATGTACCAGATCCGGGTGCGGCAGGTGGCCGCGCGCCTGGATGCCCGCTTTGAAGAGCGCCTGGCGGAGCGAGCCCGTATCGCGCAGGAGCTGCACGACACTCTTCTTCAGGGATTCCTCAGCGCCTCCATGCAGGTGCATATCGCTCGAGACCGCTTAGCTGACGATTCGCAAGTCAAACCGGTGCTGACGCGCGTGCTGGAACTGATGGGGCAGGTGATCGAAGAGGGCCGCAACGCCGTGCGGGGGCTGCGGTTGTCGCCCAGCGCCTCTCTCGATCTGGAGCAGGCCTTCGCGGGCTTCCAGCGGGATGCCGACCCCAAGCACGCCGGCAAGGGAGCTGATTTGCGAGTCATCGCGGAAGGCAAGCGGAGACCCCTTCGTCCGGTGCTTCGCGACGAGGTCTACAGTATCGGACGAGAGGCGCTGACCAACGCATTTCGCCACGCGCGGGCGCATCACGTCGAAGTCGAGTTGAAATACGGTGTGACTCGATTTCAGCTTCTGGTCCGCGACGACGGTTGCGGGATCGAGCCCGACGTCCTGCGAACCGGCCGGGAGGGACACTGGGGGCTCTCCGGCATGCGCGAGAGGGCGGATCGGATTGGAGCGCGGTTCCGCATTTTTAGCAATGTCTCAGCGGGAACCGAAGTAGAACTGACGGTTCCCGCTCGTGTGGCGTTCCAGGACCAGCCGAATGGTAAGCCGGGCTGGCTCAGGCGGACCCGGCAGGCTGCTCGTGACGCCTTGCCTTCAAGAAGCGGAGAGAGCACCTGAATGGCGCGGGTTCAGACGGGTCAGCGCCTCTCTCTATAACGTTTACTGCTCAGCGCGTCGTACTAAAAAACCTTGCGATTGACTGAAGACAATCAGGCAGTGAAGCTCCCCTGCATCCGGCTGGCGAAGCAGCGCGTGGGTTTCCATGGCGTAATATTTGGCGTTGTATGGGGCTCGCTCGTCTGCGCCCAAGGCCTGACCGGCGTGATTTCCGGAACGGTCACCTCAACGGACGCAGCGGTTTCGGAAGCCACCGTCGCCATCTCCAATGCCGATACCGGCGTCACGGCGTGGAGCGGGAAAACAAACTTGGCCGGGGTCTATCGTGCGCCCGATCTGCCCGCAGGCCGCTACGACGTGGTTGTGACGGCACCCGGATTCAAGCGCCAGCAGGTGGCCGGCATCGAGCTGTCGGCGGACCAGCGGGCGGACCTTCCCATCTCCATGCAGGCCGGCGAAGTGACGCAGACCGTAACCGTAAACGGCGGAACCCGGGGCCAGTTGGCCTCGGCGAGCTCTTCGCTCGGCAGCACCATCACGCCGTCAGAGGTGCAGGATCTGCCGCTGCCCAGCCGCGATGTCCTCAATCTCCTGGCCCTGACGCCGGGCGTATCTTCGGGCGGAGATATTACCGGCCAGAGCGGCCTGAATACTTCGCAACTCTCCATCAACGGCAGCCGCACGCTAAACGGCGAGTTCCTGATCGACGGAGTCTCGGTGGTCTCGGGTTCCACCGGCGCCGCCCAAACCCTGCCTCCGGCCGATTCGATCCGGGAATTCAACGTACTTGCGTCCGGCTATTCGGCTGCCTACGGCCGCACCTCAGGCGCCGTGGTCACGTTGATCACCAATTCCGGCGCCAATCTGTTCCACGGCGCAGCGTACGGCTATTTTCGGAACGAAGACCTGGATGCCAACAACTATTTCAACAACCTCCTGCGAAGGCGGCGTTCGGAAGATCGCTACAACCTTTTCGGCGGCAAACTCGGCGGTCCGATTTCGATCCCCAAGGTTTATGACGGGAAGAACAGAACCTTCTTCTTCGTGAACTACGAAGGTCTGATCCAGGTCTCGCCGTACAACATAACCTCGACCGTTCCCTACGGCCCTTATGCGATGGGAAATTTCTCCGCGTCTCCAACTCCGGTGTACAATCCTTCCGGCAAAAGCCCCTTCATGGGGAACATCATTCCGCCCACTTTGCTCGATCCAGCGGCCTTGAAGATCCTCAGCCTGGTTCCCTCGCCCAACTCGCCCGGCACGCTCAATAAGACCGACAATATCGACGCGAACAATTTTGTCTCCATCGGATCCAGTCATCCGACCACCAATACTGGGATGACACGGCTCGACCACTCGGTCAACAACAGCCTGCATTTATTCGGCACGCTGGTCCATTACAATAACTACTCCCCGATCCAACCCACCTTCCCGGGGAGTCCGCTGGAAAATTCGGTGGGCAGCAGCCAGACCACAGGCTATGAATCGACGGCCGGCCTGACCAAGATCTGGAGTCCTACGCTGGTTACTGAAGTCCACTTCGGGTTCTTCCGCAACAACGTCGAGATTGCGCCTCCCAGCGCGGGCGTCAACGTTCAGAGCGCACTGGGCATCGGGAGCTCCTTCGGCGAAGCCGCTCCCGAGATCAACGTTGGCGGATTCACGCAATTCGGCACCAATGGCAACACGCAGCGCACCCAGATCGACAACCACTACCAGACCTACGTCAACAACAGCAAGGCGCTCGGCAATCATCTGTTCCAGTTCGGGTTTCAACTCCGCAAAGATCAGTTCGACGATTTGAATCCGACCGGCGACGTAAATGGGAGCTTTAACTTTGACGGCTCGATCACCAACAGCAGGAACACCTCCGGCGACCCCATAAACGCGCTGGCGGATTTTCTCCTGGGCGATATTAAGACCGCGTCGTACTCCCTGGCGCAGCCTTTGATCGGAAGGCGCAACTACAATATCGGCCTGTATCTTCAGGACGATTGGAGGATCAGCCCGAAGCTGACGCTGAATCTGGGGCTGCGCTGGGAATACGAGTCGCCTGTGACCACGGCGAATCACGAGTACTCACGGGTCGATCCGACCACCGGCGAAGTGCTGTTCGCCGGTAAGAACGCATCCGATTCGTTGAACCTGAGCACCTCCAGGCTCAACTTCGCTCCGCGCGCCGGGTTCGCCTACAGCGTGACGCCCAAGACCGTGATTCGTTCGGCCTACGGGATCTTTTACGCCGGGATTTTCTCCGACCTCGGCGGTCAGGTTCTGTTCCCGGGGTACACGGTGGAACAGGCCTTCAACAATCTGGGCACGGGTGTTGCGCAGCCCTTTAAACTGTCGCAGGGATTGCCCGCCGTGGCCACCAATGACGTGCAGAACGCGGCGGCGAACATTGCCCAATTCAACTCCGCGGCGAATCCGCTGACGCTCAACGCGTACGCGGGATTCACGCAGGCCGGCCCGATTCCGTACAGCCAGGAATGGAACTTTGGCGTCCAGCGCGAGATCGCGAGAGGCACCATCGTGGACCTGAACTACGTGGGAACCCACGGCGTGCACCTCCCGATCGAGCTGCCGACCAACGCGGTCCCGTATAATCCCGCCGTCGACGCAGCCGTGGCGTTCGCCAACACCACGCTGGCGACCCAGGCGGCGCGTCCCTACCCCAACATCGCCAACTTTAATTCGTTGAACATGGAGGGCACCTCAACCTATCAGGCCCTCCAGGCCAGCGTCCGCCGTCAATTTGGCGCCAGCCTCACCTTTGTCGCCAACTACGTTCGGTCCAAATCGATTGACGACTTAAGCGGCCTGTATAGCTTCTCGCAACCGTCCGGTCTCAACGTCGGCCAGTTTCCACAGCAGTTCCTCGGACTGAACAAAGGCTTGAGCGAATTTGACCGGCCCAACGACTTTACGGCCGCGCTCGTGTACCGCACCAGCGGAAAACGCTGGTGGCGCAATTTCGAGTTCTACCCGATGCTGACCGCGCATAACGGTCTACCGTTGTACATCGGGCAAACTAACGAAAATCCGTCCGAAGGCGGGACCAACCAACAGCGTCCGAATGACGTCGATCCAGGCGTCAGTCTTTACACCCAGGAAGTTGCTAACGGAACCGGCATCCAGTATCTGCTGCCCGCCAGTGCGTCCCGCTTTCCGCTGGAGCCCACCGGCCCGTTGTTTGCCGGATCGGGTTCGGCGCGAACCCAGGTGTTGCCCGTCGACATCGGCACCTTGGGCCGGAACGTGGTCCGATCCCCGGGGCAATTGGATCTGAATCTTTCCGTCGGGCGGTCGTTTGTGCTGCGCGAGCGCCTCCAATTCCGGATTCGAGCGGAGGCGTACAATGCGCTCAACCACACCAATTTCGAGGCTCCGGCTTCCAGCTTGACTTTGACCACCAATACCGCAGGCCAACCCATCTGGAACTCGCCAACCTTTGGCTTGATTACGGCAGCCAACCAATCGCGATTTCTGCAACTGGTGGGGCGTTTTGATTTCTAAGGGCTCTGCGCCGGCGAACGTGCTTCGCTACGATGTATAGCGCCAAGCCGAACGCCAGCCCGGCTCCGAGCAGGGCGCCAACCCTGGAAGAGCCTGCCACGATGATCTCCAATTGGTCGCGAAACACCCAACCTAGTGCGACGATGGACCCTGACCAAATCAGCGCGCCGGCAGCGTCAAAGAGAATAAACTTCCAGATCGCCAAGCGGAGCATGCCCGCCATCGGCGGCCCCAGTGTGCCGACTCCGGGAATGAACTTTGTGAACAGCAGGGAGATTCCGTCATATCGCGCATAGGTGGAATACGCCTTGGAGACGCACGCCTCAGGCTCCAGCGACATGCGGCAGATCAATTTCAGTATCGCGCTGCCTTCGCGCTTGCCCAGGATGAACCAGAGCAGGTCGCTGATCAGGGAAGCAAAAACCGCCAGCGTGAGAACCGCGACCGGGTTCAAAAGGTGGAATCCGGCGAGCGCCCCTGCGGCCAGCAGCAACGGCGCCGAGGGTATCGGCAAACCAACCTGCTCCGCCAGGACGTTGAAGAAAATGACAGCATAACCCCGGCGGATCAGGAACTCGGTGGTGGCCGCCATCATGCTGCACTTTAGATGAACGCGAATCTCCGTTTGACTCAAGCGGGAAGGGCTTTAATTGCAGCCGAATCATCGCGGCAGATGCCGGGCGTGTCGAATGAGTGTCGACTGCGTGACCACCCGTCGACACCAGACACCGATTTTGTCGACCGGCCGTACAAGACGGCTGGTCTTCGCGGGGCTTTCGAATGGGGACCTGTAGGTGCGAATCAGCGGCAGGCAAATGTGGAACGGCTAAAGGGAAAGCGTGCTCTGATTACTGGGGGGACGAGCGGCATCGGACTCGAGGCCGCGCTCGCCAAGGCCGTCGCGGAAGCCTTCGGCCAGCTCGACATTCTGGTGGTGAACGCCGGCGAGCGTCTCTTCAGGACCAGATCCCTTGCGGCGGTTCGGAAACCCCGGTGAGATCGCGAAGGCCATGGTCTTCCTCGACTCCGACGAAGCCGCGTATGCGGTGGGCAGTGAGCTGGTAATCGACGGCGGGATGAGCACGCTGTGAGGGCTAGCGCCGCGCGTACTCGCAGCACCGCGTCCACGGTCCTCTGCTGTTCCAATCGTGAATCCCTCGACGCAGCGACACATGTTGTGAAAAAGTTATTGATCCCTAATTCGCGGCAAAATATTCCAATACACTATGAACCTGCAACTGCAAGGGAAAACTGCTCTGATCACCGGGTCGACCGCCGGAATTGGCCTGGCCATCGCCACCGCGTTAGCGAACGAGGGAGCAAAGGTCACGGTAAACGGACGCACCAAGGAACGCGTGGACAGGGCTATCGCGGTCAGCGGCGCCGCCGATGGAATCGCCGCGGACCTGGGCACCGAGGCCGGCGTCGGCGCTGTCCTCGCGCGATTGCCCACCGTCGACATCCTGGTGAACAATCTTGGGATCTTCGAGCCGAAACCGTTTGAGCAAATATCCGACCAGGACTGGAGCCGTTTCTTCGAAGTCAACGTCCTGAGCGGCGTCCGCTTGAGCCGCCACTATATCGGTCCCATGAAGCAGCGGAATTGGGGCCGCATCATTTTCATCTCCAGCGAATCGGCGCTCCAAATCCCCGCAGAGATGATTCACTACGGCATGACCAAGACCGCGCAACTGGCGATCTCCCGGGGCCTCGCCGAGACCACGGCGGGAACCGCGGTCACGGTGAATGCGGTGTTGCCTGGTCCGACCGAGTCCGAAGGAGTGATCGAGTTTGTGGATCGGCTCGCGGCAGAAAAAGGCGTCGAGCGCGGCGCACTGGAGCGGGAGTTCTTCGAGACAGCCCGTCCCAGCTCCCTTCTGCGGCGCTTCATCACGCCCGAGGAGGTCGCGGCCGTGGTCGCGTTTGTCTCCAGCCCCCTGGCTTCCGCGATCAACGGAGCCGCTGTGCGTGCCGACGGCGGAGTAGTGCGGTCCATCGCCTGAGGAGCAGAAGTGACTTCGGCCAATCAGACCGCGACCAGCCTGTGGGCGCCTCTCAAGGCGTCCACTTTCCGGAATCTGCTACTCGCGAATGTGATTTCGGACATTGGCGCGTTCATGCAGGCCGTCGGCGCCGCTTGGCTGATGGTTTCGTTGAACGCTTCGCCGATGTACGTCGCACTCACGCAGACTGCGTCCGCACTGCCGTTCTTTGTTCTGGCTCTGCCGGCGGGGGCGATCGGAGATATTGTTGATCGCCGCAAGGTGATCCTGTTCACGGAAACCTGGATGGTGCTGGTGGCGCTCATCCTCACGCTGACGACCTTCGCGGGCAGGATGACTCCGGTCGTGCTGCTGCTCCTAACGTTCGCCTTGTCTTCCGGCGACGCGTTCGAATCGCCCACCTGGCGCGCTGTCTTGCCGGAGCTGGTCGCGAAGAAGGACCTGGCCGCCGCGTCGGCGTTGAACGGCATCGAGTTCAATTTCGCGCGAGCTGTGGGACCGGCGCTGGCGGGTCTGGTCATCGCATTTTCCGGCGTAGGGACGGCGTTCCTGACCAACACCGTGTCTTTTTTCGGCGTGATCTTGGTGGTGGCGCGCTGGAAGCGGCCGGTGGTCAAAAGGGCGGCGCCTCCGGAAACCGTTACCGGCGCGACCGTGGCGGCGATCCGCTACGTGCGCTATTCTCCGGCGGTTCGCGTGGTGCTGTTTCGGGCGGGAAGCGCCATGTTCTTCGCCAGCGGGCTTCTGGCCTTGCTGCCCTCCCTGGCTCATCGTATGAGCGGCAGTCCGATCGGCTACGGCGTCCTGCTTGGATGCTTTGGATGCGGCGCCATCGTGGGAGCTTTGGTGATGCAGCGCGCGCGAGCCCGATGGTCGGTCAACGCCGTGGTCTCAGCCGGGGTTGCCACCTTCGGAGCGTCAACGATCGCGGCGTCGGCGCTGCCGTCTCTGTTGCTGCTGGCCCCGGCTATTTTGATTGCAGGAGCCGCTTGGGTCTCGTTCCTCTCGCTCTTCAATGTCCAGATGCTCAGCCAGGCGCCGGACTGGGTGCGAGCTCGTGTGCTGGCGATTTCGCTGCTGGTGTCTCAAGGAGCCGTAGCCGCCGGAAGCGCCACCTGGGGCGCCGTGGCGGGACGGGCCGGAATCAGCGAGGCGCTGCTATGGATCGGCATCGGAGCGATCCTGGCAGCGTCGCTGGGATTGTTTCTGCGCATGCCGGATGCGAGTGTGGACTTGACGCCTTGGAACCATTGGCGTATGCCGGCTGTCACTGACCAGGATGCGATCAGCGGACCCGTGCTGGTCACGGTCGAGTACCACGTGGATCCCGTCAAGGCGCCGGAGTTCCTCCAGGTCATGCATCAGTACGGGCGCATCCGGAGGCGCGATGGGGCATCACGATGGGGGATTGCCCGCGATCTGGAGCTGCGGGATCGCTACGTCGAAACATTTATTGTCAGTTCCTGGGCGGAGCATGTGCGTCAGCACGATCGCCTGACCCGGGCGGATAGCGATCTGGAGGAGAAGCTGCATAACTGCGTCCTGGAAAAGCCCAAGGTTCGGCACCTGGTGTTTCTGTAAGCCGGAGTCAGCATGCTCGCCATGCCCGCGGTTCCGCATACCCGCTCTTCGCCATAAACGACAAAAGCACCCTCCGTAGAGGGTGCTCCTGTCAAACTGCGAAAAGGTTCCGGGCTACCAGCGGCGCTCGCGGCCGCCGCCGCCGGAGCGGTTTCCACCACCGAAACTGCGTTCGGTTTTCGGACGAGCTTCGTTGACGTTCAGCGTTCTGCCGTCGATGTCCTTGCCATTCAGAGCAGTCATTGCCTGTTCGGCTTCACTGTCGTTGCCCATCTCGACGAAGCCAAAGCCTCTCGGCTGCCCCGTATCGCGATCCCGAGCGATGTTTACCCGATCCACGGATCCGTGCGCTTCGAACAAGGAACGTACCGTCTCCTCGGAAGTGGCGAAGCTGAGGTTGCCCACATAAATATTTTTCATTTTTTTCTCTTTCTTGAGTTTGCTGAGTAGCGAATCGGGGCAGGATCGGAACGCGGGTTTAAACCGAACGATGCGAAGGAGCCAAAATTGGCGCGACTTTCAAAAACAAGTCTAGTATAACACAGATCAGACAAAAATTATCGCTAATTCTGTTTTTTGTGGAACTTTTTTTAACCGGCTGACTCAAGCCTGCGGAGCGCGCCACGCCGGTGCGGCATTCGGATTGGCGGGTCTGCGGGGAGGTCTCCTCAACGCTGCCGTTTCCCGGGCGAGCGCACATTCGTTGGCGCGAAGCCGCATATCATCTTCGCTAAAGATCAACGCCCGCTTGTCTTCACACTCGCCGCCCTTGTCCAGAAGGCCGCGGCACAACAAAGGCAGTTCCTGGACCGCTATCCCGTATTTCCGAGCCAGGCCAAGATCCGCCCGAACGGTGTACTTCGCCCGCGTTCGATCCGCTTTCACCCCTTCGAACGCGAACACGCGGAATCCCAAGTCCTGCTTGAACCCAGTGAGAATAAACTGAATGGTGTTTCTCCTCTCCATCTTTGGGGCGGGACCGCCGTTCCTTCTAGTAGCGCGACTCTCCTTGCCCGATGCGCAGTAATTTCAAGCGTTCCACCAACTTCTTCCCGAGGCACAACTCTGTAGGATCCTGTTTGTATCCGGGCATTTTAGGATCAATGAATTCTCTACGGAACAACTGGTCTGAGGCTAGGGTGGTCAACAGCACCAACTCCTTGGTGCTGAGCTTCACGGAAATCTGTGTCATAGGGTACCTCTGTGTGTTCTTTGAAGCGGCCGCGCGGCAAGCCCTAGAGGGTGCATAGGAACGCCGTGCACAGGAATGTGGGAGGAAGGAAGAGGAGAGCGATAGCCAGCCACGCTACCTGGCTTGGTCACAACAGATGTCGTCACAGCGTGTAGTCACGGCCCGTAGTTCTCAGAACGAAATCGAACACGGCAACCTCCAGGTTGTCGGCGCTGTCTAAGAAGAAGAAATCAGGTCAACTGACTTAGTTCAGATGATCTGCGAGTGGGCAGAAATGCTCAGGCATCCACTAGTATCTGTTAGCCCGCTTGCCGTGTCAAGGCCGCAAGCCGCTCAAGCGCCAGACGCGTGGCGTCCTCACCGGCCGAAATCATTCGCTCGATCGCCACCGGCCTCGGAAGATAACCGGCAAGAGGCACCCTGGGAAGGATCAGAAGATCGGTATTACGAACAGCCGAGTAGTAATGCGACGGGTAAGCACGGTTTGCCCGCGGATGATCAGGATCAATGCCGAATCCGCGTAGTACAGAGCTGATTTCCCACACGTCGGAGCCGACGATGAAGTCCGCGCCCATGGCCCGGCAGGCCTCCGAGGGCAGAACGCACGCGATGCCGCCGTCTTTGAGCCGCTTGCCGTCGCGTGTGACCGTCCGCCGAACGCCGCGCAGTGCACAACTGGCGCTGATGGCAGACACGAGTTCGCCGTTGGTGATCGTCATCGCTTGCTTCGCGGGATACTCGGTAGTGATGGCGGCGAAAGGGATCTTAAGGCCTCCGAAGGTGGCGGGCAGGTGCTCCGCACAAAAGCGCTCCAGCGCCTTGCCTTGCAGGAGCTTGGGCCAGAATGTCTTGCGCGCCAGGGATGCAATTTCGCTCCATTCCAGGCCTGCCGCAAACATGGCGCCGATCAGACTGCCCGCGCTGGTGCCGGTGATGAAGGCCGGACGGATGCCGCCTTCGGATAAGGCTTTGAAGACGCCGATGTGGGCAAGCCCGCGCACGGAGCCGCCGCTCAAAGCCAACCCGATCCGGCGGGAACGAAGCTGATGCAACCAACGCATCAAGATCCATTGTACCCGGGACCGCCAACTTCGCCCACCTCGGCGCGGCCGAAAGACGTTACGGCGGAGATGGTCCGGTTGAGCAAACTGCGCCAGCGCTCGCGCGGGATTTCTTCCACGCTGTTTCACAAAATTGGAAGAAACCGGCTTACCCGTACGGTCGATCGCGTGCTCGACTTCATCCGCCGGTACCTGCCCCCGATCCACTGGGCCGCCACCAGGTTCCTGGCTTTGTTGTTGTACGGATATGTGCGCGCGGTTCGGGCGACGGCGGAAATCGTGCTCGTGGGCCGTTACCGTTGGCCGGATTTCCCTAGCGGCTCAGTGCTTGCGATCTGGCACGGCGGTGCCCCGGCGTTGTTAGTGGCGTTCAGCGCCCGAAGGCCCGGCATACCGGTGAAGCTCCTGGTTTCCTGCGATGCGAGAGGCGATTGCGTCGCGCTGTTCTGCCAATGGCTGGGCTTCGAAATTGTCCGAGGGGATGCGCAGCACGCCGGCTGGAAGGCTCTGACTGAGATAGCGAACTCAGTGCACCACGGCGCCGCGGCCCTGGTCGCTCCCGACGGCGGCGGGCCGCCCTTCTTGGCGCGGGTTGGCGCGGCGGCGCTGGCGTCGGCAGCCGGCCGGCCTCTCATTCCGGTTGGAACGGATTGCCGCCCCTCCGTCTTCGAGCGGCACAAATGGGACAAACCCAGAAATCCGCTGCCCTACGGGCGAATTGCCGTGGCTTGCGGTGAACCGTTGATGTTCCCATCCTTTGAAGACGCTGCTGCGCTCGAAAGAGCCCGCCAGCAACTGCAGCAGGCCTTGGAGCAGGCCGCAGTTGAGGCGCGAGGCGCCCTTGGGTACCGCACGGACCGCACAGGATGAGCTACCGGGCGGCTTCCAATTCCAGCCTCATGGCCGTGAAGTCAAGTCTGAAGGCTCGGCCCTGTTGAAGTACATCCAGTCCGAAATTCCCGAGGTACGACCGGATACTTCGATTCATCAGAACGCCCGCGCCACGCAAAACCGCTTGGATTCCTCCAACTTCGAACGTGATTTCGGGAAGGGTCACCGACTCGTACGATTCCGCTCCGCCGATTCCGCGGACTTCGGTTGTCCCCTTCTTGCCCGATTCCATGGCGGCTGGAAACTGCACGGCGAGTTCGCGCATGAGATCGGTGCCTTCTGCTCCCGTGTCCAGCGCACCAAGCGCAGTGCGTCCTTCCAGCCCCACCGTGACGGCCAGATGATCGTTGTCAAACATCAAGTTCGCCTTGTGTACATCGAATGGCGCCGGCGTCTCGCCAATCCGGACCGTGCCATCCCGCGCCCATCGGAGGGTTCTAAACGCAAGGATAACCGGTATCCCCAGAGCTCCACGCCGGCCTAGGGGAAGCAGCGACCACGGCTCGCCGTCGTCGGGAAAGACCGTGAACGAGACGTTCTTGAGCCGCACTCCTCCTACGATCAGGTCGTCAGACACTGCGGTCCGGAAGCTGGTTCGATTGGTCATCGTGCCCATGGATCCGGATGCTTCGGTCATCCGCAATCCAAGGCGTTTGGCCTCGGACTCGCCCATCACATTGGTCCAGGCTCCGGTGTCGAAGAAAAAGGTCGCCGCCTTCCCATTCACAGATAGAGGAATGAAAATGCTGTGGTCCTCATGCCGCAGGGTAGCGGGGCGGACGCTCACGGTGACTTGGTCCGGCAGGCCCCGAAAGCCCGAGACCTCAGTCTTCTCCTGCTCCTGTCCCGGTCTTCCGGGAAAGGCGCGCCAGCGCGCCTCCATCGTTGTAATCAGGCGCTTGTATTGTCCGCTGTAAAGGAACAGGTGGCTCAGCCATTCGTAGGCCTCATAGGCTTCCTCTGATTTCGGCGCAGCTTGGATGACCGCGTGGAGATGTGACTCGGCCCGCCGCGAGTCCCGGTGAAAGGTGACTTCTACGGCTCCGCGATACAGGTCATCTCCTTTGGTCTTCTGCAGAGCATTTTGGAGGTCAACCCATTTCTTCGCATCGTACAAGGCCCTCAAATTCGGGGCGGGCGAGGGTTGAGCGAATACGGCGGAGGCCGCGAACAATCCACACAGGATGTAGCGAAACACGAGATTATTATAAATCCGCGGGCGCTCTCGACTTCCCTTCCAGGCGGCAGACGCGTAATTCTAGAAATAGTCATGATCCCCGGACCAGCAGCGGACTTATCGCACGGCCTGACCGCGACCGAAGCCCAAGCACGGTTGCAACAGTATGGTCCGAATCGAGTCGATGAACGGCGGCAGAGTTCCTGGCTGGCCTTTCTGCGTAAGTTCTGGGCGCCGGTTCCGTGGATGCTGCAAGCCGCAATCGTCCTGCAGCTTTTCCTCGGCAAAAACACCGAGGCGATCATTATCTCGGTGTTGCTGGTTTTCAACGCCATCTTGAGCTTCGCGCAAGAGAGCCGCGCCAACAAAGCCCTGGCGTTATTGCGAAGCCGGATGGAAGTGCGGGCGCGGGTGTTGCGCGATGGTTCGTGGCAGTTGATGCCGGCCCAGGACCTAGTCCCCGGCGATGTGGTGCGGCTGCGCATGGGCGATTTTTGTCCTGCCGATGTTCGTCTCGCGGAGGGTCACGTCTTGCTGGATCAGTCGGCCCTCACCGGGGAATCGGTTCCTCAAGAATGCGCGCCGGGAAGCGTGTCCTACGCCGGAGCGGTGGTCAAGCGCGGCGAAGCCACTGGAGAAGTTGTCGCCACCGGCATCCACACCGCTTACGGCAAGACGGCGGAACTGGTCGAAACGGCCAAGGTCCAAAGCCATTTGGAAAGCACCATTCTCTCCATCGTCCGGTACATGGTGGCTTTGGATGCCGTGCTGGCCGGAGCGCTCTTCGTCTATGCGCTGGCAACCAAGATGCCGCTGCACGAAACCCTTTCGTTTATTCTCATTCTTCTGGTTGCCGCGGTTCCCGTCGCCCTTCCGGCCACGTTCACGCTGGCTACGGCATTAGGAGCAGTGGAGCTGGCAAAACACGGCGTGCTAGTGACCCGCCTGTCGGCGATTGAGGAAGCGGCAGCGATGGACATTTTGGTAAGCGACAAAACGGGCACGCTGACCGAAAACCGCATGACACTCGCCGGCGTGCATTCCTTTGCCGGAAACAGCGAAGACCAGACCCTGCGTTTCGCGGCTCTGGCTTGCGATGCAGCCTCGCAAGACCCCATCGACACCGCGATTCTGGACGCCGCAAGAACGCGGGGGATGCTTGCCGGATTGCCCAGACGATTGCGTTTTGTGCCTTTCGATCCGGAAACCAGACGGACCGAGGCGGAGTTCGAGCAGGCCGGGCAACCGCTCCGCGTCGCCAAAGGCGCGCCACGGTCCATCGTTTCGCTCGACGCGTCGGCTCCCGATCCCACCGCAGAGGTGGAACGCCTGGCGGCGCAGGGCTTCCGGGTGCTGGCTGTCGCCTCCGGTACGGAAAACACGTTGAAGCTCGCGGGATTATTGGCGCTGCAGGACCCCCCGCGCGAGGATTCCAAATCGCTGGTTCAGAATCTTCGCGATCTTGGCGTGCGCGTTCTGATGGCTACTGGCGATAATTTGATCACGGCGCGCGCCGTCGCCGCGCAAGTAGGCCTCGGCGACCGGGTTTGCCCCGCCGAGATTCTGCGCGAGAAAGACGGCGACGGTGTCAAAGACTGCGACGTTTTCGCGAGAGTCCTCCCCGAAGACAAATTCCGCCTGGTGCAGAAGCTGCAACAAGCCGGCCACATCGCCGGGATGACTGGCGACGGAGTCAACGATGCCCCCGCGCTGAAACAGGCCGAGGTCGGCATTGCGGTGTCGAACGCCACCGATGTGGCGAAGGCGGCAGCGAGCCTGGTGCTGACACAGCCCGGCCTGGGCGGCGTGGTAGAGGCGGTCGAAATGAGCCGCTGTATCTACCAGCGCATGCTCACCTACACCCTCAACAAGATCATGAAGACGCTGGAAATCTCGATTTTTCTCACACTCGGCGTCATGCTGACCGGCGACTTTGTGGTCACGCCGCTGCTGATCGTTCTTCTGCTTTTTACCAACGATTTTGTGACCATGTCGATCGCAACGGATCACGTCACCTTCTCTCGTAACCCCGACCGCTGGAATATCCGCACCTTGGTCTTGACCGCCCTGACGCTCGCCGGTTTAATCCTGATGCTTTCCTTCGCGGTCTTTTTTGCGGGGCGCAACGGGCTGAGGCTGCCGTTGGCTCAATTGCAGACCATGACTTTCGTCATGCTCGTATTTACCGGCCAAGGGAACATCTATCTGGTCCGCGAACGCAGACAGTTCTGGCGTTCCCGGCCAGGCCGTTGGCTGATGATCGGCTCGGTCCTGGATCTTATCGTGGTGTGCGTGCTGGCGACGCGAGGGATTCTTATGGCGGCCATCGACCCGGCGCTGGTCGCGGGTCTGCTGGCGCTGGTCGCGGCCTTCCTGATAGGCGTCGATTTTCTGAAAATCCGGATCTTCGGCTGGGTGGATCTAAGATGAGGCACGTCAGGACTAATTTGGTTTGGTCGCGATGCCCATGATATGGGCGCTGGCTCCCATTAACGTCACCTCGTTCTCGAGTCTCTGCACCGTCGCCATGAGTTGCTGCTGCTGCTCGGCAGTCGCCGATTCTGGTGGCGTCCAGAGCGGGCCCTCTATCGCGCACAGTCTCGGATTTGGAAATCCTCCTTCGATCAACTCCATCTTCAATTCGTCGGGATGATGAAAGAAGGCGGCCGTGAAATAGTCGAGATTCCCGGCTTCGTTGCGGTGCTGTCCGGTTTTCAGATCCTGCTCCATGATCCGGACAAAATCGGGATCGCGGATCAATCCGCGGCCGATACCGTCGAGCGCCGAGGCGAAGCGCGAGATTGCTACCGCCAGCAGAACGCCTCCGGCGCGCAACACCCGCCGCGCTTCGCGAATCGCTTTGAGGCGCTGGTCAAAATCGGTCAGGTGGTACAGCGGCCCGAAAAAGAGCACAGCATCTGCTGCCCCGTCGTCACAGGGAATGGCACGGGCATCTCCCACTTGAAAGGTTCGCGGCACACGCGGGCCCATTGCGGCTCTCTGTTTTGCCTGCTCGATATGCAAAGGAACCAGATCGATGAGATCGACTACGTAGCCCCTTTCCGCCAAGGGAAAAGCATACGCACCTGCGGCGCCGCCGACGTTCAGAATGAGTGCCGGCGCGGGTGGCAGAAAGCGATCCAAAAGGTCCAAAGTACAGCGATTAA
>CAWISY010000037.1:0-5955 GCA_963838455.1 Bryobacterales bacterium
CGCCGATGACTTTCCCCTGCAGCAGATCGAGAGCGGCGAACAGAGTGGTCGTCCCGTTGCGTTTGTAATCGTGCGTCATGGTTCCGCAGCGGCCCTTCTTCAGAGGCAGACCGGGTTGAGTGCGGTTCAGCGCCTGAATCTGGCTCTTTTCATGGACGCAAAGAACGATGGCTTTGTCGGGCGGATTGAGATAGAGACCAACTACGTCGGTCAGTTTTTCGAGAAACTTCGGATCGCGCGACAGCTTGAACGTCTTTGTGCGATGGGGCTTGATGTTATGGCTCTTCCAAAGATTGCTGACAGTTGACTTGCTGATGCCCTGACTGGCTGCCATGAGGCGGCAGCTCCAGTGCGTCTGGCCCTTCGGCTTCGATTGCAGGGTCGCATCCAGAACTGCCTTGACCCGATCCGGGCCATAAGTCGCTTTGCGGCCGCGCCCCGGCGCGATTTCCCACAAACCCTGCAGTCCTTCTTCGGCGAAACGCTCTCGCCACAGGCGGACGGTTTTGCGATTTATCTTCAGCCCGGCGGCAACCGATGCCTCGGATTCTCCGCGCGCCAGTGCCAGTACAATGCGGCACCGCAAGGCAACCTGTTGCGGGGTACCCATCGCTGCCAGCCACTGCTCGATCTGATTCTGTTGATCCTCCGAAAACACCAGCGGAGTCCCCGAACGAGGCATGCCCTTATCCGGCTTCCCCAGCCTGATTGTCCAGCTATTTGTTGGACACTACACTAGTTGTGTTAGGCCGCTCGGCTGGTTCAGAGGAAAACTGGGCCGGCCGCGCGGTCATCTTTTCCGCTGCCCGTGCTTGACGTCGCTCATCCATCATGCCCAGCCAAGCTCCAAACCTAGTGAAACCCGGCGACGCACTCAGACCTATCGCATCGACGCGCCGGTCGGCAAGGGGGAGGCGCAAAGAAGAATCGAGTTTTCATCATGGTTTGAGGAATTCGTGCCTTGGGTGAAAGGACGCAACAATCTACCTCGGCATCGGCTGAGTCATTTGACTGTCCCACAGAGCAGTACGTGCTCTGTCGCCGGCGAACTCCGCCGCTTTTTACCCATTCGTTGGCCCGCTTAGAAAGACATTTCCATACAAGTTCTTCAATGCTTGCGCCCGGAAGGCCGCAACGGCGGCTTGTACTCTGCTAGGCGCTCTCAGAGGTGCGACGGACGCGGCCGGGGTTTGCGTATCCTGTTGGATGAAGGGAGGCTCGGTCGGCGCCGGGCCTTGGACGGCTGAACGCCAAACTGTAGAGTGCCGGAGGGAAGCTTGCATATTCACAAACCAGGCGATCAACCGTTAGCCACGGCGGTTTTTCGCCCAAGGCACGCTTTGAGCGGCAGGTTTTCGTTTGGCCTGTCCTTCGAATGCCGGCCGGGGACAGCAGGGACGGCTGCCGTGACATGGTGCGGGGTGCGCGGCGTCGTGGTGCTGAACGGCCTGCGCTGGTACGCGAGGAGCCTGCGGCTGCCGGCGCGCATCGGTCCGGCCGATCGATTTGCGCTTCAGGTGCAAGCCAACGTCTGGTTGAAGATCTCGCTTTCGCTTCACAGCGAAGACGCAACCGAGGAAGACTTCGAGATCGAAACCGGCGACGACCCTTCGGCTGCCCCAACCGAGTGCGCGGACGGGAGCGCTTGTGAGGACTCGGGTCCGGGCCAGGACACGCTGGCGGCGGGCTATCTGCCGGTGCCGGCCAAGCGGGGCCAGCCATTATTTCTGGTCCGCGCGGTGCGGCCTTGCCCGGAAGCGGCCGTAATGCGGTTGGCGCTGCGGAGGCCGCCCGGCGCAAGCGAGCGCCATTTGCTGGCTCGAGTCACGGCGGGTGAGCAACGGCGGCTGGTCGTCATCCAGGCCGGCCGAGCCGAAACCAGCGTCAGCTTCCGCCTGCGTCCTTCCGCTGGCCATGACACCTGGCCGGTCACGATCGAGGCGGAAAGCGCCATGGAATGGTCGGGCGAGGTCCGCCGCGGCTTCGACGCGGTCGTGCTGCCGGCGTATTCGTTGGAGGAAGAGTGGCAACCAGCGGGCCGCGACCGCAGACAGCAGTTTCTTTCCCCATGACTAACGCCTCCGCAACTCCGCCCCAGCAGTGAGCCCCGGTAAATGACGGCTCCGCGAATAGGATGCCCGGATCGAGCCACACTTGGCACGCGATGGCGCCTGGCTGGAAACCTTAGAAGGGCTACTATCTGCGGCCCGTCCGAAGCGAAACCGATAAGGGCTTCAGTCGCACCGCCGCACCATGGGCGACGTTTGGCTGCGGGCGCGCCGGCGTCACGGGATGGCTACACTCATCGTGGCGGTCGCGGCCGCCCGCTCATGTCGATGGACGTGGATGTCTTATTCGAGGTTGCCCGACGTCAAGGTGAGTTGCGGCTACCAACCGGATCCCTTCAGCCAATCCGTCGCGGATCAGGGTGATATGAATCAGCGGGCCGGTGTCTTTTCTCATCCCCGGCAGAATCAGCCAGTGGCGTCGCGCGGAGCGCACTGCGCGAGCGCCTCACGAAGTTCACGCAGTTTGGGTGGCTTGCTCAGTACTCGATCGACATCGGGCAAGGCATCTCCCTCCGCGGCGAGCATCTGTCCCCAGCCCGTCAGCAGGATAACCGGCGTAGCGGGAGATAACGCTTTCACGGCACTCGCAACTCTGCGTCCGTCTACGTGGGGCATGCCGAGATCGGTGATGACGGCGGCAAACGACTCCTGCGCGTCCCGGTTCGCCTGGAATACGTCGATCGCCTCCTGCCCGCCAGCCGCGGTGGTGACTGCGTGACCCTCGCTCACCAAAGCATCATGGAGCGACTTGATCAACAGCGGATCGTCGTCCACGACCAAAAGCCGCAGACTCGACCGTGTTGCGAAAGAAGCCGTCGGCGCCGTTGGTTCAGAGACAGCGGTGACAGCGAATCTCAACCGGATGTTCGTTCCCCTGCCGGGAGCGCTCTCGATCTCGATCTCGCCATTGTGCCGCCGAACCACGCCGTAAACCATGGCCAAACCGAGACCGGTGCCGCGCTCGCCCTTGGTTGTGAAGAAGGGTTCCATGCAGCGGCGGCGCGTTCCCTCGTCCATGCCGGCGCCGGTGTCTGCGACTTCGATCTGAACGTGTTGAGCCGGCAATGCGTTCGCAACCCCACGCCCGGCGGCCGTCCGTAACGTCAGTACCCCGCCGTCCGGCATGGCGTCTACTGCGTTGAAGATCAGATTGGTCAACGCTTCGCGAATCTCGCTCTCGATTCCCGCGATGAAACCCAAGCCCTCGGCCAACTCCATCCGCACGTCGATGACCGCGCCGCGTTGTTGCGGCATGTCACTCCAGCGGGCGCGGGTGAGATCCACCACCTGCTGCGTTAGCCGGTTCAGATCGACCGGCGTGAGCATCAATTCCGGTTCACGCTGACGGTAGAATTCTCGCATTCGCCCCACTGTGTGCGCCACGTCGTCAATCGCGCGCCGGGCGATTTCCAAGTACTCACGGGTCCGCGCACTGAGATCCGGCTCGTTCTCCAGAAGGATATCGACGTAGACCGCCACCGGTGAGATTGCATTATTGATGTCGTGCGCAATACCGCTGGCCATTTGTCCGAGGGCTCGCAAGCGTTCCTGCTGCATCACGGCTTCCTGGGTCTGACGCAGCTCGTCGTAGGCCTTCTTCAGCGCCTGGTGAAGTTCCGCCTCTCTTTCAGCCCGGGAGCGAACCGCCTCAATTTCCTTGTTCTTGAGCTCCTCGACGATGCGGCTGTTTTCTTCCTGAAAGAACTTGCGGCGCAGCAGAGCCCGAATTCTGGCCTTGAGGACCGCGACATCGTTGGACTTTCCCACGAAATCGTCGGCGCCGGCCTCAAGACCGCGGGTCATATCCTCCTCGGATTCGCTCGATGTCAGCATGATCACGGCCGTGGGTTGACCTGCGATTTGCCCGTGCTTAAGCTTCGTGATCCGGCGGCACACTTCGATTCCATCCATCTTGGGCATGACCAGGTCGACCATGACGCAGTCAAACGTCTCTTGGGCGATGCGTCCCAGCGCCTCATCGCCACACGTGGCCCTGGCCACGTCGTATCCCTCGCTCTTCAATACGTCCGACAAATGTTCGAGATAAGTGGGACTGTCGTCAATCGCCAAAAGACGGGCGCGCCGGAACGAAGCGTTGTGCGACGCCAGCACCGCGGGACGCTGCCCGCCGCCGCTCATGAAACTGCTGCGCATCAAGGTGCGGACTCGCAGGAGCAGAATTTCGGAAGCAACCGATTTTGAGACGTAATCGTCGGCGCCGCTGTCGAGACCGGCCGGTTCGTTGCCGTGGGCCTGGTCCATGGTCAGGATCAGAATGGGAATGCCTCGTGTGCGGACATTCATGCGCACCCGCCGGCACAGTTCGTCGCCCCGAATTCCAGGCAGATGATAATCGGCGATGATGAGAGCCGGCAAGCGCCCGTTCAATTGCTCGAGCGCCGATTCGGCTGTCGCGGCGCACGACACTTCCCAGCCTTCGCCTTCCAGAAGGTAGCGAAGCTTCAATGCCTGCGTCTCGGAGTCCTCTACAATCAGAATCTGCCGGGTCGGTTCCATTACGCCACCTCACTGCGGGGCAGGGTCAGTTCCAGAATTCGGGGGGCAATGGCGGGGAGCGGCAACGATTCCGAAACACCCCCCAGCCGCACCGCCTCGGCCGGCATTCCGTACACCACGGCGGTGGACTCGTCTTCGGCGATGGTGTGGGCGCCGCTCTGCCGAAGCCGCAGCAAGCCCTCCGCCCCGTCGCTGCCCATGCCGGTCAGCAATACGCCCACGGCCTGGCTGCCGAGCGTCGCCGCCATCGATTCGAAGAGCACGGTTCCGGAAGGCCGTTGGGCGCACACCGGATTCCCCCGGTCAACCCGCACGAACCCGTCTTCGGCGCGGAGGTGATGATCCGGCGCAGCGAGGTACACTTTTCCGCCGGCGAAAACGGACCGGTCTTTCACCACCTCCACCGCAAGCGGGCACACGCCTTCCAGCCACGCGGCGAAACCTTCGAGAAAGCTGCTGGTGATGTGTTGCACCACCAGGACCGGCAAGGGGAAGCCGGGTCCCAATCCATTCAGGAGTTGCGCCAGCGCTTTGGGACCGCCGGTTGAGCTGACGATCCCGAGGGCCCGGGAACGCGCGATGAGAGGGGCGGCGCGCCGTTCCACGCGCGGAACGGGGCGGTTGGTCGAATGGCGGCGCACCACCTTGACCTGACTCATGATCGCGAGCTGGGTGCACAGCCGTTCCGCCAACACCTCGTACTCACTGGAGGTAACGCCGGGGGGCTTTTCGAGGACCGCGAGCGCCCCCTCCTGTAAGGCGTTCATGGTGATTTGCAGATCCGCGCACTCGACACTGGCGGACACGACCACGATGGGAGTCGGCCTCTCACGCATGATCCGGCGGGTCACTTCAAATCCGTTCATTCCGGGCAAACGGATATCGAGGGAAATCACGTCGGGAGACGCCTTTTCGAGAATCCGCAAGGCTTCCTCACCGCTTTCCACCGCTCCCGCGACCTCCAGGCGCGGGTCGCACGCAATGACGTGTCCCAGGAACTGCCGGATCACTGGAGAGTCTTCGATGATGAGGACGCGAATTTTTTTCATATGCCCTCTTAGAGAATCTGGCGGATGGCGGCCAGCAATTCCTCCTGATCGAACTTCCGCTTCACGATGTAGGCGTCGGCTCCGAGCGCCAAGCCGCGTTCCTGGTCCTCCCTGCGCTCCACTGAGCTGACGATGATCACCGGTATCTTGGCCAGGTCGCGGTCCTTCTTCATCGCCTCAATCAGGCCGAAGCCGTTCAGCCTGGGCATTTCGATGTCCGCGATGACCAGGTCCACTTTTTCCTCGCGCAGCCGGGCCAGCGCCTCTACTCCGTCCACCGCGACGCGAACGCGATAGCCGTGGGCCTCCAGAATGCTCTT
>CAWISY010000038.1:0-36786 GCA_963838455.1 Bryobacterales bacterium
CCGCGGCTTCGTCAAAGTCGACGAGATGCAGCGCACCGGCGAGCCCGGCATCTACGCCATCGGCGACATCGTGGCCGGCACTCCGCAACTGGCGCACGTCGCCACCGCCGAAGGCATGGTGGCCATCGCCCACATCGCGGGCAAACCCGCCAGGCCGATCAACCGCAACCGCATCCCGGCATGCGACTTACTAGCGAACCCGGCATCGGCAGCGTCGGCATGACCGAGGCGCAGGCCCGCGCCAAAGGCTACGAGGTGAAGGTAGGTAAGTTTCCGTTCCTGGCCAACAGCAAGGCGAGCATCCTCGGCCAGCACGACGGGTTCGTCAAGGTCGTCTCCGAAGCCAAGTACGGCGAGATCCTGGGCGTCCACATCATCGGCCCCATCGCTTATGAGGTCATCGCGGAGGCCGTCGCGGCCATGGAAGCCGAAGCCACGGTGGAGACCATGATGCACACCATCCACGCCCATCCCACCGTCTACGAAGCCGTTGGCGAGGCGTTCAACGCCGTCAACGGGCTGGCCATCAATGTCTGAAGTTGCCGTGAGCGCGGCAGTCCAAATTCGCGATCTCGGCCGCATGCGCTACGCGCGCCGCCTTCGAGCTGCAGCGTGAGCTGGTGGAACAGCGCAAATCCGGCGCGATCCCGGATCAGCTTCTGTTCGTCGAGCATGAGCCCGTGGTGACGCTCGGCCGCAACGCACACCTGGAAAATGTTCTGGCCGACGGCGAACTGCTCGACCGCGCCGGCATCGAGCTGCACCATACCGACCGCGGCGGCGACGTCACCTATCACGGCCCCGGCCAGGTGGTCGGCTACCCCATCTTCGATTTGCGAGAATGGAAACGCGACGTTGTGGCCTACATCCGCAGCATCGAAGAAGTGCTGATCGGGGCGTTGTCCGAGTTCGACATTGAGGCCCGGCGCATCGCGGGAGCCACTGGCGTGTGGGTGTCCACGCCGGGAGGACCGGCGAAAATTGCCGCCATCGGCGTGCACATCAGCCGCTGGGTCGCCTCCCACGGCTTTGCTTTGAACGTGGATACGGACTTGACCTACTTCCGTTATATCGTGCCCTGCGGCCTGACCCAGCCCGTGACCTCTATGAAGGCCCTCGGCTCACACGCAAAGCGGCCGGAGGCCGTCGATGCTCTGGCGCGCCACTTTGGGCGCGTCTTCGATCGTGATCTCATTCTCAACTCATAATGGAGAGTATATGACCGACGTCGTGATGCCCCAGATGGGCGAAAGCATTGTCGAAGGAACCCTTACCAAATGGCTCAAAAAGCCCGGCGAGCACGTCGAGCGTGACGAGCCGCTGTTTGAAATCTCCACCGACAAAGTAGATACCGAAATCCCATCGCCGGCGGCTGGCGTCCTGGCGGAAATCCTGGTCGAGGAAGGCGCCACCGTCGGCATCAACGCCGTGGTGGGGCGGATTCAAGATGGAACCGCAGCAGCAGCACCCGCTCCGCAGCCTGCAGTTCCTGCGCCAGCTCCGGCGCCCGCACCAATTGCTGCTCAGCCCCCTCCGGCTCAAGAAGCTCCATCGGTCGTCGACGCAACTCCGGCTCCGTCACTTGGCGCCGAGGAAGCCGGCCCCGGGCAACTCTCGCCGCTGGTTCGCAAGATGGCGCGCGAAAACAATGTCGACCTGAGCAAAGTGAAAGGCACCGGCATCGGCGGACGCATCACCAAGCACGATGTCGAGGCATATCTGGCAAGAGCGACCGCGCCCCCGCCGGCTCCTACTCCGGCGCCCGCACCCGTTGCTCCTCCGCCTCCGCCCGCGCCGGCCCCTGCCCCGCCCCCGCCTCAACCGGCTGCTCAACCTCAAGAAGTCGCCACCGTGCAGGCTCCCGTCAACGTTCCGCCGCCTGCGCCAGCTCCCCGCGAGGCATTTAGAGAACAAGGCCGCGAGCCCGCGCCCATGCCCGGAGCAGCCGCCGCCTATCGCGTCGAACCCATGAGCATGATGCGCCAGAAGATCGCCGAGCACATGATCTTCTCCAAGCGCACCGCCGCGCACGTGACCACGGTCCACAAGGCCGACGTGACCAAGATCGCCAAGCTGCGCGACAAGCTCAAGACCAACTTCCAGGCCCAGTACGGCTTCGGGCTCACGTATCTGCCCTTCGTCATGCGCGCCGCCTGCGCAGCGCTGCGCCAGTTCCCCATCGTCAACGCCTCCATCGACGGCACCAACATCATCTATCACCGCGATATCAATCTGGGCATGGCCGTGGCGCTCGAAAACGGCTTGATCGTTCCGGTGATCCGCAACGCCGATGAGAAGAATATCGTCGGCCTGCAACGGCACATTGTCGATCTGGCCGCGCGAGCCCGCTCGCGCCAGCTCAAGCCGGACGAGGTCCAGGGCGGCACGTTCTCGGTCACCAACTTCGGCAGCTTCGGCAGCATCTTCGCGACGCCCGTCATCAATCAGCCGCAGGTCGCGATTCTCGGCATCGGCAGCGTGGTGAAGGAACCAGTGGTGGTGGACGACGCCATCGCGATCCGCTCCACCTGTTACCTGGCGCTAACCTTCGACCATCGCTTGATCGACGGCGCTCTTGCCGATCAGTTCACCGCCAAGGTGAAATCGGTGCTCGAAGGCTGGACCGAAGAGGTGATGTAGACTCACGGCTCCAAGGTTCATTTTTCAAACTTCCGGAAGGTGAGCCGCGACGGCGAGGGCTTGCGAATAACTGCTTTTATGCCAGGGAGATCTTGTTCGCGGCTAAGTTCTCCGAGCCCTCCTCCCCGGGTCCAACACTTCAAGAGAAGGGAATAGTGGCCCGTAAAAGCCTCGATCTCGCGTGAGCAGCCGCGTCGCCTGCTGCTGCGCATGCGCGCCAATAAGAAAGTCGGGAAGGATTCGGGTCCGCTTTCCCCCAGCCCTTCGGTACGCCCGCCACGCGCGGCTCGCCAGAAAGTGCGCCTCCGGCGTCAGGGCCTGGACCCGGATGTCACAGCTCTCCAGGAACGCATCGCACTCCCGCCGGTCCTCGAAGTACACGCATAATTCCGCGTAGACGATATCGGAAACGGCGAGCGAGCCCCGCGCCGCCGATTCCTGAAGGGCCTCCGCCGACGCTTCGTAGAAGCTATCATTCGGGAGAAGAATGTCCAGCAGCACATTCGTATCGATGGCCGTGATCATCGGCCGCGGATATCATCAATGAACTCGTCCACAGACGCGTAGCCCAACTTCGCGAAAGCCTTGCCGCCGCAGCCCTTCCATTTGGTGAGTTCCAGCTTTCTGGGCGCCTTCTTGAGCACAATCGAATCCCTCACCACCTTGAACTCCACTTCGGTCTCCGGGCTCAACCCGAAACGGTCCCGAATATCCTTCGGAATCGTCACCTGACCACGCTCGCCGACTTTCATACTTCCAAGTATGAATCAAATTCCATACGGACGCCACAGCGCCCGGTCAGCGTCCAACTATAGCGTCGCCATGTCGATCACAAACCGGTAGCGCACGTCGCTCTTGACCACGCGGTTATACGCCTCATTGACCTTCTGAATCGGGATCACTTCGACGTCCGCAGGGATGTTGTGCGTCCCGCAAAAATCGAGCATCTCCTGCGTTTCCGGAATGCCTCCGATCATCGACCCGGCCAGGCTCCTGCGCCCGCTCAGCAGCGAAAACGCCGAAACCGGAGGAGTCGGCTTGTCCGGCGCGCCTACCACCACCATGGCACCGTCGGTGCGCAGCAGGCCCAGGTATTGGTTCCAATCCAGGTCCGCGGAAACGGTATTGACGATCAGGTCGAAGTGTCGGCCGAGGCTCTTAAACGTTGCCGGATCAGAGGTCGCGTAGAAATGATCCGCGCCCAGGCGTTTGCCGTCGGCCTGCTTCTTGAGCGATTGGCTGAGCACCGTCACCTCCGCCCCCATCGCGTGCGCGATCTTCACGCCCATGTGCCCCAGCCCGCCCAGGCCCACGATCGCCACGCGCTTCCCCGGCCCTGCCTTCCAATGTTTCAGAGGCGAATATAGAGTGATTCCCGCGCACAGCAGCGGCGCGCAGCCTTCCAGCGGGAGGTTGTCCGGCATGCGCAGAACGTAATCCTGATGCGCCACGATCTTGTCCGAATACCCGCCCATGGTTGGCGTGCCGTCGTATTCTTTGCTGTTGTAGGTGAAGACCGGCCCGTTCTGGCAATATTGCTGCATGCCGGCCTTGCACTCCGGGCATTTCCTGCAGGAATCGACGAAGCAACCCACCCCGGCCTTGTCGCCGGCTTTGAATTTCGTGACCTTGGCGCCCACCTTAGTCACCACTCCGGCGATCTCATGACCGGGAACCATGGGGAAGAGCGCGCCTCCCCACTCTTCCCGAGCCTGATGAATATCGGAGTGGCAGATGCCGCAATACTTGATCTCGATCGCGACATCGTCTTCGCGCACGTCCCGCCGCTCAAACGCAAACGGCCCCAGCGGAGCCTTGGCGGCCGCAGCCGCATAACCTTTGGTTTTCTGCATCGCTTGTTTTAGTGTGGCGAAAATCGATGCCGCCCGGCAAGCGCCCTTCGGCCACAAAGGGGACATGGATCAACGCAAATCAGAGCGGCGTTTGGAAGGGATCTCTCTCTGCACGTCGCGAATCAGCCGGACGATCCGCAATGCCACAGCCCGGTCCTGCTCAACCCACCAGGCTAGGTCCTCAAAGGCGGATCTATCGAATTCCAAGCTTCGCAAGGGCTTCCGCTAGAGGAACGCCGCTTTGGCGGTCCTTTGATTCCAGCAAACGCCGCTTCATCGCTTCGCTCTTGAGCAGGTAGGAGGTTTCTCGCTCGGACTCGATCTCACGCCATAAGGCGATGGGCACAAGCACGGCCACCGGTTCGGCCCGCTCGTCCGAAACGTATTCGACGCCGCGATCTGACATCACTCTTAGCCTATAGCACGGATCCGGGAGGGAATCGTGTCCGACTTCCCACAACTGTATTCACCAATTCTAGAATCGCTTAACGATCTTCCTCCGTGTACCCGGCGACGCTACGCCCGTACTCTCGAATCAAGAGTTCGGTCCCCTCATCGGTTCCGGGCCACGCTAGCGCAGGAGAGCAACCGCGGCAACCCTGTGCGACCGTGACACGATGAGCCTGGGCGTTGGGTGCATCAGCGCCGCCTCTTCCATCACGGGGCAAAGGGGGATGGACGGAAGCGCTTTCGACAACTACTACTTAATATCGAGAATATCTTTCTCTTTAGTCTTGGCCGCCGCGTCAATCTTGGCGATGTAGCCGTCCGTCATCTTCTGCACATCGTCGAGAGCCTTGCGCTCGTCGTCTTCGCTGATGGTCTTGTCCTTCAGCAGCTTCTTGACGTGATCGTTGGCGTCGCGGCGGATGTTGCGCAGCGCCACGCGGTGATCCTCCACCACGCCGTGCAGCCGCTTGACGATCTCCTTGCGCCGCTCTTCCGTCAGCGCCGGAATCGGCACGCGGATGATTTTGCCGTCGTTGCCCGGATTCAGGCCCAGGTCGGAAGTGCGGATGGCCTTCTCGATGGCCCCAATCTGGGAGACATCCCAGGGCTGAATCGTGATCAGCGTCGGCTCCGGCACATGCAGGTTGGCGAGCTGATTGATGGGCGTCGGCGTCCCGTAATAGTCCACTTTGAGCGAATCGAAGATGCTCACCGAGGCGCGCCCGGTGCGGATGTTGGACATTTCGTGCTGCAAATCCGTCACGGCTTTGTCCATGCGCGCCTTCGCGCTGGATTCCACTTCTTTCACGTTCTTGAAAGTGCTTGCTGCAGTTGTTGCTGGCTGGTCCGTCTTCATGGCTCGTCCTTATACCTTGGCGGCGGGACTTTCATTCCCAGCGGCCTGCGCCGCAGAGCCCGCGTGAATCAGCGTCCCGATCGGCTCTCCCATCGCCATACGCATTATATTGCCCCGCACGTTCAAATTGAAAACCAGGATGGGCAGGTGATTGTCGCGGCACATGGCCACGGCGGAGGAGTCCATCACCCGCAGGTTGCGGCTCAAAACCTCGGAGTAAGTGATCTCGTTGAACCGCACCGCATCGGAATGGGCCAGCGGATCCTTGTCGTAGACCCCGTCGACGCGCGTGGCTTTGGCCACCAGCTCGGCGTGAATCTCCAGGCCGCGCAGCGTGGCTGCCGTGTCGGTCGAAAAATAAGGGTTCGAGGTCCCCGCAGCGAACACCACGATGCGGCCTTTTTCCAGATGCCGGATGGCGCGCCGCCGGATGTAGGGCTCGGCCACCGAGTGCATCTCGATAGCGGTCATGACGCGGGTCGGAGCGCCGCACTTCTCCAGCGCGTCCTGCAGCGCCAGGGCGTTGATCACCGTAGCGAGCATGCCCATGTGGTCCGCCGCCACGCGATCCATGCTCTTGGCCGCCGCCGCGACGCCGCGGAAAAAATTCCCGCCGCCCACCACCAGACCGATCTGCACGCCGGCGCGCGCCACCTCGGCGATCTCCTCGGAAAGCGCGGCCACCTTCACCGCATCGATTCCAAAGGAAGACTGCCCGGCGAGAACCTCGCCACTCACCTTCAGCAGAATACGCTGGTATTTGGCCACGGCAGCAGAATTGTCGAGGCGCTTACTCGGCTGCCGCAGCGTCCGCAGCGGCCGAGTCGCCAACCTTGAACCTGACGAACCGCGAAACGGCGATATTCTCGCCCAATTTGGCGATCTTGGACTTGATCACGTCCGCAATGGTGGTGGTGTTTTCCTTGATGAACGGCTGCTCGTAGAGACAGACTTCCTCGTAGTACTTGGCCATCCGCCCTTCGGTGATCTTGTCCAGCATCTTCTCCGGCTTGCCCTCGGACAGCGCGCGAGCGCGGTAAATCTCCCGCTCCTTGGCCAGGTCCGCCTCGGTCACGTCCTCTTTGCGCAGATACTTCGGATCTGCGGCGGCCACCTGCATGGCCAGGTCGTGCACCAGCTCCTGAAAATCCTCGGTGCGCGCCACGAAGTCCGACTCGCAGTTGACTTCGATCATCACGCCGAGCTGCGCGCCCGGGTGAATGTAGGTGCCGATCACGCCCTGCTTGGTCGAGCGCGTAGCCTTCTTGGTAGCCGAGGCGATGCCCTTCTTGCGCAAAATGACTTCCGCTTCGTTCAGATCGCCCTTGGCTTCTACCAGCGCGCTCTTGCACTCCATCATGCCCGCTCCGGTCTTCTCGCGGAGCTGTTTCACCAACTGTGCACTGATCTCCATAGTTCCTTCTTATGAGTGTACGCGCGGTTGTAGCGGCAAGCTTGAGCCGCGCATGGCAAGCTCGACGATTCTTACAGATCCTCTCTTACAGAGCCTCGGCGTGTTCCTCGGGCGCGGGAGTCGCCGCCGGCCCCTTGCGAGGCAAGGTAGGCAGATCCTCTTCCGGCATGCTCTCGGCCATCAACTGCTCGTTGTACTTCAGGTCCGCGTACTGCGCCAGATCCGGCATCTCTTCCATGCCCGGCTCTTCGCTGATGATCTTCTCTGGAGCGAAGTCGGTTTCGGTCGCCAACTGGCGGCCTTCCACCACGGCGTCGGCAATCTTAGTCGTGAACAGGCGGATGGCGCGGAGCGCGTCATCGTTGCCCGGAATCACGTAGTCCACCTTTTCCGGATCGCAGTTGGTATCCACCACCGCGACCACCGGAATGCCCAGCTTGCGCGCCTCATCCACAGCGATCGCCTCTTTGTTGGAGTCGATCACGAACAGGATGTCGGGCAGCCCGTTCATATCCTTGATGCCGGCCAGGTTCTGGTTCAGGTGCTTGCGCTCCCGCTCCAGCCGGATGACCTCTTTCTTGGCGCGGCCATCCCAGTTGCCCTCGGCCGCCATGGCGTCGAGCTCCTTCAGCCGCTTGATCGACTTCTGGACCGTGGTCATGTTGGTCAGCAGTCCGCCCAGCCACCGCTGGTTGACGTAGTACTGCTGGCAGCGGCCCGCTTCTTCGGCTACCGCTTCCTGTGCCTGCCGCTTGGTGCCCACAAAGAGCACCGATTTTCCCTGCGCCGCCATCTCGCCCACGTAGCGCATCGCGTCTTTGAAGAGCTTCAGCGTTTTTTGCAGGTCGATGATGTAGATGCCATTACGTTCGCCAAAGATGTATTCCTTCATCCTTGGATTCCAGCGCCTGGTCTGGTGCCCGAAGTGAACGCCGGCTTCGAGCAATTCTTTCATACTAATGGACGGCAAATAACCTCCTCATTGAGTCTTGTTGCTTCGACGGAAATCCGGGCGCGGCCCAGGGCGGGATTTGCGCACCGGAGTGGTGTGGAAATGCGGGCAGGCGCCATGCCTGCCCAAAAACGAACCTCGCGAACAAATGTCGCGAAAGACCTTTTAGCGTTTGGAGAACTGGAAGCGCTTGCGCGCGCCCTTCTGCCCATACTTCTTACGCTCATGCTGGCGCGCATCGCGCCGCACCATGCCGAGCTCCTTCAGCTTGGCGCGCAGCTCGATGTTGAATTCGAGCAGCGCCCGCGCGATACCCAGCTTCGCCGCGCCGGCCTGGCCCGACGGCCCTCCTCCGGCAGTGGTGATCAGGATATCGAACTTGTCGGCGGTCTCGGTGGCCAGCAGCGGCTGCCGCACAATGGCGCGCGAAGCCTCGCTGGGGAAATAATTTTCGAACGTGCGGCCGTTCACCGTGATGTCGCCTTTGCCCGGCCGCAGGAACACTCTGGCTACCGCGCGCTTGCGCCGGCCCGTTCCAAGATGCTGTACCAATGCCAACGTGACTCTCCTCTACTCTTCCACTACACTGCCATCGCCGTTGGCTTTTGCGCGTCGTGCGGGTGTTTGGGACCCGCATACACCTTCAGCTTCCGGTACATCTGTTTCCCGAGCTTGGTCTTGGGAAGCATGCCTTGAATCGCTTCCTCCACCATGCGCGCCGGCCGCGTTTCGCGCACCGTGCGAGCCTGGGTTTCCGTCAACCCGCCCGGATAGCCGGAATGGCGCCGGTAAAGCTTCTGCTCTTCCTTGCGCCCGGTCAGCCGGATCTTGGCGGCGTTCACCACCACCACATGATCGCCGGTGTCCAAAAACGGCGTGTAAGCGGGCTTATTCTTGCCCATCAATGCCAGCGCGGCTTTGCTCGCCACGCGGCCCAAAACTTCGCCTTCGGCATCGATAAGGTGCCATTCGCGCACCATGGTTTCGATCGAAGGAATTGCGGTTTTCATGAAGACAGACCTTCTCCGTCCTAGTTCTCTGCCTACCTAGAGTAGCGAAAAGGGGAGGAAAGTGTCAAACCGGCTTCTCACAGCGATGGCACCACGCCACGTCGAAGAGCCTCGACGACCTGACGAAGCCGCTCCCGCTTGTCCGGCGTGTCGAGCCGGTCGAATTCGAGTACCAGCCGGCCCCGCAGCCGCTCCAGCCCCTCGTCAGCCAGCTTGATGGACGTCGCGTCATCCCAGTCATATGCGTCCTCCGTTCCAAGCAAGTGGCTCTCTAACTCGCCTGCCCATTCCTGCGGTGTGATGTTTCTTCCCTTGTATGGCAACAGCGGGGCGACAACCAGCAAAGCGATGAACAGAACCGCCGGTGCCGCCATCCACCAAGGCAGTTGCCGCAGGTCGACCACGAGCAAGCAGGCAACGAGAACCAGAATCGCGATCAGGGAGATTTTCCGTCTCATCTTCGCCATACCTTACTAGTAAACTACACATATGGAGCAATCGATCGAGCAGAAATACGCCTCCGTCGGACACCCCTCGATCGCGGATCTCAAGAGAGCTAAAGGCACCATCCCAACCTCCGACCCTCGTGAGCTGATCGGCGACTTCTGGCCTGAGGACGAGAGTATTGATGATTTTCTCGCCGCCCTCCGCGAGTGGCGGGGACATGCTTTCCTAAAAGCAAGGCACGGCGACGAGCCGCTCTGCCCTTCTTGTGCTTGACGGATGTTCTCATATATGAGAACAGCGAGATGTGTCGCAAGCGGAGGTCATCTTCTACCGTGAAGATGACACGGTTCCGATTCGAGATTGGCTGAAGCGCCAGCCGGCAAAGGTCCAGATCAAGTGCTTGGTATACATTGCGCAACTGGAAGCCAAAGGCCACGAGCTGCGCCGTCCAGCGGCGGACTTTCTGCGGGACGGGATCTACGAGTTGCGCCCCTCCTATCAGGGCGTCAACTACCGCATCCTGTATTTCTTTGCTGGAAAGAGCGTGGTGGTCGTGTCCCACGCGTTGAAGAAGGAAAGCAAGGTGCCCGCCGTTGAGATCAAACGGGCGATAGAACGGAAGGGGAAGTTTGAAGCTGATCCGGCGGTACATACGTACACGCCGGGGAAGTAGAAGTCGAATGGATTCGTTCACGGATTTATGGATGCCGAAACCAGGAGTCGATTATGCCAGGGAAAAGGAAGTTCAGGTCCGCCGCCGTTCAGGAACTCTACGACGAACTGATCGGGAACGATCAGTCCGCACAAGAGGAATTTGAACAGGAACTCGTCAATATCGAAGCCGCTCAACTGATTCATGACATGCGGACGAAAGCCGGCCTGAGCCAGCGGGAGCTTGCCCGCAAGATTGGGACGTCCGCATCAGCGATCAACCGCCTCGAATGTGACGACTACCAAGGCCATACGGTGGCGATGGTGCGCAGGATCGCCACAGCGTTGAACCGGCGCTTGGAACTTCGTGCAGTTCCGATCAAGAGAACTCCGGCCAAAACTCGAACGGCTGCAAGGGCGCATCATTAGACCCTGCCAGGCCCGGCCGGCACGAATCGTGTTCCGCCGTCTATAGTAGTGGTATGGACTCCGGCGATCCCGTTGCCCCGCCTGCATCACCGGTGACGGCGCAGCCACCGCAACCCTCCGTAGCCCGGGCGGCTTTCTCCTGGCTGCGCGACCTGGCCCTCAGCGTGGTGATCATGATCATCGTGATCCTGTTCCTGTACCAGCCGGTCAAGGTGGAAGGCACCAGCATGATGCCCAGCCTGGTCAACCAGGAGCGCATCTTCATCAACAAGTTCGTCTACCGCTTCTCCGACATCGAGCGCGGCGACACCGTGGTCTTCCAGTTCCCGCAGGACACCAGCAAGTCCTATATCAAGCGGGTTGTCGGCATGCCCGGCGATACGGTGGAGGTGGTCAACGGGACCGTCTTCGTCAACGGCAAGCAATTGGACGAGCCGTACGTGCCGGACGAGATGCGCGACGCCAAGAGCTACGCAGCGGTCAAGGTCGAGCCGGATCATTATTACGTGCTCGGCGATCACCGCAATTCCTCCAACGACAGCCGCAACTGGGGTACGGTGCGCCGCGGTTACATTTACGGTAAGGCTGTGTTCGTGTACTGGCCGCTAGACCGTCTAGGTCTGCTGCATTAACGCCGCCCGAACAGCCACATCACCAGCGAGAGCGCCACGCTCACGATCAGGCACGTGACTAACGGGAAGTAGAACACGCTGTTCTTGCCGCGGATCACGATGTCGCCGGGAAGGCGGCCGAGGCGCAGCGGCAAACGCTCGCCCAGCGTCAGCAGCAGGCCCACGACGACCAGCAGCACGCCGAGGCCGATCAATGTCCGTCCCAAACCACCCACGATTCAATCATACTCAGTGCGCGGTGGACGCTGACCCTGCCGGAGACGGTGCGCCCGCGCGCGGCGACGGGCCGCGGAACAACTTGCGGCGCACGTCGGGCCAGAACTCCTTCAACACGTTGGTCAGCGCGTCGGAGCCCAAAAACAGCCCGAACGTTTCCGCCGAGTAGCTGGTGGTGCGGTCGCCGTGCGGCAGGTACACGTTGGACAACGTTGCCGCCACGGCGTTGCCGACAAACTCCGAAAAGTTGAACCGGCTTTTGCGTTTATCGGTCCGGGTCACGGGGATGCGGCTGCCCGCGTAATACAGGCGATGAAAGAAACCGCCCGCCCCGCGCCGGAAATAGCGCGGGTCCTCTTTGAATAAGATCGGAAACACCGAGCCGGTCAGGTAATCGCTGGAGGCGTGATTGGCGAACGCCACGCCGAAACGCTTGGCGTAGCCGCGGACCCCTTGCCCGAAGGTGGGGAATTGATCCTGCTCCTGGCGCACGGCAGCAGCGACGCCCAGATCCAGATAGATCAGAGGATCGAAGGTTTCCGCCGTGCCGAAGTCCCACTTGTCCCCGTTGGTCAATGGAGCGTCCGGCGGATCATTCTGGGCGTGGAGCAATGCGGCCGCGGCCAGCAGGAAAAAACCACAGAGGGCCCTCGCAGACCCCAAAAACAGCATCTATTGATAATAGCGCGTCAGCGTGCCTTCACGGTCAGATCGAAGCTGTCCTTCAGTTCCACGGTGAGCTGCTTCGACTCCGGATCCGCCACGCGATACATGGCCGCGTGCAGCCGGTCCTTTTCGAGCGTGAGCTTCACGTAGTGATAGTTGGGAAACAGGATGCTCTTGTAGAGATCTCCGGCCGTGCGCTCGACGAAATACGGCGGAGCGCCGCCGCCGCCGGACACCAGATACGTGACGTCGTCCACCACCGCGCGCTCGTAATTGTGGATGTGGCCGGCGCTGACCAGGAAGCGGGCGTGCGTGGCCGGCGCGATCTTCGAGAAATAGTCCCTCAGCGCGATCTCATTCGGCCGCGGATTGTGATCGACCTCGATGTGCTGCTGGACGTCGGCCACCGGGGGATGATGCAGCGTGACGATGACGAAATCGACGGATGGCGGCAGATCCGCGATTTGTTTCTCGATCCACAGGGCTTGGTCGCTTCCCGGGAGCAGCGAGGTGTCGCTGTCGATCGCCAGCACGTAAACGCGCGAGCCCAGCGCGACCGAATACCAGCGCCGGTTGCGCAGTTCGGGAAACGCATTCCACCAGTCTTCCAGATCCACCTTCGCATCGCCCTTGAACTCATGATTGCCGAGCGCAGGATAGACGCGCAGATGCAGGTCGCGCCACGCCTTGGTCTCGGATTTGAAGACTGCGTAGTCGTTGGCGGCGTCGCCGGCCAAGGGAACGTCTCCGTTCATGATCACCGCGGCGGGGCGTTCCTTCGCAATCTGGCCCGCCAGCCACTGACGCATGCGCGGGTCGGTCTGCCTGGTGTTGCTGGGATCGGTGAAGCGCTGGTCGCCGTAGGCGATGACCGTCAGCGGCGTAGGCAGATCGGAATCGGCGATGCGGAAGGTGGGTCCCGGCTCGCTCAGTAGAGCCGGACCCTGCGCAAGCATTGCGCCGACAGCAACGCCAAAAAGAATCACGGACAGAATCGACGTTTTCATTCCACTCATCACACCCATGATACGAATCGCGTATGAACGCCCGGTTAAAGTGGGAATATGGCCTACACGTTTGGCGATAATCGGGAGGCAAGCCAGCGGCTTCGCCGTCTGGCGGAGGTCTTCGAGCCGGAAACCCGCGACCTCCTCAACGCAGTGCGGTCCGGGTGTCGTGATCGCAGCTTTGAGCTTGGACTCGACCTCGGCTGTGGCCCAGGCTGGTCGACACGCCTGATAGAAACCACGCTGAATCCAAAACGGATCGTGGGACTTGAGGCATCCGCGGCCTATGTTACCGAGGCTCGTGCCAATCAGCCGCAGCTCGAGTTCATTCAGCACGATGTTCTGGCGATTCCGTTCCCAGTTGACGGCGCTGATTTCATGTTCTGCCGATTCCTCTTGACGCACCTTCCCTCGCCGCACACCGCTCTCGAATCCTGGGCTCATGCTGCCAGGCCGGGAGCCATACTCGCCATTCATGAAACGGAGGCTTTGCATTCGGCGCACCCGGCGCTTTCCCGCTATTACGAGATGGTGGCTCAGATGCAGAAACATTACGGCCAGGAGCTAAATGTCGGAGCTCTATTGGATGACGCTTTTACCGGCACCCGCTGGCGCCCGATTCGCAGCGACAGTGTGGTCCTGGAGAAGTCTGCGCGTGACATGGCGCAGCTTCATGTGGCGAATCTTCGCACCTGGGGCGGCAATGATTTTGCGGGGCAGGCCTTCGACAGAGGTGAGATGGATCGACTCGAGAGGGAACTGGGTTCGATTGCATCCGGAGACAAAGAAGCGGGAGTGGTTTATAACACCGCAAAGCGCATAATAGCCCGGCGGATGTGAACCTCTGTTTGCGACTTGCGGATCCGCAACGTAACGTCAGGCGCGATCGTCCGGCCGGCGATGCCCGGCCATGATAGTTTAGATGGGGTAAACCAGGAGGCTCCTCATGAAACGAAATGGGTTCGCGGCCGCATGCGCCGGAGTCCTGCTCTGCGCAGTTCCCCTGGCGGCGCAGGCCAACAAAGCCAAAGCCACCAACGTCCCCGAAATCCCCTACGACTCCGTGCCCAACCTGCTCAAGCTACCCGCCAATCTCTATATGGGCGAGGCCATGGGCGTGGCCACCAACTCCAAGGGGCACGTGTTCGTATTCACGCGCAGCGCCACCACGCGCCTGTTCGAATTCGACCAGAACGGCAACTACGTAAAGGAGTGGGGCGAAGGCAATTACGGTTTCGAATTCGCGCATTCGGTGCGCGTCGATCCGCAGGACAACGTGTGGGCCGTGGACGAAGGCACCAACATGGTGATCAAGTTCAACCCGCAGGGCAAGATCGTGATGGTGATCGGGCACCGGCCGGAGGTGGTGGCCGGGATGCTCTCGACCACCCCCAGCGGGCCTACTCCGCCCGCGGAAAAGTACACGCTGGCGCGGCCCACCGACGTCGCCTGGGACGCTCAAGGCAACATCTTCATCTCCGACGGATACGTCAACAATCGCGTGGTCAAGTACGACAAGAACGGGCATTTTCTGAAGCAGATCGGCAGTGAGAAGGCGGGCTCCGCGCCGGGGCAGTTCAACCTGCCGCACGGCATCGCGGTGGATGCGCAGGGCACCGTGTACGTAGCGGACCGCTCCAATCATCGTATGGAGGTGCTCACCAACGATCTGGAGCAGAAGGCGATCTACGATAACATCGGCGATTCCTGGACCGTGTGCGTTTCCCCGGGCCCGCATCAGTACCTGTTTACGTCCAATTCCAATCCCAACGGGAACGCTCCCGGCACCTGGGACGTCAGCGGCGAAATTTACAAGATGGAGCTCGACGGGACCATCCTGGGAAAATTCGGCCACGCCGGAAAAGAGCTGGGCGGATTCCAGGTGGTGCACATGATGGATTGCCGCAACCCCAATCAGATTTACGTTGCCGAAATCGAATCGTGGCGTGTTCAGAAATTGATGCTGAAAGCGCCGGGGACCAAATAGGAGGCAGCATGATAGGAAGCAGCGTGAGAAAATTCTTTGAGCTTTCCCTTTCCGCGGCGTTGCTGATCCCCGCGGCCGCGCAAGCCCAGGTTCCCGAGATCCGCTACGATTCGGCCGATGTATTGAAGCTCCCCGACAATCTGTTCCTGGGTGAAGTAGCCGGGGTCGCGTCCGATTCCAAGGGCAACGTTTTCGTGTACACGCGCACGGGCCATCCCACCATGACGCTGGGCACTTCGCGGCCGTTCGCGCATGGAGGCTCGCGGCTGTTCGAGTTCGATAAGACCGGGAAATTCGTGCGCGAGGTGGGCAAGGATTTGTATGCGATGGAGGTCGCCCAGCAGGTGCGCGTCGACCCGCAGGACAACGTCTGGATGGTGGACCAGATGTCGAGCATGGTGATCAAGTTCGATCCCAACGCCCAGTTCCAACTGTTGCTCGGGCGGAAATCGGAATCGGAGCGAGTGCCTGCGGGCGGCGCACCCGGCGGGGCTGGTGGTGGACGCGGACGCGGTCGAGGACTTCCCGGCGCGGGCGGCCAACAGGACGTCTTCAACCGTCCCACCGACGTCGCCTGGGATGCCGCCGGCGACATTTATATCGCCGACGGCTTCGGCAACGCACGCATCGCCAAGTTCGACAAGCACGGCAAATTCGTCAAGACCTGGGGCTCGCGCGGCAGCGACAACGGCATGTTCAGTACGCCGCACGCCATCGTGATCGACGCGCAGGGCAGCGTGTACGTGGCCGATACCGGCAACAAGCGGATTCAGGTTTTCGACGCGGACGGCAACTACAAATCGCAGATCGGCAACATTGGCTCGCCGGCGGCGATGTGCATCACGCCCGGTCCGCACCAGGTGATCTACGCGTCCAATTCCAATCCTGTGGACGATATCGATACGGCCGGCGAAATCTATAAGGTCGAGCTGGACGGGAAAATCGACGGCAAGTTCGGCAAAGCCGGCAAGCTGCCCAAGGAATTCGGCACCGTGAATTCTCTCGATTGCCGCAGCCAGAATGAGCTGTGGGTGGGCGAGATCGGCAACTGGCGGGTGCAGAAGGTCACGCTGCATCCCTAGGTCCCAGGCGCGGTTAGCCGCGCCACGAAAACTTGCCGCGCGCTAAAATCAAGTTGCCGGACACGCGAGTTTGGCCGCGCGTGGTCCGTGACTGGTTCGGGAGGCAGACATGTCAAAGCCATTGACGCTCGAGATCGGCAAGAACGTTCCGCATGAGGAGGCGCCCGCGGCGCCGGTGCCTTCCCCGGCATCTCAGCCAGCGGCATCGCCAGCTTCAGCCAGCCCCGCGGCGCCCACTGCGGGCGAGGGTCAGGCGGTTCACGGCGCGGTTCACAGTAATGAATCGCTGGCGGAAATTTATGAAGCGGTGAAGCGGCATGAGGAAACCCTCCGCGATATGGTTGTCGAGATCCGGCTGCTGTATCACAACCTTGCCGAGAAAGAGAAGCAGCGCCTGGAAACACGGCGCGAAGGGATGACGCGCGAGGTTCGCGAAGGCTTCGCCCATATGATCCGCATGCTGGAAGACAAGATCGCGCGCCTGCGGGGAAAATAGCCCAAGCGTACCCCGATGAATTTTCTTCTTCACCTGCGCCAGGAATGGGACGTTATCGCCAAGACTCCCTTCGCCTGCGTGATCTGCGTGGTCATCGGATTCGCGGTGGGCTCCTGGTATTACGCGGAGCAGGTGGCTACGCTCAACAACCAGGTGAATTTCTGGAAGGACAAAGCCACGGCCTTACCCACCGCGACCGCCACAGCGACCGTCACCGGGGTCCCGGCGTCTTCCCCGCCGGCTTCCACCTCCTCGGGCAGCGCCAAGGCGCATTTCACGCTGAACATGACCGGAGGATGTTTCTTCGTTTCGCCGTCGGACCACTCATTAACCGTCATCGTGCTGGACGCCAATATCCGCAACTCCGGGGCGTCAAGCGTGGCCACCGACTGGAAACTGAGCGTCGCTCCAAAGGGCAGGAATCCGGTGCCGGCGGAGTACCAGGCGATACCGGACGTGATGAATGCCCCGTGCGATCCTCCCTTGACGCTGCGCGCGAAGGATAACCTGGCGGATAAGGTGGTCGGTAAACGCGTTCTCCCGATCCCTAGCTTCAACGCAAAGGTGGAATCTGGCAAGTTGCTGTTTTACATTCGCCTGCCGAAGAATGTGGTCGCGGACGATGCCACTCAGATGACGCTCTCCGTGCAGGATATCGCCGGAAACGTGTTCGAAACCAAAGCCACAGTGGGCAGTTGGCTGCGCCCGCGCGGTTCGAATTAATTCCTATTTCCCGGCGTTCCTACCTTCCCACCATGTGCGGGGCATCTTTTTCGTTCTCGCAGAAATAATCGATCAGCTCGCTATCCAACACGATGGGTTGATTGAGCTGCACGCTCCACGGCGCGGAGTAGGCGGAAGGATCGTCGATGGTGATGTCGACTTGCAGCGTGCCGTAATTTGGGCGGCGGAATTTTTCCGTTACTTTGCCCTTGCTGCCCAGGGGGTTGCCCTGGGAATCGAGCCATAGGCCGTCGCGGAAGCCGATGGTCTGTACCACCAGCGTGTCTCCGTCCCATTTTCCAGCGGAGTAGCCGTTCCAGGTGGGGTCTGGATCCTGAGGCAGCGGGCGGCCGTCGGTGAAGATTTGCCGGTAGGCCATGTTGCGTTCGGTGAGAACGACGAGCCGGTCCGGAGCCTGGATGATCCGCTTGTAGTAATCGTCGGTGAGAATGCGCACGGCGCCGCGCGGCTGGCAGTGGACGTTAGGATCGTCCTTGGCGAGATCGGCGGCGCGCTTGCGGACCAACGTCGCCGTTGCCGGCAGATGGGGAATGCCTCCGTCGACGTGGGTGCCGAGGTTCATGAACGCCCAGCCTGGACTCAGGTCGTTGCAGTGCGCGCCGCAGGGCGGCCGCGTCTCCCACCCCCACATGCCGGAAAGATCGGGCTTGCCATCGGCAGTGCGCGGCGCGGGCGCCATTAGATTGGGTTTGCCGTCGGGCGTGCGCGGCACATTGGCGGTGGGGTAATTCAGCCATTGCGCGAATCCTACGGGGGCCAGCGCGGTCAGAATCAAAGCCGCCGCAGAGCGGGCGAAACGCGAACGTCGGGGCGCGAGGCTCATGAATTGGGTCGTGGAGTCTGCCAGCATTTCTCTACATTAACTCTTCTATCCGCCGGGGGCGGCGGGTGAGTTTGAAATGCAGGGTCCGCCACGGCGGCAGGCGCCTCGGCGGATGGGGCGCTACACCGCCAAGTTGACGTGACCGCGACTTCACGGGAGCAACGCTTCGAACTGCCGCCTCAGCGGGTTGAGGCGTATCGTTCTATCGAAAGTCCTTCAGCGCCAACGCTTCAACTCGGGCCAGATCTGAGCCAGATTTCCGAAAATCGCGCCTTTGCAGATAAATACGGAAATGTCTTTTTCCAAAGCGTATGGGTTATCAGCGGACGTTCCTACGTAATTCACCTGTCGCCAGTACTTCTGGAGGACTTCCTTGCGGTCGTCGAGGACGATCATGCAATCTCCGGAATAGCCGCGCGGTCCCCAAAGAAACCAGGTCTGATGGCCGCTCAGTGCGGGAGGCAAACCGAAGCGGCGGCCAAGGAAGTCGATGGCGCCAGCCTGGCCGTAATCCTGGGCGAAAATGCCGCAATCGCCACGCTCGGCCGGGTTGAGCTGATCGTAGGCTAGCGCGGTCTCGGCCACGATTTCGTTCCAACCAAACTGGTCCGCATACCACTGCGGCAAAACCGCTCTGGCATGGGCGTGCTCCATCACCGGCAATTTGAAGGGAAGGAGCTTCATGTAAGCGATGAAACGTTCTGGAGAGAGAACCGGCACGACCACCGGGGCAAGAAAGGCGCCTCCCAACAGCAGAAGCGCGACAACCGAGGGCTTCATCCAAGCCAAGCGCGGCCGGCTAACTGCGGTCTCCATCATGACCGCGCCAGCCGCCAGGAGCATGGGATAGATCGGAGCGAGGTAATAATTCTTGCCGTGAAGAGCGAAGAAGATCGTATAGCAGATAACGTAACTCCAACCCAAGACCCGATACTGCTTCAGACGCGCCGATGCGAAGAATGCAATTAGGCCTGTGATCCAGATGGGCGCGGTGAGAGGGTGAATCAGGAGTGTTTGCTGAAGAAAGTACTCCATCGGCGGAAGAACAACATCGCGGCCTTCGGCCTTGATGTTCCGCATCAGTTCAACGAATGGCCAGTGATCGTGTACGTTCCACAGGAGGTTGGGAAGGAAAATCAGGAAAGCCGCCAGTCCGCCAAGCCAGATCCACTTGTTGAAAAAGACGCGTCGTTGTTCGGTAAGCAGCAGACCGGCGACGATGCCGGCGACGAAGAGCGCGATCGAGTACTTCTCTTCCATGCCCAGGCCCGCGAACACACCGAACCAGAGCCAGTTTCGCGGATCATTGCGCTTGATGGCGAGAATCGCGAAATAGGCACAACCCATCCACAGATTGGGTTCGAGAGCGTTCGTCCCGAGAAGACTGCCGTCGGAGAGATATTGCGGAGCAATCACGATTGCGACCGCGCCAAGTAGAAGGGCAAATCCTCGTCCGCCGAGCTCACGGACGAGCACCGCGGTCTGGATCACCAAAAGGCTCGACGCCAGGGCGGGGATGAAACGAATGCTGCGGAGGGAGTCTCCCAGCACCGCCCGGCAGACGTGTACCAGGAAAGGAATGAGAGGGGGTTGATCGACGTATCCCCATGCAAGGTGGTCTCCGCAGGACATGTAATCGAATTCATCGCGGAAGTAGCCATAGCGATTGTTGAAGTAGCAGTGGAAAAGAAGTTTGGCAAGAGAGATGACGAGGACCGCCAACATGCCGTTCGCAAGAAAGGCTTCCGGAACTCGGCTCGGGGAGGGTGAGGTCCGCGAGGCGCTCGCCATGAGGCTAGGATAACGGAATAGACGGACATGTCAGCGAGCTGCCTGCAGCGCGGAGATCAGATCAGGCGATCCAGTCGAACGACAGATCCTGGGAAACGCCGTTCCCTGAAGCCGGAGGCTACCTGGACCCGTAGCCGCCAATCTGTCGAAATGCCCCGCGGCCGCTCGAACTGACCCATCACCCCGCAGTCATCTCGCCGGAGGCTGGCCCGAACGGTTCATAATAGATCCGAAGGAACCCATGGTCACCGAGTCCATCCCCAGCCTAACCCCGCAAAGCGCCGACGCCGAGTTCAACCCGCTGCTTTCCGCCGAGGCGCGCTTCGATGAAGCCGCTGAGCGCCTGGGCCTGGATGAAGGCATGCAGAAAGTTCTGCGGACGCCGGCGCGCGAGATCATCGTGCACATCCCCGTGGTGCTGGACGACGGGCGGCTGGAGGTGTTCACCGGCTATCGCGTGCAGCATTCCATTGCGCGCGGACCGGCCAAGGGCGGCATCCGCTACGCTCCCGACGTCAACCTTGACGAGGTGCGCGCGCTGGCCTCCTGGATGACCTGGAAGTGCGCCGTGGTCAACATCCCCTTCGGCGGCGGCAAGGGCGGCATCATCTGCGATCCCAACATCCATTCCATGGGCGAGTTGGAGCGCATCACGCGCCGTTACACCGCGGAGTTGTTCGATTTCATCGGGCCGGAGATCGACGTTCCCGCGCCCGACATGAATACCAATGAACAGACCATGGCCTGGATCATGGACACCTATTCCATGCACGCGCGCCACACGCAGACCGCGGTGGTGACCGGCAAGCCCGTGAACCTGGGCGGCTCGCGCGGACGCAGCGAAGCCACCGGCCGCGGTTGCATGATCGTCACCGACCGGGCTCTGAAGCGCTTCGGTCTGGAGCGGAACTCCACGCGCGTGGTGATTCAAGGCTTCGGCAACGTCGGCGGTATGTCGGCGAAATTGATGGCTCGCGCCGGATTCAAGATCATCTCCATCGTGGAGTACGACGGCGCGGTGTACAACTCGAACGGCCTGGACATCGGCGCGCTGGCGGACCATCGCAAGGAAACCGGCTCGATTGTGGACTTCGCGGGCGGCGAAAACATCGACCGCGATGAGGCCATGTTCCTCGAAACCGACGTCCTGCTGCCGGCGGCAAAGGAGAACGTGATCACCTCGCAGAACGCCGGGAACCTGCGCTGCAAAATCCTGTGCGAGGGCGCTAACGGCCCCACCACTCACCTGGCCGATTCGATTCTGGCGGGCAAGGGGATCTTTGTGATTCCGGATATTTTGGCCAACGCCGGCGGCGTCACCGTTTCCTACTTTGAGTGGGTGCAGGATCGGCAGGGCTACTTCTGGAATGAGCAACTGGTGAATGAGCGGCTCCAGGAGATCATGGTGGAGAGCTTCGATGACGTGGTGGCGTACGCCGAAAAGCACGGGGTGCACAATCGCACTGCGGCCTACATGCTGGCGCTGGACCGGGTGGCGTTCGCCATCAAGCTGCGCGGGATTTACGCGTAGGCGGTTTTCAGCTAGCGCCTCATGATTTCCGGAACGATGCCGAAGCGCAAACAGCTTTTCCACACTTGCGTGGCGGCGTTCATTTTTGTAATTTTCGCGAGCGCGGCGCTAGTGAATGGCGAGATGATTCTGCCCTCGCACCGCCCTCCTGTCAGCGACGCACTGCGCGTGATCGGGTTCCTGTTTATTCTGCTGGCGATCGGTGTGATTTCGATGGCGATGTGGTACCGCCGCCGCATCATCCGCGAGTTTCAATACGACGGAATCACTCTTCACTATCAGACGCTGACAATCCGGCACATGCAATCGCGCTTCCCGCACCAGCTTGTGGTGATTCGCGAGTGGGCCGGCCGCGGCGGGCTGATGGGCTACCAACTCATCTTCCGCGACGCCCCCAAGGCGTATTTGGAGGATGACACGCCGAACGCGTCCGCCTTGATCGAGCGGCTGTTGCAGGATATGCCCCAGCCGGTGAAGTGAATCAAAGAGTGAAGTAAGAAGGATGTACGATCGGGAGCGAGGGCCGTCCATGAAAGCTGTGGAGTTCGAAGGCACAGGTCATCGAGTGGCGAGATCGCGCTCCCTCCGGAAATTGCCGACGAAATTCCGGCGGGCGAGTTGCTCCGGGTCGTGATTATGTGGGACCCTTCGGGCTCGGATTCGGATTGGCATGCGGCGGGGCGGCAGAGGTTTGAGGCCGCTTATTCCCCTGAGGACTCCGTTTACGAGGAGCTTCTCGGTGAAGACTCTTCAGCCGGGTGACGTCGTCCTGATCCGGATGCAGTTTTATCAGGCAACTGGCTCCAAGGTGCGGCCTGCAGTTGTTCTTCTCGATACCCGCGACGAGGATTTTATCGCCGCTCCCGTCACGACTCAGCCCCGACGCACCGAGTACGACCGCGCGATCTCGGAATGGGAGACGGCGGGGCTCAATGTGGCCCCGACCATCCGGCTGCACAAGCTGACAGTTTTGGCCAAGGCCGACATCGCTCGGCTAGTCGGACATTTGTCGAGCGCCGACGCCACGGCGCTCGCGAACGTCCTGTGCCAGGCCTTTGGTCACTCGGCCGACGCCGCCTCAACAACGGTGAAATAGACATTTAAAGGATGGCACTCCCAACCCGACCGCGCTGGTCGAACGCCTGATTGAATACATGCCCCAAGACGAACGGGATGACCTATAGAATTGAAGTATGGCTACGGCGCGGTACGTCTATTGGCAAGACGGCTCCCACTGGCTCGGATATTTCGACGAGTATCCGGATTACATGACCCAGGGCGAGAGCCTGGAGGACCTGCAGGCGCACCTCAAGGACTTATTCCTGGACCTCACCAGCGGCCAGATCCCCGGCATCCGTAGGGCCGCCGAGCTTCCGCTCTCGTGAAGCGTCAGGAACTGGTTCGCCGCCTGGAGCAGAGCGGCTGCGTTCTGGTCCGGCACGGCGGGAAGCATGACTGGTACAACAATCCTAGGAGCGGAGTCTCGCAGCCTGTCCCACGTCACCGCGAGATCAGCGAGAACCTCGCGAAGCATATTCTGAAGAAGCTGAACGCCTGAACGAAGCAGCGATACGCGACGCGCATAGCCGTTGTTGCTGTTAGCATTGGATCTGAGAGCGAGAATCGTATGACCGTGATCGAACTGCCCGACGAACACGCCGAGGCCTTAAAGGCGAAAGCGGCTGCTCGGGGCCTCACTCTCGAAGCGTGGCTCCCTGAGCTGGCAAGCCCGGAGCCGTCGCCGGAGGCCTCCGGGGAGCGGCCTCTTCAAACCGCCGCTGGAATCGTCCTCAGCCGCATGCGCAATGTTCCGCCTGAGATCATGGCCGCCCTGCCCGCAGACGGCGCGAGCCAGCACGACCGTTACACCTACGGCTGGCCTAAAAGAGAAGAATGACGGCTCTTTTACGCGACTCGTAATCGTCACGGATGTGGGTCCGACGTCAGCCGGCGCTGGGCCTTTAGCTTGAGGATGTCGATGAAGTCGGCGGCACTGACTAAGGTCTCGTACTCATTTCGCTCATCCTCGGTGAGCAGACCTTCATTGGCTCGCTCGGCCAACTCGCTGACGCGCTGCTCTACCGGTGGCGCGATCCGGAACTCGGCGACCCTCTGCGCCGACCCGGCGCTGAGACACCGAGCTAGGGGATCCAGCAACTGGTCGAGAAGCCGATCACTCACGCCTTAACGTAGCACGTGCCGCGGCGCGAGTTACGCCCTACTATCGAGGATCGTCTTCAGTGCGCACCGGCAAGAGGCCCACCCGCTCCAGGTATTTCCGCATCATCCGGTCCGCAACAGCGTCGTCGCCGCCGAACGGATGAACGCGGGCTGAGCTCCGTCCGACCCGCCTCTTCGCCCACTCCTCTTGCGCGCGAAGGTGCCTGTCCCATTCTCGCCGGTGGAGCTTTTCATCCAAGTATTTCGGATTACCGGGCCGTCGCCCGTATTCGTCTTGGGCGGCGTACCTGCCGTCCTTGAAGCCCACTATCACCTCTCGATCAAATGGAACCTTGTACAGGTGCGGGAGCAGGAACCAGTCGTCCTCGAGCTTCGACCATTCGGTCGTCGACAAGTGCCGCTCGGGATAGAGCCACGCCACTTCGGCCGCCGCGATGTACCGGGTTGAGCGTGATTTCAGAATGAAATTAATGCGGAGCACCTCGTCTTCCTCTAGCTCGCGCCCGAATTGTATCTTCGTCAAGTCCACCATCGTTTGGTCGTAGTAACGGGCGTTTTCCCGGACAGCGTTCGGATCAATCCACGGATTTCGAACCAACTGCGTGTGCGTGACGATAAGGCAGGAATCCAGCCCGAGGGGGAAAAGTGTCCGGGTGCCAATCTTGTCTAGCTCGATCGCGCCCGGATAGCCGCACTCGGCGGGGAAGATGCGCCTGTTGAAGAAGGTGACTGGCTCGTCAGTAACAATGAATTTCGTAGAACTCCGGCGAGCTCTAGCGATCTCCCACACACCCTCGGTCCACATGGTGGTGTGAAGCTGAAATAGTTGCTGCATTGCAAAGAGCGCCCGGTTGCGATCTGGGGCGGCTGTAAGCGTCCTGAACTGATCTAGCCCCCTCGGCGTTCGGAAGCGCTGCGCATCCATGTAGCCAGCAAGCGCCATAAGGTATTGGTGAGCGCCATCGGTATCCGTGGTGTAATCCGCAAAGAACTCGACAGCTTTTTTCCCGTGAGCGTCGGCCGCGCCGAAAAACCTCCTCTCAATATCGTCGGTACTCCAGGACCCGAAACTCACGGTGTAAAGGTCGTTCCTACAGAAGCATCTAGATGGCCCCCAGTGCAGCAGGTCCCGCCGGGTATAGGTCCGGGGGCCCCTGGCGACGGTATCGGGCCGCAAGTCGAGATAGTGGTACTTCTCCTGGCCCGGCTTGAGAAATCTTCTCTGATACCACTGGGCCACGTAATGGTGTACGTGCGATTGCTCGGTGCCCACCTCATCCCCCCACCAACTCCAAAAACGCCTCCGCGGCGTGGCTCAAGGCGCGCTTGGCGGGATACACCAGGCGGATCTTGCGCTCGACCTCCATCTCCTTCACGCGCACCTCGCGCAGCAGGCCGTGGCGCAGTTCCTCCTCCACGCACATGCGCGGCAGGAACGCGACGCCTTCGTTGCGCTCCACCATTTTGCGGATGGACTCGACGGTCGGCATCTCCAGGTCCATCTTCAGGGGCACCTTGTGACGCTGGAACTCGCGAATCACCACGCGGCGGTACGGGGAAACAACATTGTGGGCGATAAATGTTTCTCCGCCCAGCTCCGTGATCGACACCTCCGGGCATGAGGCCAGCCGGTGTTTGGGCGACGTTACGAACGCCAGATGATCGGTGTAGATGACGCGCGTGATCAGGCGCTCGTCTTCCGGATCGTAGGTGAGGATGCCCAGCTCCAGGTCGCCGTCCAGCAATTCAGCCGGAATCTTGCTCGACAGGCTGCGCCGCACCTGCACGCGCACCTTGGGATATTTGCGGCGGAATTTGTCGATGTGGTCGAGCAAATACAGCGTGGAGGATTCGTTGGCGCCGATGGTCAACCGCCCGGCCGATTTATCGCGCAGCTCCGCCAGCGCGTTCTCCAGATCCCCCTGCAGATTCTCGAAGCGCCGCGCATAATCGAGCACGATCCGGCCGGCGTCGGTCAGCAGCAGGTCCTTGGCCGAGCGGTCAATCAGCTTCTCTCCCAGCATCTGCTCCAGCCGCTGGATCGCGAGCGACACCGCGGGCTGCGTACGTAGCAGTTTTTCACCAGCCCGCGAGAAACTTTTCTCGTTGGCGACGGTGAGGAACACGCGTAAGGCGTGGAGCTCCATAACAGATCATTATACAAACCTAGAAAACTATTGATTTGCCAAATCTCACGTCCGCACCTGATAATCTGAAAAGGAAGGTGGCCGGCACAGGCGTGAGTCCGTTGTGCCGGCCGAAATTCCGCGAGCGCACAGCGGATGCGTTGTGCGCGGTGGAGAAAACGATGGACAGAGTATATATCTTCGACACCACGCTTCGTGACGGAGAGCAGTCTCCCGGCTGCAGCATGACCGTACCCGAAAAGGTGCGGATGGCAGCCAAGCTGGTCGACCTCGGCGTGGACATTCTGGAGGCCGGATTCCCGATTGCCTCCGAAGGCGATTCGGAGGCGGTGGACGCGGTGGCCCGCGAATATCCATGGGCCAACGTGGCCGCGCTCGCGCGAGCCAACAAGCTGGACGTGATGGCCGCGGTGAAGTCGCTGCGCAATGCGCGCCGCCCGCGTATCCACACCTTCATCGCCACCAGCGACATCCATCTGAAGTTCAAGCTGAAGAAGTCGCGCCAGCAGGTGCTCGAAGAAGCCGTAGCCGCGGTTTCGCTCGCCCGCGAATACTGCGAGGACGTCGAATTTTCCGCCGAGGACGCCACGCGCACCGATTGGGATTATCTGGAAGAGATCTCGCGAGCCGTGGTGGCCGCTGGAGCCCGCACCGTCAATCTACCCGACACCGTCGGCTTCTCGGTACCCGATGAATACGGCGCGCTGATCGCACGCATGGTCAAGGCGCTGGGCGATTCGGCCGTGGTCAGCGTGCACTGCCATGACGATCTCGGCTTGGCTGTGGCGAACTCGCTGGCAGCGGTGCAGAACGGGGCTCGGCAGGTGGAGTGCACCATCAACGGCATCGGAGAGCGAGCCGGAAACGCCGCTCTCGAAGAGGTGGTCATGGCCATCAACACGCGCCGCGACCGCTATCCTTTCGAAACCCGCATCGTGACCGAGCATCTGTTTCCGTGCAGCCAGTTGCTGACCTCCATCATCACGTTTGGACCGCAACCCAACAAAGCCATCGTCGGTGAGAACGCCTTCGCGCACGAAGCCGGCATCCATCAGGACGGTTTCTTGAAAGAGCGCACCACCTACGAAATCATGGACCCGAAATCGGTGGGCGTGCCGGAATCGAAGCTGGTGCTGGGCAAGCACAGCGGGCGCCACGCGCTGGCCAAGCGCTGCGAAGACCTGGGCTTTCCGCTGACGCGGGAGCAGCTCGATGTGCTGTACCACCGCTTCACCGCGCTGGCCGACCGCAAGAAGGGACTGCGCAACGATGAAATCGCGGCTCTGGCAAAAGAAGTCATCGCCGTTGAAGTTTCGACCGCCGACAAAGTAGCGGCATCCTGATAAATGACCCTTAAAATCCTACTTCTACCCGGCGACGGAATCGGCGCCGAAGTGACCCGTGCGGCTCAAATGGTCCTCGAAGCCGTCGCGGCCAAGTTCAGCCACACGCTGAATAATCAGCGAAGGCCTGCTGGGCGGCATCGCCATCCATAAGACCGGCTCGCCGTTTCCCGCGGAGACCAAGGAGATGGCGCTGGCCGCGGACGCGACGCTGATGGGCGCAGTCGGGCTGCCGGAGTTCGATAACGCTCCGCCCAGCCAGCGCCCGGAAGCCGGACTGCTGGCGATTCGCGCGGTGCTGGACGTGTTTGCGAACCTGCGGCCGGTGCGTACTTACCCATCGCTGATCGAATCCTCGCCGCTCAAGAATCACGTGGTCTCCGGAACGGACATGATGATCGTGCGCGAGCTCACCGGTGGCCTGTATTACGGGACTCCGCGCGGCATCGATGCGGATGGAAGCGCCGCGCGCAACACCATGTCGTACACGCGTCCCCAAATTGAAAGGGTGGCTCGGCGCGCCTTTGAACTGGCTCTGAACCGGCGCAAGAAAGTCACCAGCGTCGACAAATCGAATGTGCTGGAAGTTTCGCAGTTCTGGCGCAAGATCGTGGTGGAGGTTTCCGTCGATTATCCCGACGTGCAGCTCGAGCACATGCTGGTGGACAACTCCGCCATGCAGATGGTGCTGCGCCCGACGCAGTTCGACGTGATGCTGACTGAGAATACCTTCGGCGACATTTTGAGCGACGTCGGCGGGATTCTGGCCGGCTCCATCGGCATGCTGCCTTCGGCGTCCCTGGGCGCATCGAAAGGATTGTATGAGCCGGTGCACGGCTCGGCGCCGGATATCGCCGGACAGAATAAAGCCAATCCGCTGGGAGCTATCGGATCGGTGGCCGCGATGCTCGAATATAGTTTCGGCTTGATCAAGGAAGCCAACGCCGTTAACGACGCGATAGGGAAGGTCCTGGAATCCGGCCATGTCACCGCCGACCTGCGGCCGAAGGGCACACCGGCAACCACAATAGAAGTAGGGGAAGCAGTGTCCGAAGCTCTGTAGTAAGAAGACGCTCTATGAAACCAAGAACAATTGTTGAGAAGATCTGGGACAACCACGTTGTATCGCAGGAGCCGGGCGCGCCCGCTCTGCTCTTCATCGACCTGCACCTGAGTCACGAGGTCACCTCGCCGCAGGCGTTTCAAATGTTGCGCGAGCGCGGGCTCAAAGTCCGCCGGCCGGACTTGACCATCGCCACCATGGATCATTCCACGCCGACGTATTCGTTGGATCTGCCGGTCTACGACGACATCGGCCGGAAACAGCTGGACGCGATGGAGCAAAATTGCAAGGATTTCGGCATCCGCCTGTACAATCGCCACAGCGACCATCAGGGCATCGTGCACGTCATCGGCCCCGAGCAGGGACTGACGCAGCCCGGCATGACAGTGGTTTGCGGCGACAGCCATACCGCCACGCACGGAGCTTTCGGAGCCTTGGCATTCGGCATTGGCACCAGCCAGGTGGGTCACATTCTGGCCACGCAGTGCCTGCTGCAGACGCCCTCGAAGAGCTACGCGATTCGCGTGGACGGAACGCTGAGACGGGGTGTCTCCGCCAAGGACATCATTCTGGCGGTGATCGCCAAGATCGGCATCGGCGGCGGCACCGGCTGCGTGTTCGAATATCTGGGCTCCACCATCCGCGGCCTTTCGATGGAAGAGCGCATGACCATCTGCAACATGTCGATCGAGGGCGGCGCGCGCGCCGGCTTGGTTGCGCCGGATGACACGACCTATCAATACATCCATGGCCGCGAGTTCGCGCCCAAGGGCTCGGATTGGGACGCGGCACTAACGCGTTGGAGGACTTTACCAAGCGACGAGGAAGCGGAGTACGCGCATGAGCTGAAGCTCGACGCCAATACGCTGGAGCCGATGGTCACCTTCGGAACCAATCCCGGCATGGGCATCCCCATCTCCGGCCGCATCCCCGATCCGGCGTCGATCTCCAATCCGCTGGAAAAATCGGACCTGACGAAAGCGCTCAAATACATGGATCTGGAGCCGGGCAAGCCGCTCCAGGGCCACCCCATCAACGTGGTGTTCGTGGGGAGCTGCACCAACTCCCGCATCTCCGATCTGCGCGCGGCGGCGTCAGTCATGAAGGGCCGCAAGGTGAGCCCGAACGTCCGCATGATGGTGGTTCCGGGCTCGCAGCAGGTGAAGCAGCAGGCGGAAGCCGAGGGGCTCGACAAAATTTTCCGCGAAGCCGGAGCGGATTTCCGCGAAGCCGGCTGCTCCATGTGCCTCGCCATGAACGGCGATCAATTGGAACCCGGCGAATACAGCGTCTCCACCAGCAATCGCAACTTCGAAGGCCGGCAAGGCAAAGGCGGGCGCACGTTCTTGGCCAGCCCGTTGACCGCGGCTGCGTCGGCGATTACCGGCGTGGTCACGGATGTAAGGAAACTTGTATGAAATTCGAAAGACTGACCAGCACAATCGTAGTGGTTCCCGTAGACAACATCGATACGGACCAGATCATTCCCGCGCGCTATCTCAAGGCGATTTCCAAGGAGGGTCTGGGTGAGGGATTATTCATCGACTGGCGCAAGAACCCGGACGGTTCCCTCAAACCCGATTTCCCGCTGAACAAGCCCGAAGCCAAGGGTGCGCAGATTCTGGTGGCGGGCGACAATTTCGGCTGCGGAAGCTCCCGCGAGCACGCGCCGTGGGCCTTGGTGCAGAACGGCTTCCGCGCCGTGGTCAGCACCTCCTTCGCGGATATCTTCAAGGGCAACGCGCTTAAGAACGGCCTGTTGCCGGTGGTTGTTCCGGCCGATGTTCACAAGCAACTGCTGGCATCGCAGGGCAAGACCGCGACCATTGATCTGGCCGCGCAGACGTTGACGCTTGAAGGCGGCAAGCCGGTCCAGTTCCCCATCGACGCCTTCGCCAAGCGCTGTTTGCTGGACGGCGTGGATGAGCTCGGCTACATGCTGCAGAAGGAAGCGTCCATCGCCGCGTATGAGGCGGCGCATCCCAGTTCTATCAATACGCTTCGATAACCAAGGTTAATTCGTCCGTTTTCAATCACATATTATCTTCGGCTGGGCCGCGCGGCTCATGCACCATGCAGACTTTGGGGCATGAAGAAGTACATCCGCGACCTTCTGAACGATCTGACCAAACAGGAAACGCCGCCGCCTCAACCGCCGGTTCCTGCGGATCTGGACAACCAGATCCTTTCAAAGAACCCTGAGGAGCGGCTGCGCCAGCTCGACTTCCAGGCTCAGGAAGACGAGGAGCGGGAGACGCTCGAATAGCTTCTCTTGCCGAGAATGACCCGCCTGCGTGCACCCGTAGCTGATGGAGCGTTTCCCGGACGGCCCCGTGCGGTTTGATATGCGAGCACGGCGAACGCGATCGCCTCCTTGGCGTCGGGATCGATGCCGAATTCCGCGCTACTGCGCACCGGCTTCGCAATGAGCGTCGCAAGACGCTCCATCAAAAACGTGTTGTGCACTCCACCGCCCGATACGATCACTTCGTCGGCGCCTGAGGCCGCTGCAGAGATGGTTCGCGCCGTCAGTTCCGTTGCGGTGGCGATCAAGTCCGGCAGCGGCAATCCGGTGGCGAGGATCGTTTCCGTGAATTCGCGCCCGAACTGCTCTCTTCCGCAGCTTTTCGGGGGACGGCGCTTGAAGAAGGGATACCGGAGCAGATCGTGCAGCAGCGCCGCCTGCACGACGCCTGATCGCGCGATGTGGCCGTTTCGGTCAAACATTCGCCTACCCTCGGTCATATGCGAGACCAGCGCGTCGATCACCATGTTCCCCGGCCCTGTATCGAAGGCGACTCCTTCCGGAATCCTAGTAATATTAGCGATACCGCCAATATTCAAAGCTACGCGGCGCTTCCCCGTGCCTCGGAACAGCAGCCAATCGACGAACGGGACCAGCGGCGCTCCCTGCCCTCCCGCGGCGATATCCGCCTCGCGAAAATGCGAGATCACGTCGACGCCGGTTCGCTCGGCCACCACCGCGGCCTCGCCAATCTGAAGCGTGTGCGTCCCGCCCTCGTGATAAATCGTCTGGCCATGCAACCCAATCAATTCCACCGGCTGCTGCATCGCAAGAATCGCCTCGGCGTACAGCTCGCCGAGCACAAAATTCAACCGCGACACCTCGGCGACGGTTGAGATGTTCAGCAGAGCCTCGCGGACCGCTTTCGGATACGGTGTGCTCTTGAACGCAATCGTCTCGACGCGCTTCCCGCGAATCTCCACAATCGCGACGTCGATTCCATCGAGCGAAGTCCCGCTCATCACACCTGCAATTCTCATGAGAGTTCGCGCTGAAGTTCAGCGAGCAACTGCAGCGCCTCGATCGGCCGCAACTGATCCAGATTCAACTTCCGAATCCGTTCCGCGATCTGCGAATTCACCGGCTCAAAAAGCTGGATCTGCATTGGTGCAGGCTTTGGCGACAATTCCTCCGTCACCGTATGCTCCGCCGATTCATGCAGAACCAAAATCTGCCGCGCGCGTTCGATGACGCTCATGGGCAGAGCCGCCAGCCGCGCGACCTCGATGCCGTAGCTGCGGTCAGCCGCGCCCGGCTCCACGCGCCGCAGGAACAGTATCTGGTCTCCGGATTCCTTGACCGAAACGTGCAGGTTGCGGACGCCTTCCAGTTGCGAGGCCAGTTCCGTCAGCTCGTGATAATGCGTGGCGAACAAGGTTTTAGCGCGAATGTTGCGGTGAATGTGTTCGATCACGGCCCACGCCAGCGCCAAACCGTCATAGGTCGAGGTGCCGCGGCCGATTTCGTCCAGCACGATCAGGCTGCGGGAAGTCGCCGTGTTGAGGATCACGGCGGTTTCCGTCATCTCCACCATGAAGGTCGAGCGCCCGCGAGCCAGATTATCCGCCGCGCCGATTCTTGTAAAAACCCGGTCTACTACCGGCATGAGCGCCGAATCGGCCGGCACGAAGGAACCCATCTGCGCCAGAATCGCCAGCAAGGCGGCCTGGCGCAAATAGGTCGATTTTCCGCCCATATTGGGGCCGGTGATGACGGAAACGAACTCGGTTTCCGGGTGGAAGTACAGATCGTTGGGGATGAAGCGCTGCGCGTCCTTCTCGGCCAGCTTCTCGATGACCGGATGCCGGCCGGCGACCACCCTCATCTCGCCGTCGGAGGAAAACTTCGGGCGCACGTAGCGGTTCGCCGCGGCGACATCGGCTAGAGCGACGGTCGTGTCCAATTCCGCGACCGCGGCCGCGGTCGCTTTTATTCGAGGGGACGCGGCTGAGATAAGGAGGCGGAGCCTCTCGAAGATTTCGCGTTCGATGGTTAGCATCCGCTCCTCGGCCTCGAGGATCTTGACCTCCAGCTCCTTAAGCTCCGGCGTGGTGAATCGCTCGGCGTTCACGAGTGTTTGCTTGCGCTCATAATCGGCGGGCGCAAGGTGCATGTTGGCTTTCGAAATCTCCAGATAATAGCCAAAAACGTTATTGAACCGGACCTTCAATGACCCGATGCCGGTGCGGTCGCGCTCACGCTGCTCGATCTGCGCCAGAACCGTTTTGCTGTTCTGGGAAAGCCCGCGCAGCTCATCTAACCTTGCGTCATACCCCGTCCGGATCGCGCCGCCGTCATTCAGATTGACCGGAGGCTCCTCGGCGATCGCGGCCAAAACCTGGTCGCGCACGTCGGACACTTCGTTCATCGAGCGGCTCAGTTCCTGGATGCGCCCCGCCTTCACTTCGCACAATTGTTTTTTCAGCGCCGGCACCACGGCCAGGGACCGAGCCAGAGCAAGAACGTCGCGCGGGCCTGCGGAGGCGAGGCTGATCCGGGCCAACAACCGCTCCAGATCGAGAATCGATTCGAGATCCTTCCCCAATCCGGCGCGCAGAATCGCCGCGCCGCGGAGCTGCTCTACAGCATCCAGGCGAATCTCGATCTCGGCGACGTCGATGGAGGGAGCGAGCAAACGTTTCCGCAGCAGCCTTCCGCCCATGCCCGTACGGGTGCGGTCCAGCACGCTGATGAGGGTCGCGTCTTTGGATTCGCCTGCGAACAGGGGCTCGACCAGTTCCAGGTTGCGAATGGTGGTCGAGTCCAAAACCAGCGCCTCGGCGCGATCGAAGAAGGCCGGGCGTTCGAGATGATCGAGCGCGGCGCGCTGCGTCTCGCGCAGGTAATGCAGAATCGCGGAAGCGGCGCCGGTAGCCAGAGGCCGGTTCTCCAGCCCGCACCCGTCTAATGCCAATAGGTGAAAATGCTCACATAAACTACGTGCCGCGTAGTCCGGCGCGAAGACCCAGCCCTCGACTTCAGTCCTGAGCCCAGGCAACTTCTGTTGCGTGCCGGAGGGAGCGAGCACTTCCCGCGCGCCGAGCGTTTCAATGGCCGCAGGCGCTTCCGCGAGGTCGATTTCGGTGGCGCGAAACTCGCCGGTGGAAACGTCCACGTAAGCGAGGCCGGCGCGTCCGCCGTCGGGCTGCAACGCCGCCAGGTAGTTGTTCTCGTGGGAGCGCAGCAGAGCCGCGTTCATCGCCGTGCCGGGCGTAACCACGCGCGTCACTTCGCGATTCACCAGTTTTTTCCCCGCGCTGGGCGCTTCCATCTGATCGCAGATGGCCACGCGGTAACCCTTCTGGATCAGGCGCGCGATGTAGTTTTCGGCGGAATGATATGGTACGCCGCACATCGGAATGGGCTGGCCCTTTTCTTTGTTGCGCGCGGTGAGCGTGATCTCCAGCTCGCGCGCGGCAGTGACGGCATCGTCATAGAACAGCTCGTAGAAATCGCCCAGGCGGAACAGGAGCAGCGCGTTGGGGACCTGCTGCTTGATGCCGTGGTATTGCCGCATCAAAGGTGTAGATAAATGGGGCGTGAAGGGCTCTTGGGACATGCGGAAGTACTCATTATGGCGCACCGCCCAAGTCGGAATCGAAGCGTTAGAATCGGAGTAGGAAGATGCCAAGCGCAGTGTTGGAACAACTCGACGTATCGGGTGAGCCCCGCCGGAAGCGATGGACGCGGGCGGAGTGCGACGCGGTGCAAGCCACTGGCATTTGGGATCAGCAGCGCCTCGAACTGATCGACGGAGAACTGATCAACAAAATGGGTAAGAATCGTCCGCACTCAATCACCTTGTCTATGGTGAATGAGTGGCTGATCAGAGTATTCGGCGGCAAGCGTGTGAATTCCGAGACGTCCATTGACGTTTCGCCAGAGGATAACCCAACCAACGAGCCTCAACCGGATCTGATCGTGTTTGTGCGGCCTTCCCATGAAATCCGCGACAGAAACCCCCGGCCTTCCGACCTTCACTTGGTGGTCGAAATTTCCGATACGACGCTCGCCTTCGATCTCAAGGTGAAAGCTCCGCTCTACGCCCGAGCCGGCATCGCCGAATATTGGGTGGTCGACATCACCGGACGGCGCATCATCGTGCATCGCGACCCGCTTGAGGGAGCGTACAGATTGGTCGAAGCCTACAGCGCAGAGGAATCGGTGCGGCCGCTGGCTGCGGCGGAGAGCGCGTTCCCGGTCATCGAAGCATTTCCTAGCTGAGTGGATCGCCGATCGTGAGCCTCCAACACCACAGCGAGTAATAGAGCCGCAACCGCGGCGGCCACGACATACACGATAATTGCGTCGAGCTGAGTGAGGACCGCATAGCCCCCGGCGATGATTCCGAGCGCGGCGCACGCCAGCAGGGTCCCGGCCGAGAAAACCTGCTTGATGATGGGAACGGCCCGGCGCGACACCACGGCCGCGCCAAGCACCAAACTGGCGAGAAGCAAAGCTTCCCAAACCGTGGTCATGGGGATGTCGAAGACCGCGTGGGCTATCATGGCCGGAATCAGCGACCGCGTCCACGCAAACACAACTCCGAAGCCGATGGCGGAAAGGAGCAAGCCCGCCACCATGCCCATGTTGTAGGGGTCGGGCCGCAGATACTGGGAGTGCGAGAACGTGAACAGGCACGCGGCTCCGATGATCGCCGGGCCGTCGCCCCAATCCTCCGCCAACCGGCGCTGGCAATATCCACGGGCGAAAATCTCTTCGAAAAACGGAGCGCCCGCCCAACTCAGGACCCCGGTGAACAGCCAGTATTGCCAGCGATACATGGACATGTCCATCAGCGCTTGCCGCCAGGGCACGGTTGGGTTGGGATGGATGGAATCCGCCAGGGTGAGGCTCACCACGGGCCATTCGAAAAACGCCGCGGCGGCGAGGCCGGCCACTAGCAGGAGCTTCCAGTTGTGCCCGGCCCGGGTCAGGCCGTAGTCTGCCCATCCGCGCCGCCGGTACCACCAATTCAGAGGAACGGCCAGGAGATAGTAACCCGAATTGGAAACCAGCAGGAGCAGGAACAACTGTCGCGACGCCGTGACAAGATCCGCATTGGAGGCTGCAGCCGTCAGCGTGTTTAGCGGATTGGTAAGGTTGACGCCGAACAGTCGCCGCAAACCGAGCATCAGGACCGGGCCGGTGAGGTACACTCCCAGCACTTCCAGCACGGCGGCTGCGCGCCTGCGCGAATGGTCGGCCATTCGACAGAGAATACTACTTTTGGATCGGGATTTCCTTGGGGCCGCCATCGAGCCCGTAGATCTTGATCGACCCGGGGTTCTGCGGAGGAGCAGGAGTGGCGGACGGGGCCGTCTTCTTCCCCGGCGTTGGACCGAGCCCGAAAGCACCCAGCAGGGGCGAGAGCTGCGCGGGAATTCCGCCGTCCCCTGCCGCCGACATCGCCTGCTGCTGCAACATCGCCACCATATCCGGAGGAATCGTCAGACGCATGCGCAATTCCGGGCCGTCCTGCGCCAGTTTGAGGTTTTTCGTGATCGCCGCACTCTGCGGAGACGCGGCCAGCAGGGGCAACATCGCCTGGAGGGTAGTCAGCAGGGTGGCTGCGCTTGCATCGCTGGCCGAGGTCAGCACCACGTTGAGGACCGGCGAATCGCTGAAGTTGAGTCCCAGGGCGACCCTCTTCAGGTCCTTCAACGCCGGCAAGGTCTGTTGCGGTTGAGCGGACTGCTGCGGGAGCATCGCCGCGCTGGCCTGAATCCACAGATCGCTGCGTTCCAGTTCGTTGCCCCAATCGGGCTTGGCGATGGCTGCATCAACTCAGGGCCGTCCATGTGCGGCGAGGTCAGCGGCGGGTTCATCTTGCCGCCGCGAAGCACCTCGGCAAGCTTGGCCCTGAGCTCCTCGTTCTCCTGGATCAGCCGATCGAGCTCAGCCTCGACCTCGTCCAAGAACATCACTTCTTCCTCGTCGTAGCCAGGCCTGAGCACTGGTCGTGCTGAACTGCTTTTCTGCCGCACATCCGCGGAGCAGTGGCATGTCCTTATCTCCTTGGCGCGGTGGGTATGCCTACGAGCAGGCTTACCCGATCACAACCTGCTTA